>JBJOHR010000178.1:0-55660 GCA_046047575.1 Bacteroidota bacterium | reverse complement strand
CGCTTCCAGAATTATCAGCAGGAAATTACTTGATGAAACTGAACACGCAGCAGGGTTCAGTGTCGGTAAAATTGCTGGTGAATTAAACCGCTTCCACCGTCAACCCTGCATCTGTCTTAGTCACTTTGGCAACTCCCATGGAAGTAAGGCCCTTGATGCTCTTGTCCCATTGCTTTCCGCTTAGGGCAGATCGTGTTTTCAGGTCGTTCAGGTCCATGGGTGAGTTCTTGGAAAGGATGTCGAACACCAATTTTTCGTTCTCGTTCAGTTCCACTTTCTTTTCGGCCTTTTTCTCAGGCCGCATTTGTGGGAAGAAGAGAATATCCTGAATGGAATGCTGGTCGGTGAGCATCATGGCCAAACGGTCCATACCGATTCCCATTCCTGAAGTTGGCGGCATACCGTATTCAAGCGCCCGCAAGAAGTCCTGATCGATCATCATGGCCTCGTCATCACCTCGGTCGGCCAAGCGCATTTGCTCTTCAAAGCGTTCGCGTTGCTCCAGCGGGTCGTTCAGCTCGGAATAAGCGTTCGCAATCTCTTTTCCGCAGATCATCAGCTCAAAACGCTCCACCAAACCTTCTTTGCTTCGGTGCTTCTTGGTGAGAGGTGACATCTCCACGGGATAATCCGTGATGAAGGTCGGTTGGATGTAATTGCCTTCGCACTTCTCCCCGAATATCTCATCGATCAGCTTGCCTTTGCCCATGCTTGGGTCGACATCAACACCAAGATCTTTACATACTTGGCGCAGCTCATCTTCGCCCATTCCCGTTATGTCAACACCTGTGTGCTGCTTGATGGCATCCAGCATCGGCACGCGTGGATAAGGCGCTTTGAAACTCACCTCCATGTTTCCGTACTTGATCTCAGTGGTTCCGTTCAGCGCAATGCAAGCCTTTTCGAGAAGTTTCTCGGTAAAGTCCATCATCCAGTTGTAATCCTTGTAGGCCACGTAGATCTCCATCACCGTGAACTCAGGATTGTGCGTACGGTCCATGCCTTCATTTCTGAAGTCTTTGGCGAACTCATAAACGCCATCGAAACCGCCAACGATCAATCTTTTCAGATAAAGCTCATTCGCAATGCGCAGATAAAGCGGAATGTTCAGCGCATTATGATGCGTGATGAACGGCCTTGCTGCCGCACCACCGGGAATCGCTTGTAGAATTGGCGTTTCCACCTCAAGAATGTCGTGCTCATTAAAGTACTCGCGGAACACGCTATAAAGCTTTGTGCGCTTCTTGAAAACCTCTTTGGTACCTGGGTTCACCACAAGATCAACGTATCGCTGACGATAACGGAACTCCGCATCGGTCACCGCATCATGCACTTTCCCATCCGCATCGGTCTTCACCACCGGCAGCGGCTTCACCGATTTTGCGAGCACGGTCAATTCCTTCACATGAACAGAGGTTTCCCCAACTTGCGTTTTGAACACATGCCCTTTGATGCCGATGAAATCACCGAAATCAAGCAGTTTCTTGAACACCTCGTTGTAAAGCGCCTTGTCATCGCCCGGGCAGATCTCATCGCGGGCAATGTAGATCTGCACGCGACCAGAAGCGTCCTGCAACTCGGCAAACGAGGCTTTCCCCATTACGCGCACGCTCATCAGGCGACCAGCCAAAATCACCTCGTTCAGCTCTTCTCCACCTTCGAAACGTTTCTTCAGTTCGGTGGCCAAGATGTTCACGGGGAATTCGGCCGCTGGATATGGGTCAATGCCCAATTCTTCGAGCTTCTTCAGCGCATCGCGTCTTACAATCTCCTGTTCGCTTAGTTCGTGCATGGATGAAATTTTGCGCAAAGATAACCAACAGTCTATAGCCGAATCCTTGCCAGCATTTCAGGATAGTTTAGCTTTGTCGGCCTACAACAAGGGTCATGAAAGAACTTATCAAGGACTTCACAAATCAGATTGCGCACGCCATCGTCATTGGCAACGCCTATGAACCTTCTGATTGGAATGCGAACATCTCCAATGTGCTTATTTCTGGCCTTGGCGGCTCAGGAATTGGCGGAACAATTGCTGCGGAGGTTGTGGCTTCGGAGGCACATGTTCCGATCGTAACCAACAACGGATATTTCATTCCCAACTTCGTGAGCATCAACACGCTTTTCTTGGCGTGTTCGTATTCGGGCAATACGGAAGAAACCATTTCAGCCGCCAAGTTGGCGCATGAGGAAGGAGCCAAGATCGTGGTCATATCCAGCGGTGGTAAACTGAAGGAAATGGCCGATGAATTCGGCTGGGATTACATCGGGATTCCTGGAGGACAGCCCCCACGGGCCAGTTTTGGGCTTTCGTTCCCAGAAGTGTTGTATGTCTTGTATGCACACGGCATCATTTCAAAGAAATTCGAGAAAGAATTGGAAGCAGCCATCAAGCTGTTGGATGACAAGGAAATGGCCATCCAAGAAGAAGCTAAGCAGGTAACCGACAAGCTGTACGGTAAAATCCCTGTGATTTATGCCGCTGATGGATTTGGAGGCGTTGCCACGCGTTTCCGTCAACAGATCAATGAAAACAGCAAGATGCTTTGCTGGCATCATGTGATCCCAGAAATGAACCACAATGAGCTTGTCGGTTGGCGAGCGCAGAATGATGATCTGGCGGTAATCCTGTTTCGGAGTGAAACAGATTTCGACCGCATTCAGGCTCGGATGAACATCAACAAGGGAACTTTTACTGAGTACACAAGCACTATTGTAGAGGTTTGGTCTAAAGGCACGAGCGACCTGCAGCGCGCGCTGTACTTAGTGCATATTGGCGATTGGATCTCCTACTTCTTGGCCGAAAAGAAGGGAATTGATGAAACCGAAGTGAAGGTGATCGATCACTTGAAGGGCGAGTTGGCTAAGCTTAGCTAATGGTCGAGTATCTCAAGTTCGGGATTTCCATATCGTTTATTTCTTGGCTTGTTGGGCTGATTGGCAACGGAATTTTGATGAAAATGGGATTCTATCACAAGCTTTCAGACTTCAACTTCATTCGAAGTAGCACGGCTAACAAGTATTTAGGAATCAAGTACTTTCAATGGATTGTGAAGAACACACCATTCAAATTCTTCAACCAGAAGATCAAACTGAAAAATGGCAAAGCCGACCTGCTGGAAATCCGCATGGAAATGACCTATTCGGAAATCGGTCACCTCATCGGTTTTGTGTTCGTAATGCCCTTTGCTGCCTATCATGGCATTAAATACAGTGCTCTTTTTGGGCTGATCATTATGGCAATAAATGTTCTAATGAACCTTTATCCTTCTTTGCTGCAACAGGAGAACAAAAGACGGCTTGATCGACTGATTATCACACAAAGGTCAAGGCAAAATTGAGCGCCCACGAAGTTTATTTCGAAGACAAGGGTCTCATTCCCTACAAGGAGTGTTGGGATTACCAGCTGGAGCAGTTTCATGAAATGGTGGAGCGTAAAAAGTCGAACAAGCTCAATCCAGAATCCCCAAAATCAACTGAAAGCCGATTGATTTTCTGTTCGCACCCGCATGTTTACACATTAGGCAAAAGCGGTAAGGAGGAAAACCTATTACTGACGCAAAGCGAGCTCAAAATTCATGGCGCGGAGTTTTATCACATCAATCGCGGGGGTGACATCACCTACCATGGACCTGGTCAGATAGTGGGTTATCCGATCTTCGATCTCGATTTTTTCTTTCACGACATCCACAAATTCATTGATAAACTGGAAGAAGCCATCATCGCCACGTTGGCCGAATACGGCATTGAAGCAGGCCGTGGCCCCAAAGGCTTTACAGGTGTTTGGATCGATTGGGAAAACCCAGAAAAAGCGCGGAAGATCTGCGCCTTCGGAATGCACACCAGCCGCTGGGTGACCATGCACGGCTTTGCGCTGAATGTGAACACGGACCTTACCTATTACAAACACATCATTCCCTGTGGAATTGACGATAAGGCGGTCACTTCCATGCAGCAAGAATTGGGACATTTGATCGATGAAGAAGAGGTAAAACTAAAGCTGAGGTCGGAAATTCAGAACGAACTCGGAATTCAGTCCTTCACGTAGTGTTTTTGCACAAAGCGGTTCAGGTGAACTTCCTGATCAAGAGGTTTTCCATCGTAAATATGGTCAACCAATTGCTTGGCAAAATAAGGAGCAAGCATTACGCCTTTTGTTCCAAGGCCATTGAAAATGAACAATGGTAGCTTGTTCGGATGCTTTCCTACAACGGGTCTGCGGTCGATAACCGTTGGCCTTACAGCTGCCTGAGCGTCCATGACCTCAAGCTTTATGGACAGGGCCGATTCTACCTTGGCCACCAGTTCCGCTGTTGCTTCTTGAGTAGGAATCTCATCCAGATGTGTCCATTCGTAAGTGGCGCCCAATCGGAATATGTTCTTTTCTTCGGTTGGAAACAACAGGAACTGCTGGTTGTAAATGCGGTCGGGCGTAAGGCTATCTGGCACTTTTACCGTCAGCATTTGGCCTTTGGTACCACGGAAAGGGAGCCAATTGAAATATGGATTTTCTCGGATGAACCGACCCTCTGCAAAGATCACCCGATCAGCATGTAGGTCTTGGTATCTTATGGCATCACCATCGATCTCTAGGCCATCGTGGTCAAAATCACCGGTCAAAAGCCGACCGCTGTTTTTCAGGTATTCGCGATATGCCATTAGTGTCTTGCCGATTCGCACAAAACCAGCATGTTCTATCGTAACACTTGCAATCGTATTCTCGGAGAATGGACCAGTTGGAGTTCCTACCTGTAACGAATTTACATACGGAGATAGTCGGTTTTCATCAACAGCCCGTTCCCATTCATGCAGGTCGTCTAGAGCCGAAATGGGTTTTAGAATAGGGAAATTGTGCTCCAATGATGAAATACCAAGCCTTTGGTCTATTTCGGAGTAAGTCTCTACCAAATTCTGGAACAGTTCATCAACCTTCCAACTTTTGAGTTTGCGCTTGAGCGCTATCGGATTGTAGATACCACCGGCAATCAACGAAGAGGAGTTTGCTGGGCAGCGGTCTATTACCAGAAAGGACTTTCCTGCCTTTTCTAAGTAATGACAGAGATTTAGACCCGCAATACCTAGGCCGACAATGAGGTTCTCTGTATGTATCAATCAGCTATAGTTTGGACGTGTAATTGGCGCCAAACATAGAAAGCGGAATGAATACGATGAAATCCAAGTAGAACCATTCGGGATATGTGGGTATGAGCACCATGTTCACCAATCCTAGAATCGTCATAATGGCGCCAAGCGTAAGCCCGACATTCATTGTATCATCTTTCAAGATCCAGCCAACCGTAACGCCTCCTGCCAAAGAACCAATGGCGTGGGAAACGATGATCAGTACCAGCCCGACACTCGACATACTGCTTATCAATGCTTTTGCGCCATCAAGTGATGGGCTGAACACATCAAGATTACCGAAGAATTTGGCAGAGGCCAGCGTGCCAGCGGTTGTTAACGTAAAGGCAACGACAAGGCCGGCAATAACAGCGAGAAACTTTTTCATGGTATTGGATAGTAAGGTTCATCCAATTTAACGAAAAAGTTAACGCTTTCTTATCTACCGTATTTATTAAGTGCTAACTGAGCTGCGTTATAAGCGTTTACGATGCCAGCACTGACAGAGAGATTTCCGAACTTGGCGGACTTGGTCTGTTTGTAATTCGGGTCGGGCATCAGCACCTTGAGTTTCGGGTATTTATTGCTCGACTCCAGCAACAGTTCACGCAATTCGGCACCTGAAATTTCAGGGAAATATGATTTGATAAGTGCTGCCACACCCGAAACTACGGGTGCCGCCATGCTGGTTCCATCGGCAAATTCATACGTGTCATCTGGCTTTGCCGAATAGATCTGTACACCGGGCGCAAACAGGTCGAGATTCTTCTTTCCGTAGTTAGAAAAAACACCCACCAGCTTTTTGTCTCCAGAATGCGCGCTTGCGCCAATGGTAAGCCAAGTGGTGCATTTGGCACTTCCTTCCGTGTAGAACGGATTAGGGTAATTTTCAACCTTGTCGATGTTTGCGGCATCGTTCCCTGCACCGTGAACCAACAGTACGCCTTTGGCTTCTGCATGCTTGATGGCCTCATACACGGCACCGACCTGTGGTGAATAGGCCTTTCCGAAGCTCATATTGATGATGTGGGCGCCATTGTCAACCGCATATCGGATGGCGTTTGCCACATCCTTATCAAATTCATCGCCATTAGGCACCGTTCTAACAACCATCAGTTCAACGTTGGCACAAATACCGTTCATGCCCAGCTTGTTGTTTCTTACAGCTCCAACAATACCGGCCACATGCGTTCCGTGGTCGTTGTGAGGAGCAGAGACATCATTGTTGCCATAATATCGTTCTTCAACAAGTTCATAATCATCGCCAAGCAAAGCGCGGTCAACGAACTTTGGGTTGTAGTGATACTCCATCTTGTCGCGCAGGTAGTTATAATATTCCTCTAGCCCGCTTTTGCTGAAATTAGGGTCCTGTGCCAATCCGCTCAAAATGTTCTGATACAAAGCCTCGTCATCAGACTTTGTTTTCCAAGCCAGCACATCGCTTGCCGTATAATTTGCTCCCAATGCAGACCTAGCAACACTGTCGGCCTTGTTGTAGACCTTTAGAAAGGCATCTATCTGAGCATATTCCGGTCCGGTCTGATTCAGTTCGGTCAATATTTTCTCCTCAAGTTCTTTGAAAAGGAGGTAATCTTCCACATCCTCTTTTGCTACTTCCTTCTTCGATTTGATTTGACTGAACTTTGGTGCCAATTTTCGGTAGAGGCGGGTCAGTTCCAAGTTGGCGGCATCCAAGTTCACGCCTTCAGCGTTCCCTAGAAAGTTCCAGCCGTTGATGTCGTCTACGTATCCGTTCCTGTCATCGTCAATACCATTGCCGGGAATCTCGTCCTCATTTACCCAAATGTTGTCTTTCAGGTCTTCATGGTCGGTATCGACACCAGAGTCTAGAATGGCAACAACCACTTTGGTTGGTTTGCGGTCTTTCAGCAGTTCGTACGCCTTTTCGGTTCCTACACCGTAAATACCCTCTGACGGGTCTTTGTGATGCCAACCATGAAGGTCAACCTCTTGGGCGCTGGTGCTTAGGTAGGACAGCGCAATGAAAAGCGCAGCTAGACGGAATGTTCGGAAGTTCTGCATTTTATGAATTGAGCGGCAATTATACCGATGTTTTGTCAATACAGAACGTCAAGATGTGTGAGGTGTTCTGTTAGGCTGGAAGATCTAACACTTTTTGTAAAGATCAGCTATAGCCATTCTTGAAAGCAAAGCGGATCAGACCTGCAATGTTATGGATGTCGAGCTTGTTCATCAGGTTTGTCCGGTGAGTGTCAACCGTCCGAGGACTGATGAATAGTTTGTCGCCAATCTGTTTACTGCTTAACCCTTCGGCAATCAGAGAGAGGATTTCAATCTCGCGCTCCGTAAGTTCTATTTCAACTCCGTTAGCGTTTTTTTCTACCACTTTGCCGGCCAAACTCATGGCCACTTCTTCGCTAAATGCATTTTCTCCCGCATTTACCTTGCGTATGGCACTTGTCAGTTCATCTTGGGCAATGTTCTTGAGCAGGTAGCCATCAGACCCACAATCCAACAAGCGTTTAACCATACCACGTTCGCTGTGCTGAGTCAGCGATATGACCTTCACATTAGGGTATTCCTTCTTGATAATACGAGTGGCATCCATTCCGTTCATAATGGGCATGTCGATGTCCATCAATACCACATCCACAGGAAACACCTTGAGCAGATCAAGGGCCTTTTGACCATTGTCCGCAGTAGCCACACAGTCAAAGCCATCTAGGCCGTCCAGCAGTGCTTTTATACCATCTAAAACGATCTGGTGATCATCAACCAGAAGTAGTCGGATGCGGCTCATGGCAAGGGTATTCTAATGGTTGCAACCGTACCTTGTTGTGGGCTCGGCTCGTAATTCACTTCACCATGCATTGCTTTTGCCCGGGTGTTGATATTCATGAGGCCGATACCATTGCGATTCAGCTCACTGTCAAAGGTAAATCCCTTTCCGTTGTCTTCTACCACCAGCACCAAGTGTGTTTTTGTTTTAAGTAGTTGGATTGAAACTGCCTTTGCCTCTGAATGTTTTATGATGTTGTTGATCAGTTCCTGGCAGATTCGGTATAGACTAACCTCAAGATTTTCTGGGAATCGCTCGCCCTCGACTTTGTGATGCTCGAATTCAAACTTGATATCTGTATTTCCGAGAGATTTGTCAAGCATATCGTCCAATGCGGGAACAAGCCCCACTTCGGCCAATACACGCGGCATCATTTGGTGGCTGATGGTGCGTATTTCGCTGATCGATTCGTCCAACATTGATTGCGATGCTACGAACTCCTTTCTTGCTGCCTCATCGGCAACCAAGGCTGAAAACTGTTTTTGCAAACGAAGACTCAAACCGGTTAATGTTTGCACGATCCCATCGTGAAGGTCCTTTGCAATTCGTTTCCGCTCGTCTTCTGTTGCTTCAATGATAGCTTCCAACCCACGCTGCCGCTCAGCAATAATGGACGCATCTTTTTCTGCTTGCGCTCTCCGTTCATTACGCTGCACAAGGGCAAAACCGAGCAGAAGGATCATAACCAGTCCGCTTACGAGACCAATGATCCACTTGCTGCGATTCTCCAGTTTCAGCTTTGCTTCTGCCAGAGCGATCTTCTTCTCAGATATCTCGCGATCCTTCTCTGCTGTCCGGTATTGTGTTTCCAGCTCTTCGATCTGGAGACTCTTTTCTATGTTCACCAAGCTGTCCTTCAGGTTATCATATTTGATCCAGTAAGGATATGCCTCCTCATGTCTGCCCGATCGGCCAAAGGCCCGTGCTTTTGTGCGGTAAACTTTCCAAAGCAACGAAAGATCGTTACTTGCAGAGGCGAGGAATTCTGCAGAATCCAAGTAAGCCAGCTCATTATCAGTGTCTTGCATCTTCTTGTAGATGCCGGCTATATTATAGTAGGTCGATGCGTATCCTTCCGCATTCCCAAGGCCTATCTGTATACGAAGTGCCTGCCCGTATGCCTTTAAGGCGTCCTCATATTGGTAGATGTCAGAGAAGTGGTCTGCCAATTCGCGATAAGCACGTGAAAGACCGTAGAGATCCCTCACCTCCTCATAAAGTGGGATGGCCTGCCGAACATAGAAAATGGATGAATCTGGCATATTCAAGTGGCCTTTGGAGAACAATTGCGATAGGTTCAGGTAAGTTGAAGCAATACCGGTCTTATGGCCGGTTTTGAGTCGGATCCGAAGCGCTTGACGGTGATAGCGCATGCTCTTTTCAATTTGTTCGTCCTCAAAAAGGATGATACCGATGTTGTTGTAGGTATTACCAAGACCGATCAGATTGCCGATCTGTTCGAACTTACCCGCAGCGCGGATATAGTAGTCTATGGCCTTTTCCAGTTCACCATTGTTCCAATGTATAAGTCCTATGTTGTTCAGCGCACCGCCCTCGGTCTTCAGGTTGCCTGTTTCCTGTGCGTGCGCCAAAGCAAGATGATAGAAATACAAGGCTGAATCAGGAACGGATTTAACGTCATAGGCAACTCCAACCCGATTGTAAATGCTTCCGAGCAGCGAGTCTATTCCCGTTTTCTGGCACCAATCAATGGCTCGATTACCAAAGTAGATGGCAGAATCCGGCTGGTTAAAAACGTAAGTCCAAACAAGATCGGCATAGGTGCTGGCATCTGCTTTACCGGCCGCATGTACGCGAAGCAGACTGTCGGCCTTGGATTGGGCTGAAACATGAACGGACACCAACACAAGGACCAGCACAAGAATGCGCCTGAAAACGAGTGCGTAAACCATAATGTGGATTAAGGTTGACTTGCAGACGTAAAGGAACGCAATCCTAAGAAATTCAGCTTACAACGGAATATTCCCGTGCTTCTTTTTAGGAAGTGTCCGTGCCTTGGTCTTCAACATGGAAAACGCCTTGATAAGCTTTTCCCTTGTGTCCGAGGGAAGTATCACCTCATCAACATAACCGCGTTCGGCTGCGCGGTAAGGATTGGCAAAGTGTTCCAGATATTCCTGCTCCTTCTCCTTCAGTTTTGCCTCAGGATCAGAAGCATCCTTTATTTCATTGCGGAATATGATCTCGGCAGCACCTTTTGCTCCCATCACGGCAATTTCAGCCGATGGCCAAGCATAGTTCATATCGGCACCAATATGCTTGCTGTTCATCACATCATATGCGCCACCGTAGGCTTTGCGGGTTATGACGGTGATTCTTGGAACAGTAGCTTCACTGAAGGCGTAGAGCAGTTTTGCTCCGTTGGAGATGATGCCATTCCATTCCTGGTCCGTTCCGGGAAGGAAGCCGGGAACATCTTCAAACACCAGAAGTGGAATATTGAAACAATCGCAGAAACGCACAAAACGACCACCTTTCTGCGATGCTTTAATGTCTAAAACACCGGCCAACATAGCTGGCTGGTTAGCCACGATACCGATGCTTTTTCCTGCCAGCCGTGCAAACCCGACCACAATGTTCTCGGCAAAATCCTTATGTACCTCAAAGAACGAACCTGTATCAGTTACCGATTCGATCACTTCCTTTATATCGTAAGGTTGATTGGGATTTTCAGGAATGATGCTGTCCAGCCCGGGACGTTTTTCGTCTTTGGAATGATACTCGATACGTGGTGATTCTTCTTCGCAGTTCTGCGGCAGGTAGCTCAGCAGTTTTTTCAAATGTTCAATGCATTCCAGGTCATTAGCACTTGAAAAATGAGTGACTCCAGATTTGGTTGAATGAGCACTGGCACCGCCAAGCTCTTCAGAGGTAACCTCTTCATGCGTAACGGTCCTAACCACATTCGGACCAGTAACGAACATGTAGCTCGAATGCTCCACCATCATAACAAAATCCGTAAGTGCCGGAGAATAAACCGCGCCACCTGCGCAGGGCCCCATTATGGCTGAGATCTGAGGAATAACCCCTGATGCGAGTGTGTTCTTATAGAAGATATCGGCATAACCCCCCAGAGAGACCACGCCTTCTTGGATACGCGCACCGCCAGAATCATTCAAACCAATAACTGGCGCACCGTTTTCCATGGCAAGGTCCATAATTCGGCAGATCTTCTGAGCATGCATCTCGGCCAACGAGCCTCCGAAAACTGTGAAATCCTGTGCGAAAACGTAAGTCGTTCGGCCATTGATGGTTCCATAACCCGTGATTACACCATCGCCCAAAAACTTCTGTCTGTCCAGACCGAATTCTTGCGAACGATGAGTGACGAACATGCCCAACTCCTGAAAACTGTTCTCGTCCATCAACAGAGCTATTCGTTCACGGGCGGTCAATTTTCCCTTGGAGTGTTGCGATTCAATGCGCTTTTCGCCACCGCCCAGCAAGGCAAGGTCCTGTTTCTCCCGAAGTTCTTTGATCTTGTCTTTCATGTTGAATTCAATTTAAATCCCCCGACCGGTAATTTCCGCAAGCTACAACTTACGATCACCCCGTTTTAATGGATCAACTCAATAAGCCGTCTTGAATTGGTCAAGGAAGCGCTTGTCGTTCTCAAAGAAGAGGCGCAGGTCTTTAACTTGGTATTTGAGCATGGCCGTTCGTTCAATTCCCATTCCGAACGCAAAACCGGAATACACTTCTGGATCGATGCCACATGAGCGAAGAACGTTCGGGTCTACCATGCCGCAGCCCAACACCTCCAACCAACCGGTCCCTTTTGTTATGCGGTGATCGGATTCAGTTTCCAAACCCCAATAAACGTCCATTTCGGCACTTGGTTCCGTGAACGGGAAGTAGGATGGTCGCAAGCGGATCTTCGTTTCAGGCCCGTAGAATTCGCGCGCAAAATAAAGCAGGGTGTCCTTCATGTCGGCAAACGAAACGTTCGTGTCAATGTACAAGCCTTCTATCTGATGGAAAATGCAGTGAGCACGATAGGAAATGGCCTCGTTCCGGAAAACCCTTCCCGGAGAAATGGTCCGTATCGGTGGTTTTTGGTTCTCCATTACGCGCACCTGAACGGAGGAGGTATGCGTTCGTAGCGCGAAATCAGGGTCTTTGGCTACGAAGAATGTGTCCTGCATATCTCTTGCGGGATGCTCAGGCGGAAAGTTCAAGGCAGAGAAGTTGTGCCAATCATCTTCAATTTCAGGACCTTCAGAGACAGTAAAACCGATGCGTTCAAAGATTCCGACAACTTCTCTGCGCACCATGTTCACCGGATGTCGCGTTCCCCATTCCAACGGAAATGGAGGAACGGTCAGATCCAAACTCGGGTCAACTTTACTACGACCCGACCTTAACTCGGATTGTAATTCTTTGAACTTGGTCTCTGCCAGATCCTTAAGCACATTCAGCTTCTGCCCGAACACCTTTTTCTGCTCATTCGGCACATCGCGGAATGCAGTGAAAAGTTGAGGGATAATGCCTTTTTTGGAAAGGAATTGCAGACGGAAACTCTCAAGGTCGCCCTCACTGGCAATGACCAGTTCACGGATCTGTTTCTCGTAGTCTTCGAGTTTTTTAAGCATGGCCCAAAAGTAAAACAGGCCGCTGAATTGGCGGCCTGTTCAATTATTAACGGTTTTTCCCTATTGCTTCAGAATTGTCACTTTCATGATAATGTCTTCCACGGGTCGGTCGGCCTGATGGACCTGAACCGCAGCGATCTTATCAACCACATCCAAACCTTCTATCACCTCTCCGAAAACGGTGTACTGCATATCTAAGTGAGGCGTTCCGCCAAGATCAGCATAGACCTGTTTCTGCTCTTCAGTGTATTGCACTCCAGAGCGTTGCGACATCTGCGTAACCCTGTCTACCGGATATTTCTGGCCTTGAACAATGTAGAACTGAGACCCTGATGACATTCGTTGTGGGTTTACATTATCGCCTGTGCGCGCAGCGGCCAGCGCTCCCTTTTTGTGAATGAATTTGGGATTGAACTCGGCAGGTATCATCGGTCTGCCATCAATGGTCTGCAGGTCTGCACTGCCACCTCCCTGGATCATGAAGTTTCTGATGACACGGTGAAACACCGAACCATCATATTTTCCAGACTTCGCCAATTCAAGGAAGTTGTCTCGATGCAAAGGTGTTTCATTGTAAAGTTTGATCTTGATGTCACCGAAAGTCGTGCTGATCTGCACGATAGGTTCCGATTCCTGGGCCGATCCAATGGTGGTGCTCAGCGCCAACGCAAATAGTAAGAGTGTCTTTTTCATGATGCTATAACGTGTTGATGTGCAATTTATATCTTTGGTTGCTGCGAATATACTTACAGCAGAATTCATACCACTACGCATAGACCTTTAGGTTGTTGCAGAAAAATGATTGAAATGAGAAATATCTTGGTAGTTGTTGCGCTTTTAACAGCAGTTGTTTTCACCACATCGTCCTGTAAAAAGAACAGGGACGCCAAAGCGGTTATCACGGTTCTTAAAGATTCGGTGAACTTCATTACGGGCGACACCGTGGAGGTTGCCGCAGTGCAAGCAGTTGTCAGATTCTACTTGGACCAGATAGGTGCCGAACATATTGACACCAACATCTTTACAGACACAAAGGGAAAAGCAGAGTTTGTCTGGTTTGAGGATGCCATCATTCAGTATGATATCGTTTACGCCAACTACAGTAACTTGGAGAACTTCCTGATTCTCGAACAGGGAGAAACGGTGGAAAAGACCGTTAACGTGAACGACTAGTTCACCAATTCGGAATTCTTAAAGTAATCCAGCAAAGCCTCTTTCATCAGGAGGCTTTGTTGCGTTGGATTAAGCTGTGGCAACTTGGCCAAAGGCTGATAGTGCGGCCAACCATCCTCATCCATGCCCAGATACTCGTAATATCCATATTGCATCAGTAGTCGGCAAATGGCAATATGCATCAGATCGGTCTTCTCATTCTTTTTAAAGGCGCGGTATCCTTGTCCCAGTTCCTGAACTCCGACCAAGAACAGAATGGCATCAAGGTCCAAACCCTCGCCAAAGCGCTTTTCCAATCGGGCAACCAACAACCGCCAATCTCTTTGTAGATCCAATTCGTGCATGGCACAAAATTAGCAATGAGCAGTCCCAAAGTTCAAAATCCTATTTTTGCGACCACAATGTTCGAAAAGCTGGTGTCCAAGCTAATTCTCGCACTTCGATATACCCTTCTGGGCCTGGTATTGTTCACGAACTCATCGTTTGCGGACCGGCTTCCTGAACGACCGACCGGTGGTGTTATTGACGTAGTTTTCGTGGTTGACATAAGTGGAAGTACCGGTGGCATACTCTCAGCCGTGAGAAGCAAGTTCTGGGAAATTCAAAATGAGATATCGAGGCTTGACCCGCAGCCTGAATACCGCATTGGCATCGTGTGCATGGGCCGACCAAGTTTCAAGAAGGAGAACAACTATGTTCAGGTAATAACAGACCTCACTACCGACATCGATGCAGCAGCCTATCCCTTCTTTCAGATCAAGGACGTAACTGCACCCGGTAATTATTTCATGGGCCACGCTTTAGATGTGGCAGTGAACCAAATTTCTTGGAGCCAAGATCCCAACGCCATCAAGCTCATGTATCTGGTAGGTAACGGAAAGCCTTCTGCTGGACCAGGCTTCAAAAAACCCGTGGAGCAGGCCAAGGAAATGGGAATCGTGATAAACGCTCTTTATTTCCTGACCTATTCGAATCCGGCCGAGCAGGCCGAGTGGAAAAGCATTGCTGATAACACCGGAGGCGGATTTTTCCTTATTGGCCTTAAAGAACCAGCCATTGTAATAGAAAAACCGTATGACGGAGCCATGCTGCGCGAAGCCAACCATATGATAAACACCACTTACGTGTATTATGGGCAACAAGGATTGGAAAGGTATGAGATGCAGGCAGAACTGGACGAAGAGGCGGAATTGCAAGGCGAGAATCAGGTGGAAGCACGTACATTCTTCAAGGCCACACAACTTTATCAGGGTAAGAACCATAGTTGGGATCTCATAGATCTGAAGAACACAGGCTTAGGAGCTCCTGAGAAACAGAACAGAAAGCTGATGGACGAGAAATTTCTGACCATGTCAGAACAAGACTTCGTTCAAAGCATCTCAGAAATAAACTACGAGCGGAAGGAATATATCACCATCATCAAAATGCTAGGAACGCAGCGGGAACAGTTCCTGAAGGAAAAGAAGGAAAAGATGAAAAATTACCGCTTTGGCAATACGTTTTTCGGTGTGGTGAATAGAACCCTGACCGAAACGGCAGAGCGATATGGATATATTCAGCAGTATTGATGAACTGGTTTGACGCTGTGCTTGCCTTACCGCTGATCTGGGGGCTCTATAAGGGAATAACTACAGGTTTTATCATGGAAGTGGCGAGGCTGATCGGTCTGATAGCTGGAATTGCCATCGGGGTGGGTTTTGCCAATGAGGCTGCCGACTTCATTTACAAGAACACCGATGTGACCAACGACTTTGTTCCCATCATCGCATTCGCGTTCATCCTTGTTGGGGTCATCATTCTGGTTCATTTTTTTGCCCAGGCCATTCAGGGTGTGGCCAATTCCTTATCGCTGAACTGGTTGAACAAGTTGGCCGGAGCAGCCTTTGGCGTTCTGCGGATGTCCTTTCTCATCAGCACGGTCATTCTGTTGTTCAATCGGGCGGAACTGCTGGACCGCTTTAACAAGGGAGAGAATGCAGGGGGTTCGTTGCTTTACGAACCCATTTCGAAGGTTGCGCCCTTTCTACTTCCGGTATTGGAAGAACTGAACAAGGACAATCTGTTTGATAAGACCGACCGGAAATTCGATAAGGTGAAGGAAGTTGTTCGGGATATTATCCCCGAATAGCCTTTATGCCCGGAAGGTCGGTCCCTTCCATGTACTCTAATAGCGCCCCACCCCCGGTTGAAACGTAACTCACTTGGTCTGAAAGATTGAACTTGTTGATGGCGGCTACCGAATCGCCACCGCCCACCAACGAGAATGCCCCTTTCTTTGTGGCCTCTGCAATCGAAAGTGCCACCGATCGTGTCCCTTGTTGAAACGATTCCATCTCGAAAACGCCCATAGGACCATTCCATAGTATGGTTTTCGATCCCATCAGTACATCATGGTAGGTTCTTTCGGTTTTAGGGCCGATATCCAATCCCATCCAACCCTCAGGAATGATCATGGTGTCGTAGACTTTCGTGTTGGCAGCGTTGTCGAAGGCATCTGCAGCAACTGTGTCATCCGGTAAATGGATCTTAACCCCTTTGGTCTCTGCAACTTTCAGAATCTGCTTGGCAGTTTCCACAAAATCGTCCTCAACCAGCGAATTTCCGACTGTTCCGCCCAAAGCTTTGGCAAAAGTGAAGCTCATACCTCCCCCGATGATGATGTGATCAACGCGATCGATCAGGTTGGTTATGATGGAGATCTTGGAAGATACTTTGGCACCGCCCATGACTGCCGTAACTGGTTTCTCGGAGTTCTTCAGCACCCTATCTACGCTTTCAATTTCCTTTGCCAATAGATGACCGAATAATTTGTCGTTCGGAAAGAACTGGGCCACGATGGTTGTCGATGCATGTGCGCGGTGGGCCGTTCCGAAGGCGTCATTCACGTAGATGTCGCCCAACTGCGCCAATTGCTTAGAGAAGGTGACATCGCCCGCTTCCTCTTCCTTATGGAAACGAAGGTTTTCGAGCAGTAATACTTCGCCCATTTTCAATGTTGCGGCAGCCGTTACGGCTTTTTCGCCCACACAATCATCTGCGAATTTGACCGGAACACCGATCAGATCGGAGAGATGAGGAACCAAGTGGCGAAGCGAGAATCTGTTTTCAGGACCACTCTTTGGCCGACCTAGATGGCTCATCAATATGACGGCACCACCGTCCGCGAGTACTTTTCTTACTGTGGGCAGGGCGGCTGTTATCCGAGTATCATCCGTTATATTGAAATCATCATCAAGAGGCACATTGAAATCGACTCTTATCAGGGCCTTCTTGTTGGCAAACGAGGTGGTGTCCATTGTTTTCATGGCCGCAAAAATAGCCTCATCAGCTTAGGTCGGTCAAGTCCTGAGTGCATTTTTCAATCAATTATAAAAACGCGCAAACCGATACATTTACCGCATGATACTTGTTACCGGAGGAACTGGACTTTTAGGCTCTCATCTCTTGCTGAATCTGGTTAAGAGCGGAGAAAAGGTGCGAGCCATCTATCGTTCAGATGATAAGCGGAATGCGGTTGTAGATGTATTCAGGTATTACGATACCGAGGCTAAGGAACTTTGGGAAAGAATAGATTGGGTGAGGGGAGATGTGCTGGATGTTCCCAGCTTGGAAGATGCGTTCAGCGGGATAACGCACGTTTATCATTGTGCCGCAGCCGTTACGTTTCTTCCAAAAGACAGACAGTATATGAATGCGGTAAATGTGGAGGGAACAGCCAATGTGGTGAATCTGTGTGTGGACAAAGAAGGTGTTCGGCTTTGCCATGTTAGTTCTGTTGCGGCCATTGGGAGAGATGGTTCGGAAGAAATGATCAGCGAGCGCAATGAGTGGAAGGATACCTCTCACAATGCGGCCTATGCCATCAGCAAGCATTTAGCAGAATTGGAAGTTTGGCGAGGCGTGGTTGAGGGCTTGGATGCGTTCATGGTCAATCCATCGTTGATCATTGGGCCTGGAGATTGGAATGCGAGTACAGGAGCCATGTTTCGCAGAACGTGGCGCGGACTACCTTTTTACACACGCGGAGGTAATTGTTTTGTGGATGTGCGTGATGTGGCCGAAGCCATGATCCAGCTTATGGGATCGGGCGTTCGCGAAGAGCGGTTCATAATAGGTGCGGAGAATCGTAGGTTCAAGGAGGTGTTTCAGCGAATTGCAGAGAATATGGGCAAGCCGTCTCCCAAGTTTGAAGCCACTCCATTTCTTACAGAGCTGACCTGGCGATTTGAATCTGTGGTAAGTGCGGTAACAGGTAAAAAGCCATTCATCACCAAAGAAGTAGCTCACCATGCGCTGCAACTCAACCGTTACGACAACACCAAATTGCTGCAAGCGCTAAGCGACTTCCGGTATAGAGATTTCAACGAAACGCTTGATTTCGTTAGCAGTAAATTTATGGAAGATGTAAAGGCTACTGGTCGGATCTGACCTGAGATTCCAACTCATACAGGTCTTCCAGCACCTTGTCGTAAATAGCATTCATTTGCTGGGTGCGAGTGCTGTAGTAGAACAGACTGCTGTCAAAATCGGTTTTAGAAATTTCGTGAGATGCGAAGATGGAGTTGAAATAGGCCTTGTATTCTGCGTTGGTGCTATCTGGGCCGATGAGCTTGAGATTATGGGCTGTTTCAACCAGATGCATATCCACCATCACGCTTACCATCTGTTCTTCAGTCAAGAGATAAGCGGGTTTTAGAGGTTTTTTTTCCTTGCAGGAATACAGGAGGAAAATCAGGAGACAGGCGAATATCGGTAGGCGTCTCATCTGTTGAAATGCAAGCGCTGGCCGAGTACGGAATCGTTCAGCTTTCCGTTTGAATAGGCCAAATGACCGTTCACAAACGTATGTTTCACCGAAGAGGAAAAGGTTGTTCCTTCAAAAATGGACCAACCACATTTGTAAAGGATATTCTCTTTGGACACGGTCCAAGGTGCCTTTGGATCAATAAGGACGAGATCTGCAAAAAATCCTTCGCGAATGAAGCCCCGTTCGGCCAATTGGAAACAGACCGCAGGTGCATGGCACATCTTTTCCACCATTTGTTCTAAGCCGATAGCGCCATTCTTCACGTGTTCCATCATGGCGGACAATGCATGTTGTACCAACGGTCCGCCAGATGGTGCACCGAAATAACCGTTCTGTTTCTCGTCCCACGTGTGCGGAGCGTGGTCTGTGGCAATGATGTCGATGCGATCATCCAAAAGCGCTTTGAAAATACCCTGCCTGTCGGCCTCGGTCTTTACAGCCGGATTCCACTTAAGCAGAGAACCCTTCGTTTCATACAGTGCATCATTGAACGTAAGATGATGGATGCACGCCTCGGCTGTGATGCGCTTCATTTCCAATGGAACCGAATTATCAAAAAGATGCGTTTCTCTTTCGGTTGAGATGTGAAGAATGTGAAGTCGGGTGTTGTGCCTTTTGGCCAGTTCTATGGCCTTTGACGAAGAGAGGTAACACGCATCAACATCACGGATCAATGGGTGCGCGCTCATGGGCACGTTTTCTCCATACCGCTGGCGGAAGATCTCTGTATTGCTTCGGATGGTTGCTTCGTCTTCGCAATGGGTCGCAATCAGCATGGGGCATTGAGAGAAGATCCCGTCTAAGGTCTTTTCGTTGTCAACCAGCATGTTTCCGGTTGAAGAGCCCATGAAGATCTTGATGCCGCAGACGGTCTGCTCATTTGTGAGAAGCACTTGGTCCAGATTATCGTTGCTGGCGCCCATGAAGAACGAATAGTTGGCCAACGAAACTTGTGCTGCCCGGTCGTATTTGTCTTGAAGGAGGGTCTGCGTCAAGGCATTCGGAACCGTGTTAGGCATTTCCATGTAGCTGGTAATTCCTCCGGCCACCGCAGCACGCGATTCGGTGAAAAGGTCTCCTTTGTGGGTTAGGCCCGGTTCTCGGAAGTGAACCTGATCATCAATGACGCCCGGAATCAGAAGAAGTCCATCGGCCTTTATTTCAGTCACGTTTCCGTTGACTTCAATCGTAGGGTCAACACGGGCAATGCGACCGTTTTCAATCAACACGTCAGAGGAAAACTTCTTGCCTTCGTTTACAATGGTTGCTCCTTTGATAAGGGACTTTGACATGCTCAATTTCGTTTATAGGTTCTGAACAGACTTTTCCATTTCATTTCCAACACACCGAGGATTGCTTCCTTAAAGATCCCTGAGCTCATTTTCGATTCACCAGCGGTACGGTCAGTGAAAATGATCGGAATTTCCTTGATCAGGAATCCGTACTTCCACGTCACAAATTTCATTTCAATCTGAAATGCGTAGCCAAAGAACTTGATATCATCCAAGGGAATCGTTTCCAGAACAACCCTTCTATAGCACTTAAAGCCGGCAGTGGTATCGCGAATGGTCATTCCGGTAATAAGCCGCACGTAGGCTGATGCGTAGTAAGACATGAGCACGCGTCCCATGGGCCAGTTTACAACATTCACGCCCTTTATGTAGCGTGATCCGATGACCAGGTCGGCCGGTGTTTCGATGGCGGCAGTGTACAGTTTTATCAGGTCGGGCGGGTCGTGAGAGAAGTCGCAGTCCATTTCAAAAATGAACTGATAGTTTCTGGCCAATGCCCATTTGAATCCGTGGATATAAGCAGTGCCCAGGCCCAATTTCCCTTTGCGTTCCTCAATGAAAAGCCGACCTGAGAATTCGGGCATCAGATCCTTGACCAACTGGGCAGTTCCGTCAGGCGACCCATCGTCAATGATCAATAAGTGGAATTCCTTCTCAAGCCCCATGACCGTGCGCACCATTCGCTGCACGTTCTCCATTTCGTTGTAGGTGGGTATGATGACGAGGCTGTCTGACACAATCTTAAATATTAAAACGGGCGGGCTAAATTACGCAACGTGCAGCCTGCACAACCTAGCCAACTTGTCGTTTTAACCATCTTCCACCCGGTAAATTGTAGAGCAGGTCAACAAGTTTTGCCCTGTTGGTAGGGTTGTTCGGATATTTGAATATGAATTTGAGTGAACTCCAGATGAACTTCCACCGCTTTCCAGATGCTTGGTATTCACGTAAGGCCACCTCGTCAAACCCCCGTTTCCTGTCTTTAATGAACGTTTTGGATAGATGTGGAGCAATCCCCGGATTGCCAAGCACCATGTTCAACACCTGTTTGCGCGGTGTAAGACTATCAGATATCAAATGGCTCGTGTTGCCATCATGAACCCTTAATTTAGCTGTTGCCTGATGAGTTTCGAATACAGGAAATTCAGCCGTTATTCGGGCCCAAAGCTCCAGATCTTCATTCACGTATAGCTTTTCGTTGAATAGATGCCTCTTAGCAACTGATGCATGCAAGCAAACACAATTGGGGGCAAACTGATTGGTAATAACGTATTCGCAATCGGTTTCATATAGGTGCCTCGGCCGGTACACGACCTGTTCTTCCGGCCTGCCATCGTCAAAGAACCAGATGAGGCCTGTAAGAAAGTATGCAGGTTCGGGATGCGCATCGATCAAGGTTTTTAAGGAGCCGAGGTGTTCGGGGGTCCAAACATCGTCACTATCCAAAAAGCAGACGTAGCGACCCCGTGCTGCCTTTATTCCTGTGTTTCTTGCCGCGCTCCTGCCTTGATTTTCTTGTTTTATGTAACGGATTCGGGAATCACTTATCTGGCTGATCAGGTCTTCCGTTCCATCTGTCGACCCATCGTCTACAATGATATGTTCAAAATCACCGAAGGTCTGTGCCCGAACGCTGCTTGTCATTTCGTGAAGAAATTTGAAGCGGTTGTAGGTTGGAGTAATTACAGAGAAAAACGGGGGCGTTGTCATTGCCAACCTAATTCAGCGATTCAGATAAAGGAATTGGGTAACGGTTTGACCAACCGACCTCAATGTTTTCCTGTCAATTGCACTTAAATTGTCAGATTGCGTGTGCCAAGACTCCCAAAAGCGATCGCTTTCTTGCACGTCCTGATGAATGATATCCACCGTTGGAATTCCTGCCAGTTCATTAATACTCACATGATCATCGAGCACCATTTGAGTAATGTTATGCGAAAAAAAGGAGGCATATCCCAATTGATGCCCCAGGTCCCAAATGGCCAATTGAACGTCTTTCGCATGTTTCCATGAATAATGCTCTAAATTGAAGGTGGCATCTTTTGCCCCAACCATGTCCAATAGCACACCGTACTTGGGTTTCGTTCCAACGAAATGCTCGGCCCAATACTTCGAACCCAGACAGTAACCATGGTCATTTGGGTCGGCCTCGGTGTCAAACGCAGGCCTGCCTTGGTCTTCCAGATCAAAGAATACGACATCTACCCCCACACTTGGAGATTGCACTGCCATGTTCCTGGCAATTTCCAATAGAACGGCCACCCCGCTGGCATTGTCATTGGCGCCAACAATGGGTTCATTCGGCCGCTCTGAATCCTGGTCGGCAAAGGGTCGACTGTCCCAGTGCGCGCAGAGTAGAATTCTTTCAGGTGCCGCTTGATTCCATTTTCCGATGATATTCCTTAGTGGGAATCGAATGCTGTCATAACCAACAACCGAATCTATCTGCTCCGAAACAACGAAACCATAGGCTTTGAGTTTAGCTACAATGAAATTGCCGCACTTTCTATGCCCATCAATGCCTGGAATCCGATATCCGAACTCGATCTGCTGTTCAATGAAGTGGTAGGCCGAATCTTCGTTGAAGGAAGGCGCTGGGACGAGTTCCACGAACGCTGGCGTGCGCTTATTCGGATTACAAGCCAAAAGGCTCATAACCGATATCAGTATGATGCTGGTCTTACGCATCAAACTGCCATTCGGCACCATCTTTCCCATCCATAACTGTTACCCCAACGGCCTTCAATTGGTCGCGGATGGCATCGGCCGTGGCGTAATCTCTATTCAATTTCGCGGTGCTTCTGAGATTCAACAACACCTTCATCACCTCATCCAACTTCTCGGCACTTTGATCGTTCCCTGCAGCGCCACCTAACCCCAACACGCTTACGAAATATGACGAAAACAATGTGATTACACGCTCGAACGCTTGCCTGCTTGGAATTTGTTTTTCTTGTCCGTTCTTCAATGCATTGATATATGATGCCATATCGAACAGGGTAGCTATGGTCAGTGCCGTATTCAGGTCATCGTTCATGGCATTGGACAGCTCGGTTTCCCACGCATCGATCCTCTTCGTGGTCGCATCCGAATCGACTCCCCAGTTCAACACTAATCCTTTGGCCGCAACAAGTGCGTGGTTCAACTTGGCATAGCCTTTTTGCGCAGCAATTAGAGCCTCGTTACCAAAATCGAGGGTGCTTCGGTAATGTGCTTGCAGAATAAAGAACCTGATGGTAAGTGGGTCGTACGCCTGCTCAAGCAGTTCGTGTTCTCCAGAAAAGAACTGGTGAAGCATGATGGTATTGCCCAAGGACTTGGCCATTTTCTGACCATTGAGCGTGATCATATTATTATGAAGCCAATAACGAACAGGCTCCTCTTTATTTGCCCCTACTGATTGCGCGATCTCACATTCGTGATGAGGAAAAAGCAGGTCCATACCGCCACCATGAATATCGAACGTATCGCCTAGGTATTTACTGCTCATTACCGAGCATTCGATGTGCCAACCGGGAAAGCCATCGCTCCAAGGCGAAGGCCAACGCATGATGTGTTCTGGTGATGCCTTCTTCCATAAAGCGAAATCCAGAGAACTGCGCTTCTCTTCTTGTCCGTCTAGGACGCGGGTGCTCGATTGCAGGTCTTCTATTTTTCTGCCTGAAAGCTTGCCGTAATGGTGCGATGCCGCGTATTTCTCCACATCGAAATACACTGAACCGTCAGAAACATACGCGAATCCATTGTCCAGCAATTTCTGAGTCATGGCAATTTGCTCTATGATGTGACCAGATGCTTGAGGCTCTATTGAAGGACGATTGTTGTTCAAAGCATCCATATCGCGGTGGTAGCGGTCCTTGTAATATTGCACCACCTCCATCGGTTCCAATTGCTCCAATCGGGCTTTCTTGGCCACTTTGTCCTCCCCGTGGTCAGCATCGTTTTCCAAGTGACCCACATCGGTTATGTTGCGCACGTATCGCACCTTGTAACCAAGGTGTTTAAGGTAGCGATAAACGATGTCGAACGTAATGGCCGACCGCGCATGACCAAGATGCGCATCTCCATAAACCGTTGGACCGCAAACGTACATGCCAACAAAAGGAGGATTGGCAGGAACGAATTCTTCTTTTTTTCGGGTAATGGTGTTGTAGAAATGCAGCTTGCTACTCATATTCTCATGCGCTAAGCTGCAAAGATAGGCTTAGGGTAATTATTGGGCGGTTTCTTCACCTATTCTTTTTCCGCCTTGGTAAGTAATGGTTTTAACCACCTGACCATTCTCGTATTCATACACCTTTCCGTCTATCAGCTTCTTGTCCTTGAATGTGCCCTCTTGCCGTACAGTTCCATCGGCATTCAACACCTTATTGTATCCATCTACCATTTCTCCCTTTGAGATGGATTTAGGACGTGGCTTGCCACTGTATTTCTTCACATTATCATCAAATTCTTTTCCTTCTACCAAACTGACGGTCTTCTCTGGATCCACCTTGCCATCTTCAAAATAACGCTTAGCCTTTACGGAGCCGTCCTCGTAATATTCACGGAGTTCACCGCTTTCATTCCCAGCTTTCCAGTTACCGATGTACTGTAGCATTCCGTTCTCATGGTAGTATTTCTGTTCGCCCTCCCGCTTTCCTGACGAGTTGTAATTCCAGTCATACTTAAGCGTACCGTCAGGATAGTAATACTTGTACTGACCATCCCAGCGGTTCATTTTCCAAATACCCTCTTCTTGTAACTGCCCTGTTCGGTAGTAGATCTTGGCGTATCCATTGGCGATGTTGTTGGCAAATGTCAACTCATGCTTCTTGTTGCCATTTGGATAGTATTTGGTCCAAACCCCTGTTTTTCTGTTGTTCAGATATTCACCTTCTTCTACCAACTGTCCAGTTTCGTAGCCCTTATACTTGCCATCTGTGTTATATACCTTCCACCAACCTTGTTTCTGGTTGCTGGCGTCTTTGGTGTTCAATGAGTCACCATCGTTGTTGCCTGACGATTGGGCCGAAGTAACAAGGAACGTAGTGAGCAGTAAGAGATGGGTTATCAGTGTCTTTACTTTCATGGCTTTCTACACATTATCGTGACGAGTTATACTTTCTTTTTCCTTTGTGGGTTCAGGTCGTTCATCGATCTTTGTATTGTATTGTTGGACCTTACAAAGGATTAGTACTTTTAGTTTGCCATGGAGAAATGGACCATTGATGCTACCGACAGAAGCCCACTTGTGCTTTTAGACCGGCAGGAGTCGTTCTTGCGTATAGAGGGAAGATCATACCCTGAGGAAGGAATGGATTTCTTTGACCCCATCCTCGTCCGATTCAAGACCTTGGAGAACTCAGACAATCCGATACGAACCGTTCATATTCGCTTAGAGTACTACAACTCTGCCACCTCCAAAGCTATATCAGAGCTTTTTCAATGTCTATCTCAGGCAAAAGCACGGGGCAACGATGTAAGGGTGATATGGGAATATGATGAAGATGATGAAGGAATTCAAGAAGACATTGAAATGTTTATCGACACGTTCAATCTCCAATTTGAGATACGGTATACCAACTTCTAGTGAATTGCTTGAGCAAGGTGATGAAGCATATCGCTTGTCATTGCTTCCAATGAATACTCTGTTTTCCAACTCCAATCTGCCCGCGCTGAGGCATCATTGATCGAACTTGGCCAACCATCTGCAATGGCCTGTCTGAAATCGGGTTTGTAGCTGATAGTGAAGTCGGGAATATGTCTCTGAATTTCATGGGCAAGCTCTGCGGGGGTGAAATCAAATCCAGAAATGTTGTAGCTAGAACGGATCTTCACCGTTTCGCTGGGTGCCTCCATAATACCTATTGTGGCCTTGATGGCATCAGGCATGTACATCATCGGCAGTCGCGTATCTTCCGACAGGAAACACTCGAATGGTTGTCCCGAAACAGCTTTATGGAAAATGTCCACGGCATAATCTGTGGTGCCTCCGCCCGGATTGCTCTTGTAGCCGATCAAGCCAGGGTAACGCAAACTGCGTACGTCCACACCGAAACGGTTATGGTAGTACTCGCACCACCTTTCGCCAGCCAACTTACTGATTCCATATACCGTGCTCGGCTCCATGATGGTCGATTGAGGAGTATTCAGTTTTGGAGTTGTGGGGCCGAAAACAGCAATGGAGCTCGGCCAATACACTTTATCAATGAAGCCTTCTTTGGCTAGTTCAAGTACATAGAACAGTCCGTACATGTTCAGATTCCAAGCCTGCATGATCTTTTGCTCAGCGGTTGCAGAAAGCAAGGCGGCAAGCAGGTACACCTGCCCAATGTTGTAGTGAACCACTATTTGATGTAAACGGTCGCGGTCCAAAACGTCCAATTGTTCAAAAGGACCACTATCCAACACTTCTTTGGAGGCAGTTTTCAGATCGGAAGCCACCACATTATTACCACCGAAACGGGCTCGCAGCTCCATTACCAGTTCGGTACCGATCTGGCCAGAAGCGCCAATCACCAATATACCCGTTTTCCCCGCCATTTATTGAATAGTGTACATGGGCAAATGTATCATTTTTGCTGCCTTCTAACAGAACAGTTCAGGTTTCAATTAGGTCCTGACAGGTGCCTATATTTGACACAAATTGCAAGAAGATGAGTGCTCCTAAATTCGATTCGAACCGTGCCCCAGAACCAGTTGGACTGTACCCGCATGCACGGCAGGTAGGAAACCTGCTTTTTCTATCAGGGGTTGGCCCAAGAGAGCGCGGAACCAAGAAAATTCCAGGGGTGGAATTGGATGACAGCGGAAACATCATTTCGTACGACATTGAGAAGCAATGCCACTCGGTGTTCAATAATGTGAGGATGATCTTGGAGGATTCAGGCTCCAGTTGGGACAAGATCGTTGACGTGACCGTTTTCCTGACCAACATGAAGGACGATTTCAAGACCTACAACCGCGTGTATGCCGAGTATTTCAAAGACAACCTTCCGTGCCGCACCACGGTAGAGATTAATTGCCTGCCTACGCCTATAGCGATTGAGCTGAAGGTGATTGCTACGATTTAAGGTGCGCTATCCTTATTCTACTTCTTATCTTCGCGCTCCTTTTGGAAAAAACGATGGCCAAGAAGTACGCGGAATACAAGCAATTGAACCTGCCCGAGGTGGCGGACGAGGTGCTTGCGTTCTGGGAGCAGAACGACATTTTCAGGAAGAGCATTGAGACGCGCGAAGGCAACGAGCCGTTCGTATTTTACGAAGGGCCGCCATCGGCCAACGGCATGCCGGGCATTCACCACGTGATGGCGCGTACCATCAAGGATATTTTCTGCCGTTACCGCACGCTTAAGGGCTACCAAGTGAAGCGTAAAGCAGGTTGGGACACCCACGGACTGCCAATTGAGCTTGGAGTTGAAAAGGAGCTTGGCATTACCAAAGAGGACATCGGTAAGACCATCACCATTGCCGAATACAACGAAGCGTGCCGCAAGGCGGTAATGAAATACACGGACGTTTGGAACGACCTGACCCACAAGATCGGGTACTGGGTGGATATGGACCATCCGTACGTCACATACGAGAACAAATACATTGAGAGCGTTTGGTGGTTGCTGAAAAACTTGTACGACAAGGGTTTGCTGTACAAGGGCTACACCATTCAGCCGTATTCGCCCAAGGCGGGAACGGGGTTGAGCTCACACGAGTTGAACCAACCCGGAACTTACCGCGATGTCAAGGACACCACCGTTGTCGCTCAATTCCGAGCACCTTCTTTGGATGCAAAATTCGGTGGTGAAACGCACATTTTGGCTTGGACGACCACACCTTGGACGCTGCCATCGAACACGGCTCTGGCCGTTGGCGAGCACATCGACTATGTGGCTGTGAAGACCTTCAATCAGTACACTTCCGCACTGGTTGTGGTGGTGTTGGCCAAGGATCTTATCGGAAAATGGTTCAAGGCTGAGAATGCCGAACTGGCATTGGAAGATTATCAGGAAGGTGACAAGAAGATCCCGTATCAGATAATAGCAGAATTCAAAGGTTCTGAACTGGTTGGAACGGCTTACGAGCAGCTCTTGCCATATGCCCAACCAGATGGTGAAGGATTCCGAGTAATTGCTGGAGATTTCGTTTCGACTGAAGACGGTACGGGAATCGTGCATATCGCGCCTACGTTCGGTGCGGATGATGCTCGCGTAGCGAAAGCAGCGGGTATCGGTGCCATGCTGGTGGATGACGGCCAAGGGAACATGGTTCCGTTGGTGGATCTGCAAGGGCGTTTCCGTCCAGAAGTGACCGACTTTGCGGGCGAATACGTGAAAGCCGAATATTACACTGACGAGGAGATAGAGGCGGAGACCAAGAAGCAAGGCCGCGACAATTACCTGTCAGTGGATGAGCGCATTGCCATCAAACTGAAGGAGGATAATAAGGCTTTCCGCGTGGAGAAATACGTCCACAGTTACCCACATTGCTGGAGAACGGACAAGCCCGTGCTGTACTATCCGTTGGATTCGTGGTTCATCAAGACAACAGAGGCCAAGGACAAGTTGATCGCGCTCAACAAGACCATCAACTGGAAACCGGAAAGCACAGGAACGGGGCGTTTCGGGAATTGGTTGGAAAACCTACAGGATTGGAACTTATCACGCAGCCGTTTCTGGGGAATTCCATTACCGATCTGGTCAACAGAAGACAAGGCTGAGCGCAAATGCATCGGTTCAGTTGAAGAACTGAAAGCCGAATGCGACAAAGCAGTGGCTGCTGGCGTAATGGCTTCAAATCCATTGGCTGATTTTGCGGTCGGCAACATGAACGAGGCCAATTACAAGACGTTCGACCTTCACCGTCCGTACATGGATGATATTGTGCTGGTTTCTGAGTCAGGCAAACCGATGAGCCGCGAAATGGACCTTATTGATGTGTGGTTCGATTCGGGTGCCATGCCGTACGCACAGTTGCACTATCCGTTCGAGAACAAGGAATTGATCGATGGCAAGAGCTATTATCCAGCCGACTTTATTGCTGAAGGCGTAGACCAAACGCGTGGTTGGTTCTTCACGCTGCACGCGATTGCCACCATGTGTTTCGATTCGGTGGCGTACAAGAATGTTGTTTCCAATGGCCTTGTTCTCGATAAGAACGGACAGAAGATGTCCAAGCGATTGGGCAACGCGGTCGATCCGTTCGAGACATTGAAGCAGTATGGCCCTGATGCCACACGCTGGTACATGATCACCAACGCGGAGCCTTGGGATAACTTGAAATTCGACATTGAAGGAATCGCGGAGGTGCAGCGCAAGTTCTTCGGAACGCTCTACAACACCTACGGTTTCTACGCGCTATACGCGAACATTGATGGTTATGATTTCAGCGAAGCGGAGGTTCCCGTGTCTGAACGACCAGAGATCGATCGTTGGATCATGTCCAAACTCAATTCCCTGATTGCGGAGGTCGATGAGCACTACACGGCATTCGAACCGAAGAAGGCTGGTCGTGTCATTCAGGAATTCGTGAATGAGAATCTGAGTAACTGGTATGTACGCTTGTGCCGCAGAAGATTCTGGAAGGGCGAACCTTCCAAAGACAAATCATCGGCCTACCAAACGCTTTATACCTGTTTGGATGTCATCGCGAAGCTGATGAGTCCGATTGCACCATTCTACGCGGAACGTTTATTCTCAGACCTCAATGCGGTAACAGGAAAAGACGGTTCAGAGTCAGTTCACTTGGCCGAAATGCCAGTTGCGGATAAAGCGGCAATTGACATCGACCTTGAAGAGCGAATGGAGATTGCGCAAAAGGTGACCTCGTTGATCCTTAGCATCCGCAAGAAGGAAAAGCACCGTGTACGTCAGCCATTGGCAAAGGCAATGATTCCTGTGTTGAACGAGAGGTTTGCACGGCAGATCAAGGCGGTGGAAGACCTCATTCTTTCCGAAGTGAATGTGAAGGAGCTCGAATACCTCACCGAAACGGCTGGGGTGATTGAGAAGACCATCAAACCGAACTTCAAAACGCTTGGCCCGAAATACGGCAAGCAGATGAAGGAGATCGCTGCGGAAGTTGGGAAGATGGGTCAGGACGATATTTCGAGTTTGGAGTCATCAGGAACTTTCAATATCAACTTTGAAGGAAGCCCGATCGATCTGACATTGGAAGATGTAGAAATCATCTCCAAAGACATTCCAGGATGGGCGGTTGCTTCCGAAGGCGGAATCACGGTAGCGCTCGATTTGACCATTACACCAGAATTGGAGCAGGAAGGCTTGGCCAGAGAGTTGGTCAATCGTATTCAGAACCTACGGAAAGACAAAGGGTTGGAGGTGACAGACCGTATCAATCTGACCATTTTGGACGGGCAACCCTTGAAGGACGCAGTAACAAGCAATCTTAGATATATTTGCGCGGAAACGCTGGCGGGGAATTTGGAGTTTGTCTCTGAGGTCAATTCACCCGAAGCAGTTACGGTTGAATTGGTCGGTGAGCTTACAACGAGAATTAATATCACTACATTGAACTAAAATCAGAAGACATGGCAGAGAAGACCAGATATTCGAAAGAGGAGTTGGAAGAATTCAAGACCATTATCAATGAAAAGCTTGAAAAGGCAAGAGAAGATCTACAGCTTTTGGTTGATCAACTTTCGCACAAAGATGATCACGGCACAGATGATACGTCACCAACTTTCAAATTGATGGACGAAGGCTCAGAAGTCCTTTCCCGTGAGGAGATCAATCAGTTGGCCTCAAGACAACAGAAATTTGTTCAGAGTTTGGAGAATGCCTTGATCAGGATACAGAATGGCACATATGGCATATGTAGAGCCACAGGAAAACTCATTGCCAAGGAGAGATTGCGTATCGTTCCGCATGCGACATTGAGTATTGAGGCCAAGAACGCTCAAGGTTGATATTCGTTTCTTAGTCGAGACATCTTGGGGTCTTGCGTGACCTCTTTTATTTTTCACTTTTGAGGAAAGCAATAGCGATAATTCTTTCTGTTCTGATTGCTGACCAAGCGTTAAAGCTGTGGATAAAAACACACATGGCCTTAGGACAGGAACATGTGATATTTGATTGGTTCATCATCCACTTCACAGAGAATGTCGGAATGGCCTTTGGAATGGAGTTTGGTGGAAACTATGGCAAACTAGCTCTTAGCATCTTTAGGATTGTTGCCGTAGCTGGCATCGGGTATTATTTATGGTCGGTTTCGAAAAAAGGTGCACCTATGATCGTGTTGGTTTCCTTGGCCCTTGTCTTTGCCGGTGCCATGGGAAATATCATTGATAGCACATTTTATGGGTTGATTTTTTCTGATAGCTATGGCCGCGTAGCAGACGTATTGCCCGAAGGTGGCGGATATGCCGGAATATTTTATGGCAGAGTGGTTGATATGTTCTATTTCCCCCTTTTCAATGGGCAATTCCCAGATTGGCTTCCGTTGGTGGGGGGCAATCAGTTTCTGTTTTTCAGTGCGATATTCAACATTGCCGATGCAGCCATTACGGTCGGCATGGCATTGATCATTCTGTTTCAGAAGCAATTCTTTGCTGCGGAATCAGAATGAGGTACTATTTGGCCATTTCTTCGGCCAAAAGGAAATAGATGTAAGTCGCAAGTACTCCGGCAAAAAGTAGTCCTGTGAGAATCATGGTCGGGGTTTGTCTGACAATTATACAGTTAGAGCACCCTTGGAAAACATCCGCTCATTTGTAGTTTTAAACATAGCGTGTTAGCAATGTTTTGCCAATCCCATCTAGGATATGCAAGAACAGTAAAATGAAAACAGTAAGAATTACACTTGATACGGCCCTTAAGGTATCGTGATGTGAATCAAGATTGTTTGAGTGGGATTTTGCGGGCAAACGAAATGCCCTAAATAGAGGACAATTATAAACCTGCTAGCAAGGATCCAAAGCTAGCTTCTGTTTGTATTTAGGTGGCCGATTTAAAGAAAAGGCCCTGACAGAGTCAGGGCCTTTGTCATAAGTTTATCATCAGCAACCGAATAACCTAAAGGATTACCTTTTTCGTTATTGGTTTGTTGTTTACCAGTGCTCGTAGAATATAGGTTCCAGTAGCTAGATTATCAAGGTTGATTTGGTTTTTCCCTTCATACAAATCACTTGTGAAGTAAACCAGTTCACCGATAGCACTGAAAACCTCCAACTGAGCTCGGCCTTCCAATTCTGGTAAGAACAGGTAAGCGCTGTTGTCGTGAGCATACATCACAATATCATCTCCAGTGTACAACGGTTCTTCTCCATTGAGTCTGAAGTGAAGTAAAAAACGTTCAGGGTCATCGGACTCATCAGCTGTAAAAGTGTACACAGGATTCACCGTCAACTCTTGAATCACATTCTTTTTGAGGTCCTCTAAATAAACATGAGCTTCAACGGTGAATTGTTCAAGCAATTTTGCAGTGAACTTGAACTCACCAGAAATCCCCGGAATCAAGTCCATAGGAACAGTCATTGGGTGGTCTTCTAATGATAGTGAGTTTATAGCGTAATCAACCCCGCGTAATCTTGTTTTAAGTGTAGGCTGTGCACCTGGTGCTTTAATTTTATTGGCGTCAAGCATGGAGTCAAAGTTGTTTGTCTCACCATCATCGCCAAAACGAACACGAGTCTTATCTGCAAAACCATCTGCTTCCACTATGATGTCGAAAGTATTGGCTAAATCTTCTTTGAAGAATGCGGGATTGCCAAGACTTCTGTAAGACTGTGGCAGAGCGAAATTAGCAGGTCCAGCAGAGGCACGAACATAGAAAGCTTGGGACGAGGATATTAATGCCGCAGGACTAGGAAGTATTGCCTGATAAGTCCCATTGTAACTACCCGAAGTTTGCCAGAAGTGAGCTTGTGCGTCAAAACCAGCCGGTGGGGCAAACCAAACCATCGGAGAAGGAAATGGGTTGCTAACCAAGTGCCATCCGTCTCCTGTGGCGTTGGTATTTGCTAAACCGTTATACGAAACCGTAGAAACTTCGGAAGTGTTCGCTACTCCACCACCAATTTCTAAAGTTTGACCCGCACCGGCAATAATAGCATAACCACGCGCATTGGTCATATTTCCTAAAGACCTAACGAACCAACCCGATTGTTGACACCCAGGCACAAGCCAGCTTCCATCTTCGTGCCACTCAAACATTACACCATATGGTGAACCGTAGGCCAAGGCATAATAGGCGCAGTCAGGCTGAGGAATAAGTTGTCCACCATCTGGGCCATACAATCCTAATTCGGAAAGCTCACTTACGCTAGCATTGTTAACTGCGCTTCCGATATAATGAAACCCTGCTGTCGGAACATATCGTTGCATACGGAGGTTTCCAGTGAGAGTCCCATCATAACTTGGGCTAGAGAAGTCATCTACCAATCCAGTAAGGCTGTTAGTAGACCGTATGACCACATTGCCATTGGCGTTCATCGTGCCAGAATTCAAACGGAGAATACTATCGACCTCCACAGTCCCTGAGCTGACGATGGCGGTGTTTCCCGATTTGTCTACCTCAATCACTCCAGTAAAAACGGTGTTTCCCGTAATTGATTGTGGGTCTGAACCATATAAAACAATGTGCTTATCCAAGGTCGGAGTCCCAGAATTATTCAGGTCTCCAGAGATCTGAATGGTACCGTTGTTGTCAATGGTTGCTCCGACTTTGTTGTCGAGTGAATTATCAATGTAGAGGACCGCACCATTTTGAACGTTGAGATTCCCGAAGTTGGTAACCTGAGCTGTAGCAAGCTGATAACCAATGGCCAACAGCACAACCAGAACACATTTTGAATATAGACCTTTCATCATGACCAAATGTTTATTTTCTCAATAATTGGCTAAAATAGCAAGTTCCCCATATATGAGACATAGTTGCAAAGTCTTGCTACACCGCTATTTTATTTGGATTGAATATTCCAATCGGTGAAAATCTACTGGAGTTCGTTTACCAAGTGGACAATTTTCAGTGTAAGAATTTCCATCACCGGATGAAACGAAAACACCTCCCTTTCCAAGTTCTAACGGGGAGTGGAACACGATAGATTCTCCCATATTGTCGTCTTCACAACCACCGTATCCTACGGGCGTTGGGTCTAACATGAGGTCGTTTATGCGCTCTTTTAGTTCCGATATACATTCGGCATTCTGATCTACTATGTGGCCCATTACCTTGTCAACACCATCTGCTTCCCATCCACCAACATAGATCCTGAAAGCCCTATCGTGAGGAACATGTATGGTGAACGATTTATTAATTTTCCAATTCCGCAGAATAGTCTTCCCAAGGCCTGCTCGTAGAATGTCTTTTCGTTTAGTGACAAATTCATTGACGAAAATGTACTGACCACCGACATCCGCAAACATCCGCAACTCAGCAGGAGTAAGGAAAAACACTTCTGAAAGCCGCCTTATCCGTAGTCGTTCTAGACTGATTTTATAAGTGGTGATAGGGTAATCTTCTGCAACGCCATTGGCTTCGTCCCAATATAGAAACAGTGTTTTCCCAAGTGTTATCGAATCGCCTATACCAATAGTTTTCCAAGGCACATAAACCTCTGCACCGGCAGAATCCAAAGTGTTGAATACGCTAATGCGGATAGGTTCGGTGTATGTGTTTCCCTTTTGGTCAGCGACTAGGTATTTGAGTTGAGCATTTTTGGATGGTCTGGGCAACGTTTGTCTAACGCGGAAGAAATAATCTTTGGAACCCATTTTGACTGGCCGCACCCATTGTCCAGTGTCTTGATTGTTGTAAAAGGCGCTTCCATCTCCATTGGCGTAAATATCGACCTTCGTAGCGAATACGCTATCGCCTTTTGCAGAAAGTATCTTATCTGGAAGGTTTCTTCTAGTAACTAACAGTCGCATTGGGTGGATTTCTGTTTTAGCAGGTGGATGACCACGGTCCCAGATCCAAAGCCCTTCAACATGTACCCAGTCTCCTGCAGTCGGCCAATTCCAGATTACATCGTAACGCTCGTGGCCTTCTGATGCAAATCCGGCACTGCTGCCCGTTCGGCACAACTTGGCGTACTTGTTCCCTTTGTTTCCAGCCGCCAGTCCGCTTTCCCATTCGCAGTGAACCCAATCGCGCACAAGGGTATCGCGAAATTCGTTTCCTATGCTATCCTTGCGAATTTTAATGTGTCTAGAAAGAAGATTGCGGTATCCTTGATCTGGGAATACATTGAAGGAAAAATCGTGTGTATAATGATACAGCGGTAGGTCTTCGAAACTAACATGCGGAACACCGAACGCATAGGCTTGATGCCCAGGAATGGGCATGATCAGCCCTTCCAGTACGGACACGGTGTCGTGGTTTACTACTGGCCTCCAAGACGGAAGGATTAAACTTATGTCTGCAACATGCTTAAATCCGAAAACCTTCATGGTGTCCATGCATGGATAGATGCCCTGATCGGCCTCATCTGACCATCTCAGATTGTTCGGATAACTGAATTTTTCTTGCGCACTAAGTTTGAATGAGCAGATTACGGCATACAACAGAACAAGCCGTTTCATGGTTGGGCCGTATTCGCTTTGAGTAGGTTTTCAAGAATCTGAATCGCATTGGTAGCAGCCCCCTTTCTCAGGTTGTCAGCCACGATCCAGAGATTGAATGCATTCTCCTCGCTTTCGTCTTTTCGTATTCTTCCCACAAAAACATCGTTCTTTCGGTGGGAGCTTAATGGCATGGGATAAATGCTGTTCTGAGGCTCATCTTGTAATACGATTCCATCTGCATTGATCAGCACCTCTTTGATCTTCTTAACGGTTGCTGGTTTTTCAAAAGAAACGTTGACCGACTCTGAGTGCCCTCCTACTACCGGAACACGGACTGCCGTAGCCGTAAGCCTTAGATTTGGTTGGCCAAGGATTTTTCGGCTCTCGTTAACCAACTTCATTTCTTCCTTGGTATAACCATTGTCTAGGAAAACATCACACTGCGGTATACAGTTGCGATGAATCTGGTATTTGTAGGCCGGAGCAGTTGATGGCTTTCCGCTTTCTTCATCCTCAAGCTGTAGCATGGCTGCCTTTCCCGTTCCGGTGACAGACTGATACGTACTTACTATTACCCTTTTTAACCCGAATGCCTTATGCAATGGCGCCAGTGCCACAACCAATTGAATGGTTGAACAATTTGGATTTGCAATGATGTTTCCGCTGTTCAACGTTGCACCCATGTTAACTTCTGGCACTATCAAGGGTACGTTGGGCTCCATCCGCCAAGCAGATGAATTGTCAATGACCATTGTACCCACCTCAGCGAATTTGGGCGCCCATGCTAATGAGGTGCTGCCACCGGCCGAGAAGAGTGCGAAATCTGGCCGTAACGAAATGGCCTGTTTCATTCCAATCACCTTGATCTCTTTTCCATTGAACAGAATGGTGGTGCCCACAGATCTTTCTGATGCGACCGGATAAAGTTCAGTGATAGGTACCTTGCGTTCCTCTAGAACAGTAAGCATTTCTCGACCTACCAAACCAGTGGCGCCAACAATTGCAATTCTCATAATTCGCTAACGAAGGGTTAAACTTGAACCGTAGTCAAAAGTACTATATTTACCCTCCTTGCCTTTGGGTCAAATTGCAACGAATGCCATTTAATAAACAAACAATAGCCGCCTTCTTGCTCCTGATTCTTCCTTTGGTAAGCATGGGACAATTTGTGGATGACTTTTCCGATGGAAATTTCACGGCCAATCCGGCATGGGGCGGTAACATGGTCAACTTCGAGGTAGATGGTAACCAGAAGCTCCATTTGAATGCTCCTGCCGAAACGGATACGTCTTATCTTTCGGTTGCTAGTGAAGCTATTGACGATGCAACGTGGGAGTTCTTGGTAGATATGGAATTCAACCCGTCATCAAGCAATTTGGCTCGTGTTTATCTGGTATCAAACAATGCCGATCTGAAAGGCAGTCTTAATGGTTATTACGTGCGATTCGGAGGTGAGACCGAAGATAGGATCAGTCTTTACCGACAGTCTGGCACTTCATCAACCCAATTGATCACCTCAGTTGATGGGCTTCTTAACACCGACCCGGTTGGAACTAGAATCCGGGTTACTCGCAGCGCCAACGCGGATTGGGAACTATTTGCCGACACTTCTGGCGGAGTATCTTTTACCAGCATTGGAACAGTGAGTGACACCACCCACTTCCAAAGTTTGTACTCAGGCGTCTGGTGCAAGTACACCAGCACGCGTTCTGACAAGTTCTATTTCGATGATTTCAATGTTACGGGAAACCCGTTTGTGGACAGCGAACTCCCAACGGTTCAATCGGTTAACGTGATTTCCAACACGCAGGTTGATATTGAATTCAGCGAACCAGTTGACCAGACAACTGCGGAAACATTGACCAATTATTCTGCTGATGGTGGATTGGGAACCCCATCTGTTGCACAGCTTGATGGTTCTGACCAAAGCTTGGTTCATTTGACCTTTACAACGCAGTTCACAAACGGAACGACTTACGGCCTTTCGATCTCCAATGTGGAGGACCTAGCAGGCAACCCCATGATAACTGTTACCGAGCCGTTCATTTATGTCATTCCTTCCTCGGCAGGATTCCGAGATGTAGTGATTAACGAGTTCATGTGCGACCCAACACCTTTTGTTGGCTTGGCCGATGCTGAATTTGTGGAGGTTTTCAATACATCGAACAACTTCATCGACTTATCTGATTGGAAGCTGGGCGATGCTTCATCGTTCGGAACTGTTGGTGCACATATCATTGGTCCAGGGGAATACGCTTTATTGGTATCTACCACCAATGTGGAACTGTTTGCCTTTTATCCCAATGTGGTGACGGTTACATCATTTCCATCACTGAATAACACTGGAGACGATATAATCCTTCAGGATGCCAACGAACAGGTAATTGACCAATTAAGTTACGACCTGAGCTGGTATGGGGATGAAACCAAGGAAGACGGTGGTTATTCCATTGAACAGATCAACCCGTTTGCATCGTGCGTCAATGCCAGTAATTGGCTTGGTTCTGTTCATCCCTTAGGAGGTACGCCTTCAGCAGTGAATTCCGTTTTCGATTCATCTCCCGACACCATAGGCCCGTCCTTGATCAATGTTGAAATACTCGGAACGCAAACGATTCAACTTAATCTGGACGAGGCGTTGGATGCTACAGGCATTTCTGCGCTGAATGTTTCGGTGGAACCAATGCTTCTCGTAGTCGCAGCAAGCTCAATTGCACCAAGCAATCGCTCTATTTTGGTCACCTTCAGTACGCCTATCGACACTGGGGTGGTTTATTCTGTTACCATTACCGGTATAGCGGACTGCGAAGGCAATTTGCAGGAAATGGATTCCGTGTCAACTTTCATTCTTCCATTCGATGCCGACTCTGGAGATTTTGTCATCAATGAAGTGCTTTTCAATCCGTTTACCGGAGGTGTAGATTACGTAGAATTGGCGAATGTGACTGACCGACCACTGAATCTTAAGGGCTGGTTGCTGGCCAATTTTGACGAAGAGGACGGCATCAATAGCCTGAAGAGGATAACAGCATCGAATTATGCAGTAGAGCCAGATGGCTACGTGTTGATCACACCCGACACAACGAATGTCATGACCAACTACATTCAACACGGTATTGGCAATTTCATCTTGGCATCGCTCCCTACATACAACAACGATTCGGGCACAGTCTATCTGCTCACGGTGGACTCCTTGGTTAGCGAACGCTTTGCTTACACCGAAGACATGCATTTCTCGCTACTTAGCAGCGTAGACGGGGTTTCGTTGGAACGACTGGATGTGAACCGTCCAGTGAGCGATATGGGCAATTGGCACTCAGCCGCGCAAACGGTCGGGTTTGGCACACCCGGGCTTGAGAATTCGCAGTTTTTCCCCACAAATCAGGCGGTTGGCGAAGTGAGCGTAGAACCAGAGATCTTCTCTCCCTTTGACTTTGACGGGACCAACGACCTACTGAATATTTACTACCGCTTTCCCGGCCCTGGCTTTGTAGGAACAATCCGTGTTTACGACAGCAACGGAAGGGCTATTCGGGAATTGGCAACCAACGAATTGCTTTCAACCGAAGGAGTGTTCACTTGGGATGGCACAACGGACAAGGGAGAAAAAGCGCGTATTGGAATGTATGTAATTCTCTTTGAGGCCTTTAATGATTCTGGCCAAAAAAGCGTAAACAAGCTTTCTACTGTTTTGGGCGGTAGATTATAAGAGGTCGTTGGCCAAGTTTGCCAGTTCAGAACGTTCGCCTTTTTCTAGTGTTACGTGCGCGCAAAGAGCATTTCCTTTCACCTTATCGATCAAATACGAAAGACCATTACTCTGCGTATCCAGATAGGGAGTATCGATCTGGAACACGTCACCTGTAAAGATTATCTTGGTATTCTCACCTGCACGTGTAATGATGGTCTTTACCTCATGAGGGGTTAGATTCTGGGCCTCGTCAATTATGAAAAATATGTTGGACAAACTCCTACCACGTATGTACGCGAGCGGAGTGATAAGGAGTTTTTCCTGCTCTACCATCTGTTGTATCTGCTTGGCCTCTTTGCCCTTTTCCGGAAACTGACTCTGAATGAATTTCAGATTATCCCAAAGGGGCTCCATGTATGGATTGATCTTGCTTTTGATGTCTCCCGGAAGGTATCCGATGTCCTTGTTACTGAGAGGCACTATGGGTCGTGCCAGATAGATCTGGCGGAAGTCACGCTTCTGTTCCAAGGCGCCCGCCAAGGCCAATAAGGTCTTTCCTGTTCCTGCCACACCTTGTAGCGTCACCAATTTCACATTAGGGTCTAATATGGCATGTAGTGCAAAAACCTGTTCTGCATTCAATGGACGGATACCATAAGCACTCACTTTCTCTATACGGTGAAGGAGCCCTGTCTCTGGATTGTTGTGAACCAATGCAGATTTCTTACCGTTCTTCAGAATGTAGTAGTGATTGTTGGGGGCATCCTTAAGCCCAACTCTGGCAGGCTCGCATGTTCCGTCATCATACAGGTCGTTTATTACCGCAGAATCAATGCCATCTACTGTACTTTCTCCCTTGTACAGGGAATTCATGTCCTTGATCTTTCCCGTCTCATAATCCTCTGAATTCACATTCAGCGATTTGGCTTTCAGTCGAAGATTGATGTCTTTGCTTACGAGCACAACTTTCCTTTCGCTGAATTCTGCTTGAAGGCACAACGCAGCGTTGAGTATCTTATGATCGGCCTTGCTCTCACCGAAAACCTTATTGGCGTCTACTTCACCCTTCTCGTTCATCACCACTTTGAATGAGCCCTTTTTGGCACCACCCAGGGGAATCCATTGCTGAAGAGTTTTGGTACCGGCCATTTCATCCAATAGTCGAATGAACTGGCGAGCAGCGAAATTTTTGGTGTCGTTACCCTTTTTAAAGTTGTCCAGTTCCTCGAGAACCGTAATTGGAATGGCTACGTCATGTTCGTCAAACTCGTTGATAGCGTTATGGTCGTAAATGATAACCGAAGTATCCAATACGAATATCTTCCGCTCCTCTTTCTTTTTTGCCATGCAATAATGGATTATGTATGCTTGGAAAGTTACTGTTTTGAATATGCCTCTATCTAGTGTATCTTCGTTTGGTGTTGGTTTTTTTCAACACGGATCTGTGGAGTATTGGGCAATCAACTGATTGATAAGATGATAACGGATATTAAAGAATTGGAGACTCGTTTTTTTCAGTGCGTGTCTATGGAAGAGGCGCAGGAATTGGTGAATCGCTGTGGCGCTCCCAACGTAATGATATCTATTCACAATCCGCAGGGAGAATACGCAGCGGTATCCGCCACCTCAGAAACGCTCTTCGGTAGAAAACCGAAGGAGCTCAAAGGCAATTCGGCTTACGATTTTTTTCATCCAGAAGATTTTCAAACCATATTGAAGTCACACGCAAGAGTTACCATCAGACCCGAAATAGATAAGGTGGAATACAGATTACGCAAGGCCGATGGTGGGTTCAAACAGGTGTGCTCGATGAGTAGACAGATTCGTGATCATAGCGGGTTGGATTTCCTACTTGTCTTAACCTTTGAAAGGCGTTAAATCACGATTTGTCGAAAATAATTCGCTGTTGGTGTTGCGTATTTGAGTTGATGTTGTAACTTTGACATACAGTTCCAATTCCTGGTTTCACCCCCATCGTTTGACGCTTCGGCTGATTCGGTGGGGGTATTTGTTTGCCAACCTCTGTAGGAAGCATTATTGCTACCTTTGCCCAGACACAAATACATTTAAGCATGCAAGAGGCGGTTGCCCAGTCGAAAAGTGAGATCATTGAGGTGCTAAAAGCACTGGATATCAACGATATGAATCCTGGCTACTCAACGGGTAACAGGCAAGCGCAAGGCGGTGGGACATCGTTTGGATCCTATTCGCCTGTTGACGGAAAGTTGATCGCCAAAGTTGGCTCTTGCAACCAAGCGGACTATGAAAAGGTGGTCATTACAGCTCAGGAAGGTTTTTTGGAATGGCGCAAATGGCCAGCGCCCAAGCGCGGAGAAATAGTCAGGCAGATCGGGGAGGCGCTTCGGCACAAGAAAGAGCCGTTAGGCAAACTTGTTTCCTACGAGATGGGAAAAAGCCTACAAGAGGGCTTAGGAGAAGTGCAGGAAATGATCGATATCTGTGATTTTGCCGTAGGATTATCGCGGCAATTGTATGGGCTTACCATGCATTCAGAAAGACCGCGGCACAGGATGTATGAACAGTACCACCCGTTAGGAATAGTGGGAATCATTTCCGCTTTCAATTTCCCGGTTGCGGTCTGGAGTTGGAACACCATGCTGGCTTGGATCTGTGGTGATGTCTGTGTTTGGAAACCTTCGGAGAAAGCACCTATTTCTGGCGTAGCGTGTCAGAATATCGTAAAAGGGGTTTTTGAACGGAACGGTGTTCCGGAAGGCGTCAGTTGCATAATACAGGGCGATTATACGGTTGGTGAGATGATGACGGCAGATAAGCGAATTCCGCTGGTTTCGGCAACGGGCTCAATCAGAATGGGAAGAAAGGTTGCGGCTGCCGTTGGTTCCAGATTGGGTAAGACCTTGCTCGAACTTGGAGGAAACAATGCCGTTATCATCACCGAGAATGCAGACCTGAATATTTCAATCATCGGGGCCTTGTTCGGGGCGGTCGGAACCTGCGGGCAGCGTTGTACGAGTACACGCAGACTCATCATCCACGAAAGTGTCTATGACGAGGTTAAGAACAACCTCAAAAAAGCATATGGCCAGTTGCGTATAGGTAATCCGTTAGATGAGAAAAACCATGTGGGGCCGCTAATTGACAAACAGGCCGTTGCGGCTTATTTGAATGCGCTGGAACAGGTTCAGGCAGAAGGCGGGAGTTTGTTGGTTGAAGGTGGCATTCTGGAAGGCGAAGGCTACGAAAGCGGTTGTTACGTGAAACCGGCTATTGCTGAGGCTCAGAACCATTTCAAGATCGTTCAGCAGGAAACCTTTGCACCGATTCTTTATCTGCTTAAGTACAGCACCATGGAAGAGGCCATCGCCATTCAGAATGGTGTGGACCAGGGACTTTCTTCAGCTATCATGACAACAAACCTAAGACAGGCAGAGTTGTTTCTATCTTATGCTGGTTCCGATTGTGGAATAGCAAATGTCAACATTGGAACATCGGGAGCTGAGATTGGAGGCGCCTTCGGGGGCGAAAAGGAAACCGGAGGAGGAAGAGAATCAGGCTCTGATGCATGGAAAGTTTACATGAGAAGACAGACAAACACTATTAATTACAGTACCGAATTGCCTTTGGCACAAGGGATAAAATTCGACATCTGAAAACGGTTTGAATCGCCTTGTATACATACCGCTAATATGCCTGATCTGTTCCTGCAAAAAAGACCCCGCTGAGGTTTATTATGAGGACCAGCGGTTCTACTATGACCTTCCATCGTTTATGAATAAACAGGTTGACAACCTGCGCAGTAAAGGCCAACGCGTACGCAAACACGTTACAAAAGACGGTAACAGTCACATTATTGAACGGGGCGATATAGATTGGGAGGAGGAATTGGACCTTTTTATTGAATCGGATATAAACAGACCCGCATGGCGTGGAGAATTCAAGGTAGACACGATTAACCTTGAACGGGAATATGTTATAACGTACAAAACGGCCAACGCCCAGATTCCAGTTAAGAACGTGGTTGTTACGATAGACAAAGGCACGCGCCAATGTCTGAAACTAACCGTTGACAGAAGAACAGATAACTTCCTATACAGTTCCGATCAAAGCCTCTACTTTACCACTGGCGAAGGGTATATGATGAAGGGAAAACTATCTGTAAGCCTTCTATTCGATTCAGAGTACTCCATTGAGAGCGAATTCATTGAAAGTTGACGCACGTGCATGGCTTCTGCTTTCCTGTTTGTTTGTTGCTTGCGCGCAGCAGAAAACTTCGGAACGGGTAGTTGGTAAATGGTTGGTAGAGCTCGACCTAGGTGCCGAGAAATTACCGTTCAATGCAGAGATAATCGAATCAGACGGAAAGCTCCAATTCTTTGCCTATAATGGCGAAGAAAGAATAAGGGCAGACCAGTTTGAATTGCGAGGGGACAGCCTCTTTGTAAGGCTGCCTGTATTCAACACGGCCCTCATCGGCAAAGTGACTGAGATTGGCATCGTTGGCAGCTTTTGGGACTATTCACGTAATGCCGATTACCACATTCCGTTCGTTGCAAAAGGAGACGATTCGAGCAGATTCCATATTCGAGAAACGCCAAAAGTGGACGTTTCGGGTAAGTGGCGGGTGGAATTCAGCCCAGGAAGCGATAATGAATACCTTGCTATTGGATTGTTCGAACAGCAAGGCGACAAGGCGGTTGGAACATTTCTGACCACCACAGGCGATTACCGATTTCTACAGGGGAATGTATCCGGTGATAGTCTTTTCTTATCGTGTTTCGATGGATCGCATGCATTCTTGTTCAAGGCAAGAATTACAGGGGATCAAATTGAAGGTGATTTTTGGTCAGGCACCCATTGGCGAGAGAATTGGGCAGGGAAACGGGATGAGCAATTTGAATTGCCGGATCCAACTTCTCTGACATTTCTGAAGCCCGGCTACGAAAAATTGGACTTCCGTTTAGATAATTTGGAAGGAAATCCCGTCTCATTGGGAGACGATCAATACGCCGGAAAGGTGGTCATCATTCAGTTAATGGGCACATGGTGCCCTAATTGCAAGGATGAGACGGCCTATCTGGTATCGTTGCACAATAAATTCCATCAGCAAGGCCTGGAGGTGATATCATTGGCTTTTGAAAAGAGCAACAATGAGGAAACGAACCGGAGTTCAGTACTGCGATTAAAAGAGCACTTTGGTGTACCGTACGAAATTCTTATTGCAGGAATGGCAAGTAAGAAGGAAGCAGCAGAAAAACTCCCGATGTTGAACCATGTACTATCATTCCCCACAACCATTTTCATCGACCGAGAGGGAAAGGTCAGGCGGGTACACACAGGATTTGCTGGCCCGGGAACAGGAGAATACTATCACGAATTTGTTGAGGAAACAGACCGCTTCGTTACGCAGTTGCTGATTGAATGACCTTATGAAATTGCTCGCATTTTCCTTGCGATCAGAATGGCGATGAGTGAACTTGCAATGGCCATGTAACCAACCAATTCATAGTCCTGATATTCTCCAGAGGCGGTTTTGATCATGATCAATCCGGCCACGTAACTGGCTATTCCAGCCCCCAATTGCTGGATGGAAGAATTCACACTCATGAAACCACCTCTTCGCGCGGGTTTGACCGAAGCAGTAATCATGGTCATGGCCGGAATGATACGTCCAGATATGAGAATGAACATCACACTCGTAATGGCCAGCACAATGTAGATGTTCATGGGCGGTAGATTGGTGATGACCCAAAGCGGGATCAATGAAAAGAGGGTAACAGCGGTAAAGAACCGCAGCTGGCCGAACTTATCTGCCCAACGCCCAAAAACGGGGGCCGAGAAAAGCGTAAAGAAACCACCGACCAGATAGATGTATGACAACTGTCCTTCGGTAAAACCCACATTAGAAACCATATAGGGCGCTATAAAGGTGATCACACTGAACTGACCCAACATGAGCAGCACGATGAAAATGTGTGCTGTAACCTGATTTCTGTCGGAGAACATGCCCATAAGCAAGGTCAACGGTTTTTCTGTTTCATGTACCAAATGTCCACGTACGTTGGGCACCAACTTCATATTAAGTGCTAAAATGGGTATGCCGATCAGTCCAAGGAAAAGGAAGGGCGATTGCCAACCGAACCGATCGGCCAGAAACAGACCGAACGGAACTCCAAAAACGGACGCTGCGGAGAACGCTGCCATGATGGTCCCCATTGTTTCAGACCGTTTCTCCAAGGGCGTCAGATCACCTACAATTGATAGAACAGTTGCGCCCAAAAGGCCACCGAAAGAACCTGTCGCGCACCGTGCCAGCAACAGCATTTCATATGAGTCAGAAAACGCGCAGGCAAAGGTTCCTGCCAGAAAACCAAGGTAAAGCACCAGCAAGGAATGCTTTCTGTCAAAGCGATCCATAAAGAATGATCCAAGCAAGCCAATAACCCCAGCGCTGAATGTGTAAGCGGCCACCAGTAAACCGAATTGCTGAGGCGTAATGTGCCAGATGCGTTCCAATTGCGGGCCCAATGGCATCATGATCATAAAGTCCATGATGTGGGTAAACTTGATAAAGGCCAGTAAATAGGTGAGTTGCTTGGTCATCAAGCCGCTAAGGTCTGCATTGAATCGTAACCCGAGACCGAGTAATTTGTTCTTTGGTTTTTTAACATAAAAAGGGCGGAGTGCAACTCCGCCCTTTGTTCAATTATCATGTCGGATTCTGTTACTCTGCGCCTTTCAAACCTTCTTCGATCATACCGTAGAACTGATCCAATTTAGGAAGGATGATGATGCGTGTTCTGCGGTTTGCGGCTCGGCCTTCTGCAGTGTCGTTGTCTGTTATTGGAACATATTCTGCACGACCGGCAGCAGTCATTCTGGCTGGGTCGATATTGAAATCGTTCTGTAACACTCGAACGATGGATGTGGCGCGTTTGGTGCTCAGGTCCCAATTGTCCTCCAGATCGCCTTTGCGGTAAGAAACGTTGTCGGTGTGTCCTTCTATCATTACCTCAAAATCAGCCTTTGCCTCCAATATCTTGGCAACCTTGGCCAATACATCCATTGCTCCGCTGTTCAATCGATAACTTCCACTCTTGAAAAGGAATTTGTCGGAAATGGACACGAACACTGCGCCTTTATCAACCTTGATCTGAATGTCTTCATCGCTTAGATCGCCAATAGCGCCTTTGATACTGGTAACCAACGCAAAGGTCACCGAATCTTTGCGGTCGATGGCGTCTTGCAACGAGCGGATCTGCTTGTCCTTTTCGTTGATCTTCTCCAACGATTTCTCCAAGTTTTCGGCTTCTTTCTTTGACAGAGTGGCCATTTCTCCCATGTTTCCGATCAACCGGTCGTTCTGAGCACGGAGCCGAGCCAATTCCAAACTGTCCCGTTCGGCTTGTTTTTTAAGTGAGATCAGTTCTCGCTGAGCTCGCGACAAGTCTGAAAGATTCTTTTCGTGAATATTCTTCAGGCCCACATACTCATCGCTTAGGGCGGTATGTTTTTTAGTTGACACACAAGATGTGAATAGCACTGCCGAGAGCGCTAAAATGATGTACTGTTTCATGGTTCTATAACGGGATTTGCGCGCAAAAGTATATCAGCGTTTCATGAATACAACGCAGACAGAAAAGAATTGTTAAACCAGAAGGGTTGAAATGAAGATCAGCTCACAGCAGCACCGATCCGCCACTCTTCCTTTTCCCTGATAGAAGCTTCAATATCCTCCAGTCGCCCTTTGGGAATGGCGGCAATGAGTTTCTTAGTGTACTCGGTCTGCGGGTTGGAATAGATCTGATCGGCATCGCCCATTTCTTCCACAACGCCTTTGTTCATTACCACCATGCGGTCGCTCATGAACTTGACCACTGAAAGATCGTGAGAAATGAAGATGTAGGTGAAATCGAAATCGCGTTTCAGTTCGTTGAGCAGGTTGAGTACTTGAGCCTGTACGGAAACGTCCAAGGCCGAAACAGACTCATCGCAGATGATGAACTGTGGTCTAAGCGCCAAGGCGCGCGCAATGCAGATCCGCTGGCGCTGACCGCCAGAGAATTCGTGCGGATAGCGGTAAAAATGTTCAGGAAGGAGGCCCACACGCTCCAAAAGTTCCAAAACCTTCTGTTTCCGTTCGGTATCGTTTGCATAGAGTTTATGCACCTTCATTGGTTCCAATATGGCTTCGCCAACCGTAATTCTCGGGTTAAGCGATGAATATGGGTCTTGAAAGATGATCTGGATATCCTTTCTAACTTCCCGAAGCTCTTCCGTGGTCATGCTGTGCATTGGTTTCCCTTTGAAGATCACTTCGCCATCTGTAGGGTCAACCAATCGCAGAACAGTTCTGCCAAGTGTGGTTTTACCACATCCGGATTCGCCAACAAGACCAAGCGTTTCGCCAGGATAGACATCGAAGGTCACATCGTCAACTGCCTTCACCTCTTCAGTCACTTTTCCTAAGAAGTTCTTCTTTAGTGGGAAATAGGTTTTTAGGTTTTTGATGCGCAGCACAGGTTCTTTTGCGTACATGGCATCGTGGTCGGCCTTTCGTTCTGAATCGGTTTGAATGGCCTTTTTGGTGGCGTCTTCAACCGTTTGTCCCAGCTCTTCAATGTTACCTGCATCGTCCACTTTCATAAAATCTGAAACCACCGGAAGGCGTTTCAAACGCACATCCAATGGTGGACGGCAGGCCAAAAGGCCCTTGGTGTATGGGTGCTGTGGGTTGCTGAATATCTCTAACACAGGTCCTTGCTCTACGATCTTGCCTTTGTACATCACCACCACTTTGTCGGCCAGTTCGGCAATTACGCCAAGGTCGTGAGTAATGAACATGATGCCCATATCGTGTTGGCGTTGCAATTTGAGCATCAGATCCAAAATGGTCTGTTGAACGGTAACATCCAAAGCGGTCGTGGGCTCATCGGCTATCAGAATACTCGGATTGCAGCTCATGGCCATCGCAATCATTACACGCTGTTTCTGGCCACCTGATATTTGGTGCGGATACTGGTCGAAGATGGCTTCTGGACGCGGCAATTGAACCTCTTTGAAGAGGGCAATGGTCTTTTCCTTTGCCTCCTTCTTGTTTACTTTCTGATGAAGCAGAATGGCCTCCATTACCTGATCGCCACAGGTGAAAACCGGATTGAGCGAGGTCATCGGTTCCTGAAAGATCATGGCAATATCGTTACCACGAATAGAACGCATCTCCTTTTCGCTCAACTTTACAAGGTCGGTTGCTGTACCGTCCTTTTTGTGGAATAGGATCTCGCCACCGGAGATTTTACCTGGAGGATTGGGAATCAGGCGCATGACGGAAAGTGACGTGACCGATTTACCCGAACCCGATTCACCCACGATTCCTATGGTTTCGCCACGATTGAGGGTAAAACTTACATCGTTCACAGCCTTGAGCACCTTTCCATCGGTGCTGAATTCTGTTACAAGGTTCTTTATTTCCAGCAGTTTATTGTCTGACATGCGCTTGATCTGTTCAGTAGTCAAAATTATAAATAGTGAGAGAGAGCTTGGGCTGACCGAACTCAATGCTCTCATCGGCCAACGTGAACTCCACTTTGCCGCCTTCTTGCCAAACCAGAAAACCTCCATCAACATTCACCTGGCCGTATTTGGCATTGTAATGCTCTATCAATGATTCCTGAAAGTGCGTAAGTGCCGTTGAATCTGAAAAGAACATATCTGCTTGAATGGAATACAGGGCATCTCCATCAAAATCGTAGCGCACCAGCATATCGGTTTCCTGCACCTTCAGTTCGCAGGTAACGGCCATTTCGTCCTGAACGGTGATGTTGTCCGCAGCCACGTTACTGCTCACTTTCTGGCGCTTGTCGCCAATGGAGTTTCCGCGGAAATGGGCTGTGCCAATAACCTGATCCAAGGTTCCTTGCTTGCTTCCACAAGCGAAAAGGGAAGTGATCAATATGCCATAGATGAATGTTCTCATAGTTCCACGATCTGGTCTTCTTTTAAGATGTCTTCGCCCCGGAATCGGAGCAGTAACTGTGCTACAGCCAAGGTATCGCGCTTGCAGTACTGTTCAATGCGGTCCAGGTCTTTTTCTTGGTAATACACTCGCGCCACGTCTTTGCCCTCAATGTCGGTCTTGGGTGTGGGAATGCCAAGAACGTGCGTCAACAGTTTCAACGAGGTAAAGCTTTTGCGGTCTCCGAATTTCCAGAGTTCCATCGTATCCAGATGTTGCACTTCCCACGGTTTTTTGCCCACCATGTCCAATATTTTAGGAACGTTGATGCGGTTTACCACCATCCTTCTGGCAATGTACGGAAAGTCGAACTCCTTACCGTTGTGGCCGCATAGCAATTGTGTGGGCGAGTTGTAATGCCTGTTGAGCATGTCTGCAAATTCGGTTAGAAGGACTTTTTCGTCATCTCCATAAAAAGAGCGTGTTCTGAATTCCCGGGTACCGCCTTCCCGTAGATTGAAATAGCCTACCGAGATACAAATGATTTTTCCGAATTCGGCATAAATACCTGCCCGCTCGAACATTTCTTCCGGTGTTTCTTCATCCTTTGCCAATTTGGCGGCCTTGTCGTTCCAAAGTGCCGCGGTCGTCTCATCAAGCTCCGCATAACCAGACACTTGAGGCACTGTTTCAATATCAAGAAACAGAATCTTGGTCAGGTCTAAATTCAACAACATGATCATTTGATCAGGATTCCGGGTAATGCTACCAAAGGTATCGGAATCAGGTTTTCTTCCACAATGCTATCGGGCACGAAAATGAATTTCCTGTCGTAGATGGTTCCATCGATGTAGAACGTGAGCATGTATTCGTTATTGAGGCCGAACACCTCGGGCATGATCTTTTCCACCTTCAGCGATTCGTTCGGGCCGATGGAATCGAAGAAATGCCGCAACGTTGAGGTTTTGATCGGCTCATCGTCTATGACTCCATAGCCTTTGGATGAAACAATGATGTCGTGCAGGGCTACATCCTTCTGGTTAAGCAAGTAGACTCCCCACTCGGCATCAGCATCGGTTGTTTCTTTTACCACCGCCATAGACACTTGTTCGACCTTAGGAATGTGTATGTCCTTCCTCATGCCTGCAAACGTATCCAAAATTGAATTATGTAAGGCGGCCAACAACATGGTGAGAGATCTAGCATTAACTTGGCTGGGAGTATGAAGCACTGGGGCTTTTTTCTGATCGCGTTGTTACCGGTTTGGCTACTGGCACAGACCCCGCACCCTATTCTTCGATCGTTTTCTGCTGTTAAGCAACCCAATGGTGTGTTTCTGAAATGGGTGATCAAGGGTGGGCAACAATGCCAAGGCACACATGTTTTCAGGGCAGGAGACGATTTTCTGTTCGAACAGATAAACCATATTGATGGAATTTGCGGCAGTACGACCGGTGATGAAACCTACACCTACTTCGATAACGAACCATTCTCCAACGCTTACAACCACTATAGATTGGAGCTCGGCTTTCAGGGTTTTACAGATACGGTAACGGTCTTTTTCGAAGATTTTGGAGCTGCAGCATTTCTGTTGCAGTCGGATCAGGCGCTGCAAACGCACCGCGTACTATTCTCTAACGACAATAATGCAGTGGCCGAGATCACTGTTTTCGATCACGCAGGAAACCGTCTTACAACGTTTGAGGTTCTGGGAAGCGATGCCGTGATAAGCACATCGGGTTGGCGGCCTGGGATCTATCTCTTTTCCATAGCAGGCGTTTCCCGATCGGATATCGCTGGAAAGTTCTATGTTGCGTTGCCATGAGGTTTTTGCTATTCATCAGTTTTTCGTTGTTGCTGGTATCGTGCCAGAAGAAGTCCGATTTCTTCATGTTCGATTGCGTGGTCTATGACCAAACAGTCAATATTCCTGTGGCAGGAGCATCAATTGTAATGAAGGTGCAGCGTGCTTCAGGTGGGTTCAATCCGAATTTTGAAACGGTAGGAACTGCCACAACCGATAGTGAAGGCCGATTCTATCTGGAAGTGGAAAAGGATGTTTTCTACAGTTACCGCGTAGAAATAACGCATCCCAACCATTTCTTCGAAGCATTCAGCATCAACCCAGACAATGTTCCGTTCAGCACTGCCTATTCCAGCACTTTCGTGGTCGATCCCAAAGCCTGGATCGCCACGCACATCATCAATCAGAACATGTCGCAAACGGTGACCTTCAATCTGGTTGCCGACAATGGCAACTGTTCGGAATGCTGTGCTGAAGGAAGCACGATCATTCAGGGTACAACCGTAGACACCACGTTCATTTGTCCGGTCTATGGTCAGCAACAGGTTTCCGTGGCGGGTAATTATGTGGATGATAATGGTGGCGTGCACCAGATAGCCGAAACTGCCTTTGTGCAGGCTTTTGATACCACAACCATAACGGTGATCTACTGACGGAAGTTAGTATGGATGTATCTTTGCCGCATGAGCGACACCGTCCAACCACAACTCGGAGATTACACCACCGAATTTACTCCACCATCCAAAGAATTTGTTGAAGGCGTAACTGCACTCGGCCGTCTTTACTTCCAGCCTCAATTCTTCGGTATGGATAACGTTCATCCAGATAAACCGGCACTTTACGTGACGAATCACTCGGTGCTGGGTGCCTTGGACGGAACACTTTGGGCCGCCCAACTCTACATGGAGAAGGACATTTTCATGCGTTCGCTGGTAGACGACCTCCACTATATGATGCCCGGATGGAAAGACATTGCGCCCAAACTAGGTTTTGTGCGTGGTTCAAGAGAGAATTGCGCAGCCATGATGGAACATGGCGAACACATTATGGTCTATCCCGGAGGAGGCAGAGAAACCTGCAAACGCAAGGGCGAGAAGTATAAACTAACCTGGAAGAAGCGTACCGGATTTGCCAGAATGGCCATTGAGAGTGGATATGACATCATTACGGTAGCGCAAGTCGGACAGGAAGACGCCTACGATATTGTGATGGACGGAGATGAGATCATGGACAGCAAATTCGGGGATTGGCTGCGCGAGAAAGGCATTGCAGAGAAATACATGAAAGATGGCGATACTGTTTTCCCGCTGGCAAGAGGTATTGGACCGACATTGATCCCGCGGCCAGAGAAGCAGTATTATGCCTTCGGAACCCGAATTTCCACCAAGGAATATGAAGGCAAAACGGACGAGGAAACGCTGTGGGGAGTCCGTACCCGCGTAGAGAATCAGTTGGAATTGGACATCACCAAAATGCGGATCAGAAAGCTGGAAGACGGTGACGGCAACTGGTTACGGTCTTTCCTGAACAGCCTCTAGCCGTTCAGAAGGGTAAGTAATCCTCCAAGTAGGATCAATGAGGCCATTATGGCCAATGGTATTGAAAACAGGATCAACGAACCGGTCCACGCTGGGCGATTCTTTTTACGCTGATGGATCCAAAAACGGGTCTTGGTAGCAACAGCACCGATCATTATGTAAACGACAAGTGTCGGATTGCTTGGAAACTCCTCTTCAAACCCAAATCGGATAATGGCAATTGCCAGAAGAGAGCCTGTAATGATAGGAGCAGCAGTATAGATCAGGTTGCCCAACATGGCGGCTTTGTAATCAGGTCCTTCAACTTCTGCGGTGCAATCTGCTGATGCTTCGTAGGCTTGTTTGATCTCAAACAACAGCTTCTCTGTAGATCTCACCCCAAAAACAGATTCACCTTCAATGTTGATGAACAACGTTCCATTGTTCACTTCGGCAAACACGTTATCCGCAGCACGGAAAATGGTTTTGCTGTCTTTGCTGGCGGAGTAAAGCCAACTTTCCTGCTTTTCAAAATGACCGAACCCAAGCTTCTTCATGATCGGGTGGAATTTCGCCAAAAGTGTCTCGGCTGTTGAGGCTTCGCTTGGTATTACGATCAGTGTCTGCAGCGGAGTGTTTGGGGTCAGCTTGTTCACGCTTCTGAAAATACTCAATGTTTTGATATCGGAAAAACCTGAATGTTGGTCTTTGGTGTAAGCTGATGACCGACTGCTATAATGGATGGCACCCGATTGTGATCTGACAGACCCGCACCATTCCGGAATGTGACATCGCCACGGCATTGAACCCCATACGTTGCTACTTTTTGCAGAAGCGTATATGGATCGCTTTCGGTTCTCAGAAGAAACACATCCGCCTCGTTCGCATTTCCATTTCGGGCAAACCCTGTCAGGTAAACGCCCGTTGAGTCTTCCGTAAGCTGCAAACTCTGGTAGCTGTTGTAGCCTTTATCCGTCCAATCGTTCCGCTTGGCCTCTCGGCTGTCCCAACTCGTCCAAAGTTCAAAGGCAAAATCCTCTGCGTACGGATCGGTGTGGTTGGATGTGTAGAAGTCGATCACGGTACAGTCCCACGAACCAACGGCCAGTAGAAAGTGCCCGTTGCGTCTGATCAGTGCCACGGCACCTGCGGTACTTCGTTTGAATTCGCCTTTACGCTTCAGAGTGTAAACTGGCGGGGCTGAGATGGTCTTGAAGCTGGAAATATCGATCAGCTGGATAATGGATTCCCGTTTTCCCACGGGGTCTTCAATGCCAACGGCCAACCAATTGTCGGCCACCTGAAAACCACCGGCATGATCGAATGGTGCCTTTGCCAGTTTCTTAACTCCCAAAAACCTGAATTCGCCTCCTAGCAATTGAAAAACGCCTAGATAGCCGAATTCATGCGAACTGCCAGATACGATCAGCGTCCCGTTATGGAGTTGAATTCCCTGCAAGTGTCCGCCAGCAAGGTCGGTCTGCTCCGGAACCGCAATGGTCACCGACCAAGATTCAACTGCCAATGTTTCTGCCGAATTGGGTAGCGGTTGTGATAACAGTTTTTCAGAAAAAAGCCCAAGCCAGCACCCTAAAATCAATTTGGTCAGCAACCGGACGGTGTTCATTCTGAGGAGTTTCATGCAACGGATCAAAGATGGTCAACTTTGCTATTTTTACCCGCCCACACACTATTGTATGAACATATTTTTCCGACTGCTAGTCCTGTTTCTAATTGTAACCACCCAGGCAGTAGCGCAGGATGTGGTTCTTAAAGGCACCATTACAGACAAAGAAACCAACGAACCACTTGTTGGTGCCAGTGTGGTTACCAAGGACGGAAAGGGCGTGACCACCGATCTAGATGGTAACTATTCGCTCAAACTACCGAAGGGAATTTACAAGATCACCTATTCCTTCATCGGCTACGAACCAAAGGAGAAGGAGATAGACCTGAGTTCGGGCGCAACAGTTACCAAGGACGTAAGCCTGGAAATAAAATCTGAGCAGTTGGATATTGTGGTGGTGTCTGCCAGCCAATACCAGAAGAGCATTGCGGAGGAAACGGTTTCCATGGAGGTGGTGAGCAAAGCGCTGATCCAGAACACCAATGCAACCGATCTGGGAGAAGCCATCGACAAAACGCCCGGTGTTACCATTCAAGATAGCCAGGTCAGTATTCGTGGAGGCAGTAGTTGGTCTTACGGCGTAGGAACCAGAACAGCCGTTATGCAGGATGGTGTTTCGTTGATGAGTGCCGACCTGGGCGAACCACAATTGAAACAGGCCCCGTTGGAAAATGTGGAGCAGATCGAGGTGATAAAGGGGGCGTCTTCTGTGGTCTATGGAAGTTCTGCGCTCAACGGAGTTGTGAATGTCATAACCGCTTGGCCCAAAAGTGCCGAACCCGTAACCACCGTAACGGCCTTTCAGAAATTCTACGATAATCCGCCAGACCTCTACAGCCACCAGACCTACACGGCAGAACGAGATTCGGCCGGGTTTACGGTCGATACCATCATTCACTTCCCAGAAGACACACTCAGATGGTGGGACAACGGACAGGTGCGTGGAGCTTCGGGTCTGAACTTCAATCACGCCCGAAAGATCAAGAATGTGGATCTTATTGTGGGTGGTAACTTCTTTCACCACGCTAGCTATCTAAGCTTTGCCGATGAATTACGTGGAGGTCTGAACTTCAAAACGCGGGTCCACGTCAAGAAATTCCCCGGAATGAACTACGGCCTGAATGGCAATATCGTTTATGAGCATTCGGGTAGATTTTTCTTGGCCGCCAACCCTAACGAGGGCGCATTGCGATCGGCCATACCATCTGATGACCTTTATCTGCGTTCCAATCTCGACCCACATTTCCACTATCTGAACGAAAAAGGGTTCAAGCATTCGTTCGAATCGCGCTACATGTACATCATGCGCATTTCAAGAAGTCCGGCCACCACACCACATGCCAAGTCGCATCAGATCATGCTCAATTACCAGTTTCAGAAACTATGGAAAAAGTGGTCTATAACTACGGGATTACCGATCAATCTGGGTCTTTCCAAAAGCAATCTGTATAGAGGACTTCGTGTATCCTATTCGGGGGCTTTGTATGCGCAGGGAGAGTTTAAGACAAAGCGACTGAGCGCGGTTGCCGGACTTCGATATGAGATCATCGGTATTGACGATTTTACCGAAACCAGCAGTCCGGTTTTCCGGTCGGGTCTCAACTACCGAATTGGGCAGGGCACGTTTCTCCGTGGGTCTTTCGGGCAATCGTATCGCATACCGACCATTGCAGAACGTTATCTCGATGACGATCTGAACCCTTCTGTGCGGATCATTCCCAATCCGGATCTGAGCGCTGAAAAAGGTATGAGTGCGGAATT
>JBJOHR010000177.1:0-4686 GCA_046047575.1 Bacteroidota bacterium | reverse complement strand
ATGTCTAAAGAGGAAGTGGAGAAGTATGTTTCGGTTGGTGATGTAGTAACCCGTGAGCGCAAACTCATTGAAATGGGTAATTGCGTCAACTGCAAGAGCATAGACAACCGTGTTTCGGTTTTCATTCTGATAGAAGCGTTGAGAACGTTGGGCGATGTGCCTTATGACGTTTACGGTGTGTTCACAGTTCAGGAAGAGATCGGAATCCGTGGGGCTCAGGTCTCAGCATTGCAACATCAGCCTGATTTCGGTTTTGGTCTAGATACAACTATTGCATACGATGTTCCAGGAGCGCAGGCTCACGAGAAGATCACGCAGCTTGGCAAAGGAACCGCGATCAAGATCATGGATGCCTCTACCGTTTGCGATTACCGCATGGTGGAGTACATGAAAAAGACTGCCAATAAGCATAAAATTGAGTGGCAGCCAGAGGTTCTAACAGCTGGTGGAACAGACACAGCAGCTATTCAGCGGTATAGTGCTGGAGGTTCAATTTCAGGAGCTATTTCCATCCCTACACGCCATATTCATCAGGTCATTGAAATGGCCGATAAAGGTGACATCGAGAAGAGTATTCTATTGCTTCAGCGTTGCTTGGAAGAGCTGGATACGTTTGATTGGGCGCACTGGTAATTCCTATTTTCCCCCAATGGTCAAATAGCTGATATACCCCATGTAGGCCAGAAGCAACACACCGCCTTGCCATTTTTCAAGCGTGTGGCGTTTGCCAATGAAAAGCAGGGCAAAAAGTATCGCGCTGCAACCGATGTTGGTGAAAATGCTGAAGTTGTCTTCCGGGTTGAAATCCATCGGACTTATTAGAGCGGAAAGTCCCAACACCCAGAATATGTTGAAGATGTTGGAACCGATCACGTTTCCAATGGCCAGATCCGTATTGCCTTTGCGAACCGCCACTATGCTTGTTGCCAATTCCGGCAATGAGGTGCCAACGGCCACAATGGTAAATCCAATGAACGATTCGGAATACCCGAATAATCGTGCAAGCGAAACGGCCCCGTCAACGATCCACTGTCCTCCCAACACCAGACTCACCAGGCCGAGCAGCATCATTGCCCCCGATTTCCAAAGTGGTCGGGCGCCATCCACTTCAGGGATCTCCTCGGTCAGATTGTTCTTCCCTAAACGGATGGTGTAGAACAAAAAAAGGAAGAAGAGCGCAATAAGCACCAGTCCATCGGCACGCGAAACCAGATCAACACTGGAATTACCAGAAATGGAATCATTAACCATGTAGCCAAGAATCAGCGCAGCGAACAGACTGAACGGGATTTCTCGCCATACCGTTGCCGATTTAACCTGCAATTCGCGGATCATTGCGCTCGCTCCTAGTATGAGAAGAATATTGGCAATGTTGCTACCAACGATATTACCGATGGCCAGACCGTTGTTTCCGTTCACCGAAGCAATGATATTCACAGCCAGTTCGGGTGCCGAAGTGCCAAATGCCACTACCGTAAGGCCGATCACAATCTCAGGTATCCGGAATTTTCTTGCAAGACCTGATGCACCATCAATGAGCCAGTCGGCCCCTTTTATCAGCAGCACAAATCCAACGGCAAACAGAAAGTAGACGAGCATGCGGCAAAGATAGATTTAGGATTGATGAACTGACTGTGATACGGTTTCTTGGGCTCTTTTTCTAGTCTAGTCTTCACCAACAATGACAATTACCCTACCTCGTTCGCATTTCGCGTTTTTCCTTTTTCCTTTACACCCATGGGAATCCGCTCAATATTGGCCACGCCATTGGCGTGGTGGACACACCGCCAAACCCTTGCGTGGAGCAGCAAACCTGTGGAAACACAGCGGAAGGTTTTCAACGAACTCATCTCCAAAGCCAAGAACACTTCCTTTGGAAAAGACCACGATTTTCTGCGCATTCGGAATCACGAACACTTCAAAGCACGCGTTCCGATCCGAGATTATGAAGAACTGAAACCATACTTCGAACGAACAGCTTCAGGAGAAGAAAATGTGCTTTGGCCGGGCAAGCCACTTTACCTCGCCAAAACCAGCGGAACTACCTCAGGTGCCAAGTATATTCCGATCACGCGTGAAAGCATTCCAAACCATTTGAACGGAGCCAAGAACGCGCTGCTCAGCTACATTCACGAAACGGGTAATTCTCAGTTTTTGGACGGCAAACTGATCTTCCTTTCTGGTTCACCTGAGTTGGAAAAGAAGAACGGAATACACGTTGGGCGGCTTTCAGGCATCAGCAACCATTTTGTGCCCGGTTATCTGAGGTCCAATCAGATGCCGAGCTACGAAACCAATTGCATTGACGACTGGGAAACGAAGGTCGATGCGATTGTGGATGAAACACTGAAAGAGCGGATGACGCTCATTTCGGGCATTCCGAGTTGGGTACAGATGTATTTCGATAAGATCCAACAGCGGACAGGCAAGCAAGTGAAAGATGTGTTTCCTGATTTCTCCCTTTTCGTTTATGGAGGCGTGAACTTTGAGCCCTACCGCGCCAAAATGGAGGCCAGCATTGGTAAGAAGATCGATAGCATTGAGTTGTTTCCTGCCTCCGAAGGCTTCTTCGCGTATCAGGACAAGCAGACCGAAAAAGGCATGCTGCTCATTCTCAATGCAGGCATTTTCTATGAGTTTGTTCCTGCAGATGAAATTCATAACGAAAACCCAACGCGACTGACCATTGGCGAAGTGGAATTGGGAAAGAACTATGCGCTCATTGTTAGCAACAACGCTGGACTTTGGGGCTACAACATTGGCGACATGGTGCAGTTCGTGAGCAAGGATCCGTACCGCGTTATCGTATCAGGACGCGTGAAGCATTTTACCTCCGCTTTTGGCGAACATGTGATTGCCAAAGAAGTGGAAGCTGCGTTGAATAAAGCTTTGGCAGAAAACGGTGGCGAGGTCATCGATTTTCATGTGGCACCGCAGGTCAATCCGAAAGAGGGCTTGCCCTACCACGAGTGGTTCATCAGCTTCGCGAAGCGACCAGAGAACATGGAGCAATTCGCGGCTACCATTGACAAAGAATTGCAGGAACAGAACATCTATTACAAAGACCTAATTACTGGACATATTCTCCGTCCAGCGGTGATCACTGAAGTGGCCGAAGACGCCTTCATCACTTACGCACGCTCACAAGGAAAACTGGGCGGGCAGTTCAAATTACCAAGGTTGGCGAATGATAGGAAGGTGGCGGATCAGCTTATCTGACAATCAATTTCTTTGTCAAACTTCCTTGCTCTGACAGGATTAGAACCGAATAAATCCCAGCCGAAAGTCCATTTCTGAAATTTGAAAGGGTCGTTCGATTTGAGGCGTAAACCCCCTTGTTCCAAACCATCTTTCCGCTTGCATCGAAAACCGAAATGTTCACATCTCCTTCCAATCCAGTCAGAATCAATTCCTGTCCTTCGTTCAACGGATTCGGATAAATGGAAACGACATTTCCCGCCCATTCTGAAATGCCCACACCAGCCGTATTCGCATCGATGAAGTTGATGCACTCCAACATTTCTTCCGTGAAAGTTGGGTACTCCATCGTGTGTCCTACTCCCGGAATCTCGTTGTAGAGATAGGGAAATCCAGCCCCATCCAAACTGTTGTTCAGCGCGGCCGTTTGCAGGAAGGAAGTAAAATCAGCTGTTCCCGTACACAGACAGACAGGCGGAATTTCCTGCGGATCGCTCAGATCGGGATTGAAAAAGAACCCGGGAGAATGCCAGATGAGTCCTTTCATCTTATGCGATGGTTCTCCGAAAAAGTATTGTGCGGCCACATCGCTTCCTGCCGAATAGCCCGTAATGTAAACCTGATCCGTGTCGATATTGAACCACGTCATCACGCTATCATACGCCAGGTTGAGAACCACCTCGCTCCGTGGTTGGTCTTGCAGATACGGGTCGGGACACACCACCACGGCATCCAGACTATCACCCAACGGAGAGAGGTAATTGCGGATATCGTTGCTGTTGTCGGGGTTTCCCAGCCCGTGAAAACCAAGGATCATTTTGGCTGGAAGGGACGGATTGTAGGTGCTCGGAACATGGAAATAAATGTCCAAACTGTCTCCGTTCAAAGATGGCTCTGTCGTGGCAATGGTGATGGTGTAATCGCCTGTTTGCTGCGCCAAGGCGGAAAACGAAGCCAGAAGCGAAAAAAGGACTGCGGAAAGATGTTTCATGTTAATGTTAAGGGTTGGTTGGCCGAATTTAATCCTTCTTGCAAAACCATACATTTGGTTCAACTCAACTTCGCCCATGTACAAAACGATTGTCATCATCCTTGCCGTTCTGGCCGCGCTTTACCTCATTCCCACCATTTACCTGAACATCACCGAACCCGTGGAGCATTGGGATTGGGATGAGATCGACCTGAACGACATTTCGTTCCCCGACAAATTCATTTGGGGCGTTGCTTCGGCCGCACATCAAGTAGAAGGAAACCACACCACCAACAATTGGGCGGATTGGGAGAACACAAGCTTTCCTGACGGGCGACCGCACATTGCAAGGGGCGAGAAATGCGGCATCGCCTGCGATCACTGGAACCGCTATCCAGAAGACATCAAACTGATGCAGGAATTGGGCGTGAAGAGCTATCGTTTCTCGGTTTCGTGGAGCAAGATCATGCCAGAGGAAGGTGTTGTTGATGCCGCGGCAATTCAGCATTATTCAGACG
>JBJOHR010000176.1:0-7978 GCA_046047575.1 Bacteroidota bacterium | reverse complement strand
GCTCTTGTTATCGACTTACAAGCAAGAAAATGCGTTGTCAGAAATGTTTCATGTTGGATTGCTGTTGGGATCGGCAAGTCTTGTAGTGGGTCAAAGCATTCTTCTGCTGCTAACAGTTGCCTTCTCACTTATCGTACTCAGAACAGGGAACTGGCGAGAATGGGTAGTATTTCTACTTGGAATTGCTATGACGGCTGTTTTTGTTTTGATGGTTACCATTTGGAATGAGAACCCGATCACATCATTTCAAACAGTTGTTCAAACAGCGTGGGTAGGAAGCTTCAGCGTAGACAAACCAAGCGCTGGACATGCCGCACTTTTTTTCCTTATCGTTCTTTCAGCGGGAAGTGTGCTCAAGGACGTAACTGTAGGCACAGTAAGCGAAAGAAACATTACCATGACCAATGTTGGATGGGCTTTGGGAATTGCTTTAATGGTAGCAGTGTTGGGCCTTGGCTGGCAAGCGGGATTGATCCTGGCCGCGTTTCCATTGAGTTCATTCATTGCAAATGGCATTGAGCGCAATAGCAGGTGGTGGTTACAAGACCTCCTGCTGATTTTATTGATAGCTGCGCCCGTTCTCAGTAGCCTATGGCTGTTTTGAATCTTGCCAAAACCTGATCGGCCAAGGGTTTGGCCTTTTTCGCGCCTTCCAACAACAACGCTTCGATTTTTTCGGGGTTCGAGATCAAGGAATCAAAACGCAGTCGCTCCTCTTTGAATTCCTCGAGAATGAGCTCGAACAGTGCCTGTTTGGCGTGGCCGTAGCCATAATTTCCGCCCACGTAATTCTGCCGCATTTCGGCAATCTGAGCGTCATTCGCTAGGAGTGAATACAACGCAAAAGCATTGCACGCATCAGGATTTTTCGGCTCTTCCATCGGGGTGCTGTCCGTTACAATTCCCATTACCTGTTTGCGCAATTGTTTTTCTGGCAGGAAAACATCAATCACGTTCCCATAGGACTTGCTCATTTTCCGTCCGTCCGTGCCTGGAACCACCATTACGCGTTCGCTGATCTGCGCTTCGGGGATCACAAAAATGTCCTCTTTCAATTGGAAGTTGACAGAACGGGCCATGTCACGTGTCATTTCCAAATGCTGCTGCTGATCTTTTCCTACGGGAACGATATTCGCATCGTACATCAGAATGTCACATGCCATCAGCACCGGATAAGTGAACAGCCCTGCATTAACATCTGCCAAATTCTCCGATTTATCCTTGAAAGAATGGGCGTTTGCCAACATGGGAAATGGCGTGAAACAACTCAGGTACCAGGTCATTTCCGTCACCATCGGAATATCCGACTGACGGTAGAAAACCACTTTATCCGTATCCAAACCACAGGCCAACCAAGCAGCAGCCGTGGCAAGAACGTGTTCCTTTCTGGTTACCGCATCTTTAATGGTGGTCAAAGAGTGCATATCGGCAATGAAGAGATACGCCTCGTTTTTCGTGTCGTTAGAAAGCTCAATGGCAGGACGGATGGCACCGAGGATGTTTCCCAAATGCTGCCGCCCCGAGCTCTGTATTCCAGTAAGTATTCTTGCCATTCTATGTGTTGAACTTCTGATGCCAAAAGTAAGGGCTTGATGCATCAAGCCATAACGTTGCAACGTTCAGCCCTTACATTTGCCTCATGTCCAAGGTGTTCTGGCCGTTGAAAATACTCTGGCGAGGGTGGTTTTTCGTATCGTGTTTCATTACACTGATGCCGCTTTTCCCCTTCTTCTACTATTTTGTTCATCGCGAGCAGCACTTCAAAAAGGCCATGTTCCTGAAGCGCATTTGGGCGCGGATGATCCTGTTGATCGTTGGGGTTAGAACAAAAGTAGAATTGGATGACAAGCTTGAGAATGGCCCGTATGTCATTGTTCCAAATCACGTTTCGTTCGTAGATATTGTTCAGTCGTATGTTGCTTTCCCAGGCTATTTCCATTACATGGGAAAAGTGCAATTGGGCAAGTGGTGGTTCTTCAATATCTTCTTTCATAAGATGAATATCCTGATCGACCGTACCAATATCAGGGCGTCCTATAATTCATATCAACGAGCGGCCGATGATCTGAAGAAAGGAATCACGATTGCCGTTTATCCAGAAGCGATCATTCCAGATAATCCACCCGAAATGCTTCCGTTCAAGAACTCACCTTTCAAAATTGCTATTGAGGCACAAGTTCCCGTTGTACCCGTTACTTTTGTAAACGGATGGAACATCTTGCCAGCCAAACCGCATGTTTGGGAAGGCGGCAGACCGGGTTCAACATTCATCAAAATTCACAAACCGATCCCCTCAAAAGGAATGACCGTGAAAGATGTAACAGAGCTGAGAGATGCAGCGCAGGATGTAATTCGACAAGAATTGAAACGACATGGATATAACGGATAAAACGGTTGATGAATTGGCTCACCTTGCGCGGCTTCAATTCGAAGGCGAAGAGAAAGAGCGGATCAAAAAAGACCTGAATAAGATTCTTTCGTTCATGGAAAAGCTGAACGAACTTGACACCGAAGGCGTGGAACCGCTCATTTACATGTCGGAAGATCTGAATGTGATGCGGAATGATGAGAAGAAGAAAACCATTACCCAAAAGCAAGCGCTTAAAAATGCACCAAAGGCCGATTCAGATTATTTCAAGGTTCCGAAGGTCCTGAAGAACCCAGATTCTGAATAACTCAGTTTGGATATAAGTTCAAATCACTGGATTTTCGCAGGCGTTTTCGCTTTCGTTTTCATTGCTGGAATCATCTATGCCTATCGGCAAGACGTTGCGAAGACTCCGAACTTGTTTCAAGGCTCTTCCAAATTCCTTTTAGGGGTTGTACTGTTCTTGATGGTACTGGTGGTCATCAAGATCCTATCTCGTTTGGGGGCATAGGTCGATCAAATAAAAAAGCCGCTCTGTGTAATCGGAGCGGCTTTTTGTTTCCTGATCAGCCAACGGCTAATTCTTTGTACCTAGCAAAACTCGTCAAAAGCACCTTTCAGGTTTTCCGCGATCATCTCTGCCGGGCGGCCTTCAATATGATGGCGCTCAATGAAATGAACCAAGTTGCCGTCTTTGAAAAGCGCAATGCTTGGGCTGCTTGGTGGGTAAGGCGCCATGTATTTTCGCGCTTGCGCAACAGCATCTTTATCAAATCCTGCAAACACGGTGGTTACGCGGTCTGGCGTTTTGCTGTGCTTCACGGCCATTTTCATGGCAGGGCGCGCATTTCCCGCGGCACAACCGCAAACCGAATTGATGAAAACCAACGTGGTTCCTTCGGCCTTGATGGCGTTATCTACATCTTCTGGTGTAAGCAACTCATCAACCCCGGCTGAGGTGATGTCCTGCTTCATTGGAATTACTATTTCTGGTGGATACATGTCCGTAATTTTTGATTTAGGCCCACAAAGTTATCGTTTATCTAAACTCATTCTAAATAGATTTGTTCAGCTTTAAAAACGACCATGCATGCGATACAATCTGAGCGAGATAAAGGCGGTAATTGAAGATCGGAGGACTATCATTCCTGAGAACTATTCAACGCGTAAAGTGCACAAGGAAATTGTGATGGAATTGCTTGATGCCGCCAAGTGGGCACCCACGCATCGCTACACCCAACCGTGGCATTTCAGGGTTTTCATGGGTGAAGGGTTGAAGAAGTTGTCTGATTTCCAATCGGAAATCTATAAGGAAGTAAAGGCCGACAGCTTCGATCAGGAGAAATACGACAAACTACGCGATCGGCCATTGATGGCAACGGCTATCATTGGCATCTGTATGAAGCGCGATGAAGCCGAACGCGATCCGGAAGTAGAGGAAATTGCCTCTGTTTCCATGGCGGTGCAGAATATGATGTTGGTAGCCGCTGCGCACGGAATTGGTGCTTTTTGGGCGAGTGGAGGCGTTACGTATTGGCCGCAGACCAAGGACTGGATGGGCCTCGGAGAGAAAGACAGATTCCTTGGATTTCTTTACCTCGGATATCCGAAAGACGGCTGGCCGCGAAAGACGAGAAGAAAGCCACAAGAGTACTTTACCGATTGGGTAGAAAACTAAAACCATCTTATGTACAAAGCATTTCAGGAAGACAATATTTCGCTTAACGAAGCGAAAGAGGCAGCGGAGCGGCTTTCGTTTTATCCAATGATGTTTCAGGCGGCTGTTGCGCTTAACAGAACGGGAATTCTGCTGGCCATTGTTGATGCAGGTAGGAAAGGCATCACGTCAGAAGAATTGGCCGAGAAAACGGGCATTTCACAGTATGGAGTTGAGACATTGCTTGAAGCAGGATTGAGCCTCAACTTGGTCAAACTCATCGAGCCTTACAAATACAAACTGGGCAAAACGGGTTCGTTCTGGCTGCGCGATAAACAGACCATTGCCAACACGGATTTCATTCAGGATATCTGCTACACAGGCACCTTCCGTTTGGAGGAAGCCATTCGAGAAGAAAAACCAGCAGGATTGAAAGAACTGGGTGATTGGCCGACCATTTACCACGGACTTTCTCAGCTTCCGAAGCGCGAAAAAGACAGCTGGTTCAACTTCGATCATCATTATTCCGATCAGGCGTTTCCGCAGGCACGGGAAGAGGTTTTCAAATTCAAACCGAAATCCATGTTGGATATCGGTGGAAACACAGGAAAGTGGTCGTTTTTGTGCGTAGAAAATGACCCGGATGTGCATATGACCATTGTGGATCTTCCAAGTCAGACGGGTTTGGCAAACCCTCGCATTAAGGAAGCAGGTTTGGAACACCGAATTTCAACCCACAATCAGAATGTGTTGGATGAAGATTACGAGTTGCCGAAAAACCAAGATGCCGTTTGGATGAGCCAGTTCTTGGATTGCTTTTCGCCCGACCAGATCAAGCACATTCTGAGCCACGCTAAAGATGCGTTGAACGATGATGGCCGTGTATTCATTCTCGAAACCTTTTGGGATATGCAGGACAGCATGACCGCCACGTACTGTCTGCATGGAACATCGCTCTACTTCACGTCCATGGCCAACGGAAACAGCAAGATGTACGACTCGGCCCGCATGAAACAATACGTGGAAGAGGTTGGTTTGGAAGTGGAAAAGATCGTGGAAACGGTCGGGTATTACCATTCACTGATGATCTGTAAGAAGAAATGAGTTGGAAAGACATATTTAGCGGAGGTAAATCCAATATTCCTTGGAAAAACCTGACCGAGGAAAAACAGATCGCTGAGATCGTAGCGCTTTCTCACGAAAAACCACAACTGATATTTAAGCACAGTACGCGGTGCTCCATCAGCTCCATGGCCAAAGATCGCTTGGAACGCGAATGGAATTTGGAAAACGTTGAGCCGTGGTATCTCGATTTGCTTTCGTACCGCCATGTGTCCAATGCAATTGCTTCTGAGCTTGGCGTTCATCACGAATCGCCCCAAGCAATTTTGTTGAAAGATGGTGTCGTAGTTCACGATAGTTCGCATAATTCCATTTCCGTTTCGGAAATCAACAAGCATGTATCTTAGGGCGAAAATCAGCCCCATGAAATACCTTTTTCCGTTTTTCGTCTTCTCCCTTTTCTCTTGTAGCCAACTACAGCAACCGACTGAGAACTCATCGGCCACAGGCCAAAACTGCGATTACAACAACTTCAAAACCCCTGGCGATTACCAATCTGGCGGTGTGCAGATGATCGACCTGAAAGAAGGCTACAAGGTTTGGACGAAACGCTACGGCAACAGTCCGATGAAGGTGCTGATCCTGCATGGCGGCCCCGCTGGAACGCATGAATACTTGGAATGCTTCCAGAGCTTTTTCCCGCAGGCGAATATTGAGTTTTACGAATACGACCAGCTAGGTTCATACTATTCTGATCAACCAACAGACACAAGTCTTTACAACATACCACGGTTTGTGGAGGAAGTGGAACAAGTGCGCCAAGCGCTTGGGTTGAATAAGGACAACTTCATCCTTCTCGGACAAAGTTGGGGTGGCATTCTGGCCATGGAATACGCGCTCAAGTACCAACAGAATATGAAAGGGCTTATTGTGAGTAACATGACAGCCGATTTCCACAAGTATGCGGCTTACAACAACAAGCTTCGGGAACAGCTCCGCCCAAGTTTGGTAGACACACTGCAGATGTATGAAGATGCAGGTGACTATTCAAACCCTGTGTACTTGGAACTGGTGGAAAAGGAGTTCTACGCCAAGCACATTTGCCGCATCTACCCGTTCCCAGAACCTGTGGCGCGTAGCTTCTCGCACTTCAATATGGATGTTTACACCTACATGCAAGGCCCAAGCGAGTTCGTTCCAGGCGGCATCCTAAAAGATTGGAGCGTTTGGGACAGACTGGGTGAAATTTCCGTTCCAACACTTATGGTCGGTGCGGAATACGACAGCATGAATCCGGATGAAATGAAGGAAATGGCCACGCTTGTTCAGAATGGCGAAAGCCTTCATTGCCCCAACGGCAGCCACATGTGCTTTTGGGACGACCAAGAGGTTTTTATGGACGGAGTGATTAGCTTTATCCACAACCAATTCGACCAACAACCATGAAAACATCTCTCCTTCTCCTGCTAGGATTTGTGCCTGTATTGGCCTTTGCGCAGTTCGGTGTACGCGACAACGATTTTGATGCAGACGGGCTGCTAACCTATCGAGCCGGGACAAACCCAACAAGGGCGTTTGACGTGTTGGTGCAGAACGATGGTAAAATACTTGTCTGCGGATGGCACTCGTCCCCATCGGGGTCGGCATTACACCTTAGCCGGTTATTTCCAGATGGATCGTTTGACAACTCCTTTGGTGTGAACGGAACCTCTGTTCTTATGATGTTTGCGTCTGATCTGGAGGTGTATTCAATGGCGCTACAGCCCGATGGAAAGATCATTGTGGTAGGAGGCGTATACGGTGCTCAAAATGGCCAGGTGGTAATGCGGTACAACACTACCGATGGTTTTCTGGATACAAGTTTCGGAACAAATGGCACTACCATCATTCCTTATTCTGCGCCATCATTCTTGTATGATGTGGCCGTTCAGGCGGACGGAAAAATTGTTGCCTGTGGCATCACTACAGAATCTGACATAGACGTTACCGTTGTTCGTCTGAATTCGGATGGAACAATGGACAATACCTTCAGTTTCGATGGAAAAGCTGTGACGGACATCAACAATGCGGATTGGGCTCAGGGCCTAGTGATCGGTAGCGATGGTAAAATTACTGTTGCGGGTTCTACAGAAGCGCCAGGCTCGAATACGAACACATTACTTGTTCGCTATAGTTCGGATGGCACATTGGACAATGCATTTGGGACAACTGGCATAGTAGAAAACGATCTATCCAATTCAGTGGATGAATTTCACAAACTAGCTGCGGACGGTTTTGGAAACCTCTATGCTGTGGGAGCAATTAATAATGGGAGCAACAACGATGTGTTAGTGGTAAAATTCAATGCTGACGGAAGCCTGAACAATTCGTTTGCTACAAATGGTGTATCGAGCACCGATTTTGCCGCTAATAACGACAGAGCCTGGGATGTGCTCATACAGCCTGACGGGAAGATATTGGTTGGGGGTGTGGCCTCGGACGCAGGCGGAAACGTCATGGTTATGATCCGGTTGACGCACTTGGGGCAACTTGATCCCACGTTTGGTGCGGGGGGAAAAGTAATAACGATTTTAGGTTCATCTGACCAGTATCGTGCGGTAACACTACAAGCAGATCTGAAGATAGTAGCGGCCGGTACAATAATAGACAACCAATTCAATCAACTTAACGCGGTTGTTGGCCGCTACACCTCTGGCATGAACGTAGGCATTGGCGAAGTAGATGCCTACATCGGCTCAACACTCGTTTACCCGAATCCTATCACTAATAATCTGGTAACGGTTGAATACGAATTGAATTCGGATGAAACAGTTTCCATAGAGTTATTTGATCTTTCTGGGAAGTTGATTACGCAGCTTCAGCACAATACACGGCAGGTTGCAGGTTCCTAT
>JBJOHR010000175.1:0-10796 GCA_046047575.1 Bacteroidota bacterium | reverse complement strand
CGACATTCAAAAATATCTTCTCCAACTGGCAATCTTAGCAAGGCTGTTTTCCCTTGATAGGCTTCTTCTCCAGAGATGACCAGCACATTCTCTTGGCTAAGGTTGGTAGATGTGAGCGTGATCAGTGACGAGCTTTCAAAATCCTCTTCCCACGGAATGATCACATTGGGCTTAAAGGAAAGGGTCGGATTGACACAAACTATGCTGTCCTCAAACAATTCAACCGTCTCCACAAAGTCCTGTAGAAATTCAAATTTCCAGCGCGACCCCGCTTGCCCGTTCATTTTTACACCGGGTCTTATCCTGATGTTGGCAGCCCCAGATTTCAAAATGGGGACAACCGCAGGTAATTCGTATACACCGATCAGCTGTTCGTTCTCAAAAACCCACGCATCCACAATATTGTGATCATCAGTTCCCTGTTGTGCAATAGGGTCTATGGCTATCGTGTCTATGCAAAGGAATGATGGTGTCTGCTCTTCAGGGTTTATAAGGTCGCACGAACTTACTGCCCCCAAAAGAGTAATGACCAAAAGCAATAGAATATGTAGGGTTGGGCGGCTCTTCATTCCGTTGAAGCAAGAACGGGCGCGAATTTAAACTTATTATACGGTAGAAGAGATGAGGTCGGAACCGAGCTGAAGTTTGCTGACGATCTGATGTGCGATCTGAAGTGCATTGTAACCATCCTGAATGGTAACTGCGGGCTGCGTGTTTTCTTCTATGGAAAGTCGAAATGCTCTCAGTTCTTCCTGAATGGCGTTTGTATCTTGGATCGTTGGGAATTCGAAATTGATCTTTCTTCTTTTGTTGTTCGGTAGTTCGATATAGAGGTCGTTGGCACTTGGGTCAGTGTTGGCATCTAACCTTACCACTTCGGTCTTCTTCTTCAGAAAATCGATCGTCACGTAGGCATCATGCTGAAAAATACGGGTTTTCCGCATGTTCTTCAGCGATATTCTACTTGCCGTTACATTGGCTACACATCCGTTGGCAAACTCAATGCGCGCGTTGGCAATGTCAGGTGTTTCGCTGACAACCGCCACACCACTGGCACTGATCCGTTTTACGGTTGAGTTGACGATGCTCAGAATGATATCGAGGTCGTGGATCATTAGGTCCATGACCACAGGCACATCGGTTCCTCGTGGGTTGAATTGTGCCAATCGATGGCTCTCTATGAACATGGGCGCAGTAATGTATGGCCTTGCTGCCAAGTAAGCCGGATTGAACCTTTCCACATGACCGATCTGCACCTTGACGTTGGCTTCCGTTGCCAGTTTCATCAGGTTCTCTGCTTCATCAAGTGTATTGGTAACTGGTTTCTCAATGAATACATGCTTTGATCTACGTATTGCTTTTGCTGCACAATCGAAATGGGATAGGGTAGGTGTTACCACATCTACCACATCTACAGCATCTATCAGGTCATCCACACTATCAAAAGCCTGAATACCGAAGCGCTCCTTGGCAACCGCCACTTGTTCTGCGTCCGGATCGTAGAATCCGACCACTTTGAAGCCTTGGGTCTCTGAGAGAAGTTTGAGATGGATCTTTCCTAGATGTCCAGCTCCAAGCACTCCGATCTTCAGGTCATTCATTGGTCAATTGGTCTTCCGTTCCTACTATCTGACACCTGCAAATTATTACATTTAGCCACCTCAATTTCCGAACGGAAATACTGTTTTCAACATTCAGAATTTAACATCTAACGTGATTCGCGACTCACACAAACAACAAGGCAACAGGCGCAAGTTGATCGCACTGCTTCAGGAAAAAGGAATTAAGGACAGATCCGTTCTGGAGGCGATCGGTAAAGTGCCACGGCATCTTTTCCTTAACAGTGCTTTTGAAGAGTATGCGTATGAAGACCGTCCCTTTGCCATTGGTGCCGGGCAGACCATTTCTCAGCCATTCACTGTTGCAACTCAGACGGAATTGTTGCAGGTTCAGAAAGGGATGAAGGTATTGGAGATAGGTACCGGTTCGGGCTATCAGGCGGCGGTACTTTATTCAATGGGAATCAAGGTTTTCAGTATTGAACGCATTAAAGAGCTTTACGATAAGACCTCCAAGCTTCTTCCAAAACTCGGCTATAGGGTCAAGTGTTTTTATGGAGACGGCAATCTGGGCGTAACAACTTGGGCCCCGTACGACCGCATCATCATTACGGCAGGTGCACCAATTGTTCCCGAAGGGCTGCTAAACCAATTGAAGCCTGGCGGAATCATGGTCATACCTGTTACAGAAGGGGACTCCGAAACAATGAAAACCATTACGAAACAAGCTGATGGATCGGTGGTGGTAAAGGAACACGGCACGTTTCGATTTGTACCGCTTTTGGAAGATAAGCACGATTTGCGCTGATCAGCGTTTCAGGGCGCGGTCCACTTCTCGTTTTGTATCCTTGTCTTTTATGGTATCGCGCTTGTCGTGAATCTTTTTGCCCTTTGCCAAGGCAATGTTCAATTTGGCAAAACCTGCATCCGAAATGTAAAGGCGGGTTGGGATGATGGTGAGTCCTTTGTCTTTCAATTTTCCCTGAAGCTTCTTCAGTTCATTTCTACTCAGCAATAGTTTGCGTTCCCGCTTTGGTTCGTGATTATTGTAGGTACCTTGTTCATAGTGCGCGATGTGCATATTCAGCACAAAAAGCTCATCGCCTTTAAAGGCACAATAAGCTTCGGCTATGCTTACTTCCTTGTTCCGAATGCTCTTGATCTCGGTACCAAAAAGCTGAAGACCAGCCGTGTATTCATCAATAAATGAGAATTCGAATTTCGCTTTTCTGTTGGTGTCAATAACCTCCATCAATCTTCTTTTTCGTCTTGACGAACAATGCTTTTTATACCCGATACATTCTTCAGATTCTTGATCAGATTGTTCAGGTGGTGCGTGCCCTCTACCAACACCTTTATTCGACCTTCAAACACGCCATCGTTACTATCGAACGCAATGCTTTTCATGTTCACATTCAGGTCTTTAGAGATCACCGTGGTGATGGCGTTCACAAGTCCCACATCATCAATTCCGGTGATAAGGATCCCGGTGACGAAGGCCGTGTGGTCTTCCTCGTTGGCCCAAGTTGCAGGAACAACGCGATAGGCATAATTGCTACGGATATGGATGGCGTTCGGGCAAGTAGTTCTATGGATCTTGATGCCTTCTCCAATGGTCACGAATCCGAAAACATCATCGCCCGGAATAGGGTTGCAGCATTTGGCCATCACATAATCCATCTTCTGGTTGGCATCGCCAATCACAATGGTATTGCCTTTGGATTTTTCTTTGGATTGCGCAGGAGATGCTTCTTTGGTTTTTTCCGTGCCAGAACCGGTAATGCTTCTACGCAGAACGTTGTACCACTTACTTGCGTTCCGGGTAGATTCAATAAACTCTTTTATCTCCTTGAAATCGATGGTTTTCTTGGCAATTTTGATAAACAGGTCCTGACTTGTCTGTACACGGAAATGGCGGTGCAGTTTATCGGTCAGTTCTCTGTCTAACGTGACCTTTATCTGCTTCAGTTTGCGCTCCAATATCTCTTTTCCATCGGCTGCAATTCTGCGCTGTTCTTCTTTTAAAGCCTGCTTTATCTTGCTCTTGGCTTTCGCGGTTACCACAAAGCTCAACCAATCTTCCTTGGGCTTCTGCTTGTTGCTGGTCAGCACTTCCACTTGGTCGCCACTTTTCAATTGATGACTCAGCGGATACAATTTCCCGTTCACTTTGGCCCCTATGCAGCGCATACCCACTTCAGTGTGTATCTCAAATGCAAAATCGAGCGATGTGGCATCTACCGGCAAGGTCCTTACATCTCCAGTGGGAGTAAAAACAAAGATCTCTTCGGCAAAGAGGCTTAGTTTGAAGTCATCAATAAAATCGATCGCATTCGGATCGGGGCTTTCCAGCAGTTCGCGAATTTTGGTCAACCAATCATCAAAGCTGTTTTCTGCCGTTTGATTCTGAGCAGCGGCACCCGAGTTTTCCTTGTACTTCCAATGGGCAGCCAAGCCTTTCTCAGCAATCTCATCCATTCTGTTGGTGCGTATCTGTACTTCAACCCACTTGCCGCTTTCGCTCATTACGGTGGTATGCAGTGATTCGTAACCATTCGATTTTGGCTTACTCACCCAATCGCGGAATCGGCTTGGATTGGGCACGTAATGGTCTGTAACAATCGAATACACTTTCCAACAATCGGATTTTTCATTCTCCAGTTTGCTGTTGGTAATGATTCTGATGGCGAAAATGTCGTACACTTCCTCAAACGGTACTCCTTGCGATTTCATCTTTCTGGCAATGGAGTAAACAGACTTGGTACGACCTTTTATCTCATAATCGACTTTAGCATTGTTCAGCGAGTTGATGATGGGAAAACTGAACTTGTTGATGAACCGCGTTCGTTGCCGTTGCGTGTCTTTCAGTTTGGATACGATCTCCTCATAAAGTTCAGGCTCTATGTACTTGAAGGAAAGGTCTTCCAGTTCGGTTTTGATGGCATACAATCCTAAACGATGCGCCAATGGAGCATAGAGATACATCGTTTCGGACGCGATCTTCAACTGCTTATCTCTTCGCATTGAATCGAGAGTTCGCATGTTGTGTAAGCGGTCGGCAAGTTTTATCAGGATCACTCTGATGTCGCTGCTCATGGTCAGCAGCATCTTCCTGAAATTCTCTGCCTGAAGGCTCTTATCTTCTTGAATATCCAGAATTCCAGACAGTTTTGTCAGACCGTCAATGATCTGAGCCACCTTGTCTCCGAACATTCTGCGCATATCCTCAACCGTGAGGTCGGTATCTTCAACGGTGTCGTGCAAAAGCGCGCAGACGATTGATTTTGCGCCCAAACCGATTTCGGACGTGACTATCTCTGCCACCGCGATGGGATGGTAGATGTATGGTTCGCCCGATTTTCTGCGCATATCCTTGTGCGCATCCAAGGCTACATCAAAAGCCTTACGGATCATTTTAAGATCCCCTTTGGCTTCGTGGCGTTTTGTTGAACGTAAAAGCTTTTTATACGCTTTGAGAATATCCTGTTTCTCCTTCTCCGGATCGATCGCTGGCATGTTATCGGACATGATTCAAAGTTACTTACAGCTTTCATCTCCGCAATGTATCGCAAACACATTCTGCGCACATATCTGTATATATTTGGAATTCATGGAACGACCATAAACGTAAGTCCTCCTTATACATTTAATTAAATAGCACAGATGCAACAGCAAAGCAAACCCAACCTTTCCTTTTGGCAGATCTGGAACATGAGCTTCGGGTTTATGGGAATTCAGTTCGGCTGGGGATTGCAAATGGCCAACATGAGCGCCATTTACGAATACCTCGGGGCTAAGCCTGAGGAGATACCCATGCTATGGTTGGCAGCTCCACTCACAGGACTGATCATTCAACCCATCATTGGCTATATGAGCGACCGCACGTGGACCAAGTTGGGAAGAAGAAGACCTTATTTCCTTGTTGGGGCCATTCTGAGTTCCATTGCGTTGATATTCATGCCGAATTCATCGGCCATTTGGATGGCTGCCGGATTGCTTTGGATCCTGGATGCTTCCATCAATGTTTCCATGGAACCTTTCCGCGCCTTTGTTGTGGACATGCTTCCAGAAAAGCAGCACAGTAAAGGATTCGCCATGCAGAGTTTCATGATCGGAGTTGGCGCGGTCATCGCTTCTGCACTGCCTTGGATGATGAGTAATTGGTTCGGAGTGTCGAACGAAACCGTAGCAGGCGGCATTCCTGATTCGGTGAAATTCTCGTTCTATCTGGGTGCCATCGCTTTTATTGGCGCAGTTTCAGTTACCATCTTTACCACCAAACCCTATCCTCCGGCCGATCTGGACGAATTCAGAAGGAAGAATGCAGAAAGCAAAGGGATCGGTGCAGCTTTCCAAGAGATATTCTCGTCTATCGGCAATATGCCTACCACCATGAAGCAGGTGGCGCTCGTTCAATTCTTCACGTGGCCAGGATTGTTTCTCATGTGGTTCTATTATTCGGTGGCCGTGGCCCGAAACGTATTTGGAGCTGAAGATGGAACGCAAGCCTACACCGAAGGAATCGAATTTGCCGGATTGACCTTGGCCTACTACAACTTGGTGACATTCGTATTTGCGTTGGCCTTGCCATGGCTGGCAGGCAAACTTTCCATGAAGGTAACCCATGCCTTGTGTTTGGCCGCAGGCGGTCTGGGGCTCATTTCGGTCAAGTTTGTAAACGACCCGAACCTGCTTTTTCTATCCATGACCGGTGTTGGAATTGCTTGGGCCAGCATTCTATCCATGCCATATGCTATGCTCGGAAATAGCCTGCCGAAGGAAAAAGTTGGCATTTATATGGGCATCTTCAACTTCTTTATCGTGTTGCCCGAGATCATTGCCAGTCTTGGATTCGGCTGGGTGATGGAATCGGTGTTGGACAACGATCGTTTGGCTGCGGTCATGCTAGGTGGTGGGCTTATGCTGTTAGCTTCGTTACTGAGCCTCAGAGTACAGGAGGCAACGGCCGAAAGCTAACTTTTGTTAAGAGGCGCCTAATGCCTCAATATTGACTTTAAGGAGAACGTTCAATAGTTGAACTAAAACTGAAAGTCATGAAAAAGCTATTGATAGTGCTCGTTTCGCTGGCCGCCACATCTGCGCTGGCGCAAGATTGTCCTAAGTATATGAATGTACTGGCTGTGAATGGCCTGAACATGCGCAGCAAACCCGAATCCAATGCCAGAATAGTGACCAATGTGGCCTTCGGCAAGCAGGTGGAAATTCTGGAAAGAACCGAAATGCAACTGAAACTGGGTTGGATAAACGACCATTGGTATAGAGTAAGATACCGCGGCAGGGAAGGTTTTATTTACGGTGGCTACCTAAGTGAACTGAGAGCGCCCGAAAAGCAGCCTGCCAAGAAGCTTTCCGATCTGTTGCCGCTTTACGGTACATTGGCATTTGAAACGGAAGGCAGTGTGATCGAATCGAAGGAAGGGCTTGGAAGTGATACCGTAAATATCCAGATCGTCAAATTCACCAATGGGGCCGAACTGGAACTGGAATTAGGGAAGGACGGGAGCAAGGCCGTACTCATTCTTCCTGCATCCGTTCAAGAAGCCTACGTATTGGTGGAGGCATTGCTTAAAACGCACGGTATGGCCTCCTTATTGGATTCCTTACGCTTCATACACGGACGCGATGGAATACTGACGCGCGTCAACAATGCTAATGGCTCCATCCTTATCAGACCGATTGATAACGGAATGACATCCATCACATTCACACATCAAATGGCCATGGAGTAGCAACAGTGTTGCCTCCATGTTATGAATAGCCATTTTCAGTCATTTTCTTGGGTGGAGTTTGTTGTTTTAACGATAAGTAGGTAATATTGGAAGACTAACCTCTTAAACCTATCGACTTATGAAAAACTCAGGAATTTTATTTGCTTGCCTTGCTTCAAGCTTTGGATTTATAGTTGCTTGCGGTGGAGGCCCTTCTGCAGAACAGCAAGCGGCTGCTGATCAAGCAAGGCTGGATTCTCTTAAAGCGGCTGAGATGGAAGCCGAACAGCCGGAGCCATTATTGAAAGAATGGCCTCTTGGATTTTGTGCAACTGACGATCACGAGTTCAATAAAACTCACTTCAATCTTTGTGCAAACATCGAACTTATCAAAGATGATAGTTCTATAATGGTTGTCCGTGTGGTAGACATGATTGGTAATGATGCTGCAGGTCCTTTCATTCTGACAGGAGAAAAGCAAGGGCTTGAGGTCCAGGTTCAAGCATCAAAGAAAACCTTCACAGTTAGCGCATGCAGTAAGTGTAACATAGGTGAGGGCGATGTTTCTTTAGATGTTGACATTGTTGGCGTTGGTCCGGATATGAAAATTTCTGAAAAATGTACACTGTTTGGAAATAAGGATGGATCGTTAGCTCTTATTGGCGGTAATGATACTAGAGACAATGGTATAGCTAAAGTGGATGCTATTGCTGGAGATTGCCAAAATGATCCGAGCGCTCATTTTGTTCATTACGAATCTAAATCAGGTAAGCAGGGCGTCCTAACTTTTACTGCTGGAATTGGAGGTAAGTTAATCGATGGCAAATTCTGTTCTATCGAAGAGCTTGGAGTATACTGTTGGGGTTGCGAGTTTCAGTATAAGGCAAAGGCTTGTAAGTGATTATATGGAGTAATATGAAATACTCTAAATTTTCTCAATCTCATTTGAAACTGCTGCTTCCATTTGGAGCAGCAGTTTTGATTTTATTTAGTTCGTGTTGTCCAAACAAGAAGAAATCAAGTTCAGCTGAGCCAAAGTTACTTAGCTCCTATGATGGTAGGATACAGGAAATTCTGATGTTAACTATGAATCAAAATCCGCCATTCATGGTTTCAACTACGAAGAAATTCCCATGTCATATTAAAGAATGTCAGGAAATAATTACCACGGCAGAAATTGCAATTGGTCTTCATAGTGTAAAAAGAAATCTATGGATTGAAGTATTGAGCGGCTCCAGTTTAGAGATTGACACCCTTGATGCCTTGCACACTGCTTACCTGCAGGCTCGAAACGGTGTGTTTACAGGGCCAGTGTTAAACCCAACATATGTTGATTTATTTGTTCTTGAGAAGTTTAGAATAAGCAATCGTGAAAAGAACGGTTTGTTCGGAATAAGGGAATCTGAAAAGCATGCGTTATCCTTTTATTTGGAACAAGTATCTATAGAACAGGATACGTTGAGCATTGACTTTGAACAGTGGTTTAAAGGACTAAGCCTAAGCCAGAAAACAGCCTTTTCTGAAGCTGAGAGAATACAGCGGGTATATACAGGGTTAATAGAGGAAGCGCTTGATGAAGTGTATGGTAATTCAATTGCAGGCTGTTTTCCTCGGTTCATTAACCTTACTCGTTATTGTGGCGGTTCCCAAAGTTGCAAAGAGAGTGTTTACAAACTACTTGATCCATACATACAAGATAAACTGTATGGATTGAAGAGAATGGACACCACTAGTTACTACGCTTTGAATGACCCTCAATTCGTGTACCCTAACTCTCCAACTACGGCCGCTATGCGTGCATTGAAGTGCTCATGTTTGCCGAATTATACTGGTTTGTCTTTAGGTATGGACATTCCGGGAGGGAATATTCTAGTTGGAGATCGGTTTGTTTTAATTGGAAGAGACGAGTTGGAACATCGGTTTTTGAGAAGAGGAGTTGATAATGTAACCGCTCGGTTAAACTATATGGAAATTGATACGACTCTTCCTGATAGCATCATCAGAAGCAAGGCTAGTTTATGGTTGAAGGAAAATGTATTTGATGGTAAAGAAGTTATTTGGGTCGGTACAGATAGCGCCCAAATGAGATTTCATACCAATCTAGATTTGCCAAACGGTTCTAATACTCAGGGACACTCACCATTCTACCACATAGATCTATTTATTTCATTGCTGGGTAAGCATCCAGAATTTGGTGATTCAGTATTGTATGTATTAGGAAAGCCAAATCTAGATTATCAAAAACTCGCAGGGTTGAGCTCAACTGAGCAGAAAGCCTATCGGGAAGTTGTTTATTCCATTGGTAAACACATTGATAAAACCGTTCAGAAAATGGAGCAAGACCTAATTAGCGTATGCAATGTAAAACTGAAACGAATTGAAGTTCCGTTGCCAATTGACTTAAACTTGAACAAACCTAAAAAAGAATGGCTGGGTAAAGCATATTCATTTGTTAATGGTCAAGTTGAGAATATTAAAGGCGAGATAACATTTTACGCACCTTTTCATACAGTCATCTCAAATAATGTGCTACATCAGGCTGCTTATGATACGTTCGAAACGAAACTTCAAACAATGGATATTGAAGTCCATAAGGTGGAAGGCGAATACCCGAAGCTATCAGGTTTACATTGTACATCAGTTGTGCTAAGCCGTGAATACTAACAATCCATTATTCTACGGATCCAGAATCTTCACTGTTTATCAGGTCAGACATTTTCATTCCTCGATAATGACTTTTAGCCCATAAGGTTATTTCTTCCATTCCAAGAACCATTGGAATGTCTGGGTCTTCAAGCAAGGAAACCAGTTCATCGTGTAGTTGATTTAGCATTGGTTTGAAATCGTCTTGATCAACACTTAGCGGCATGTTTTGGAGAAATTTTAGAATGAGCCTTTCAAATTGATGTAACCTATTTTTTCTATGAAGAAGCCGATATGCGGAACGGGCGAAGGATTCTACAAGTTCAGTATGTCCTAATTCAAAATGGATAAAAGGCAGAAGCAAGGCCGTAACATACTTTTGATGTTGTTTGATTTCACTCTTATCCGATAGCAGTGTTTCACTCCATTTAAGAGCCTCTCTAAACTCATGCATGATAAAGTACATTATCATGATGTTGAACTGAAAAGCGAGAACCCGCGCCTTATTGATTTTTGCCTCATACTTATTCAATCCATCAATGATATATGGAACCAATGCTTTGGCCTCTTTAAACTTTCCATTGTTGATGTAGAAGAGATGTTCTTGGAAGTAAACGTTCTGAAACACCTCTCCTTCCTCATTGAAAGAATTAACTGGAGCTCCTTTCAACTCTGAAATAGCTTTATTGAACCATTCATGGTTGTTTGCACCCTGTGCACGCGCCATTAGATTGGCCAAACTTATCTTGTAATTGATTGCATCTTCCAGTTTAAAATGGTCAAAGGTTTGATACAATTGATAATCTCTTTGAGTTGCTTCGAAGCTTAGTTTCCAGTTTTTGTGTAATTGATGATAATTGCTGTA
>JBJOHR010000174.1:0-4346 GCA_046047575.1 Bacteroidota bacterium | reverse complement strand
CTTCATGGTCGATGGATTTGGAACTGCCTTTTCATCTGAGCTGATCTTGGAGGAAAACGATGGCACTGGCTACGGAATTTCCAACCATAATGAGAACGCCATTGATGGGATTCTTGAAGATTTCATGGGTATAGACCGTTACATCAAGATGCCAACCTTGCCTTATGATGGTATTCATCATATTGATATGCACATGAAACTTTTGGATGAGGAAACGCTGCTTATTGGAGAATATCCGAATGGCGTTGCCGATGGGCCACAGATAGAGTCGAACATGAATTACGTGCTCAACAATTTCAACTCTGTGTACGGTACCGACTATAAGATTATCCGTGTTCCAATGCCACCAGAAGGCGGTCAATATCCCAACCAGAATGGCGATTACAGAACGTACACGAATTCTGTTTTTGTAAACAACACCATTTTGGTGCCGACCTACGAACAACAATGGGACACAACAGCGTTACGTATCTATCGTGAAGCATTGCCGGGTTATAATGTTGTAGGTATAAATTGCAATGAGATCATCACCGCATCGGGAGCCATTCATTGCATCACCAAAGCTGTGTCGTCCAGCGATCCGCTGTTAATTAGGCATCAAGCACTTGTTGATCAAGTATACTCAACCAATAACTACCAGATCGATGCGTTGATCAAACATGCTGATGGAATTGCTTCAGCATCTGTTTATTGGACAATAGATACAACCCAAGGTTATACTCCTGTTTCCATGTCCTTGAGCAATCTTACTGAAGACATTTGGACCGGTTTCATACCGTATCAGCAGGCAGGGGAGAAGGTGTTCTATTATATCCATGCCGAAGCTACAACGGGTAAGCAACAGAACAGACCCATGCCTGCACCTGCGGGTTATTGGAAATTCAAGATCCTGAATTCTCCTACTGGATTGGCAGATAATGAGTTGAAAGTTGGCGTGTGGCCGAATCCATCAAGTGGCTTTTTTGATGTCAACTTTGACCAATATGTAAACGTGAATTACACGGTACTCGATAATTTGGGAAAGGTTGTGCTGAAAGGGACTTCTCTCGGCACAGACATCAAACTCGACCTAACGGACAACCCATCTGGAATCTACAGTGCCAAATTTGAGTGGGATGGAGGACTCAGAACAATAAGATTGATCAAACGCTAAAGCGCAATCAGAAACCACAGAATTTGTTGCGTTCCTCAATGGCAATTTCCAATCCAAGGTTTGCAGCCTTCACAATATCAGCACAACCATCGTCTTTCTTACCGCTTATCACCTTTTCGATTCCTCGGTTCATGTAAGAATCGGCATCGTTAGGATTGATGGTGATCGCTTTAGAAAAATCACGGATGGCGTCCTGGTGTTGGTCACGTTTTGAGTAAGCAATTCCTCGGTTATAAAAAGCATCTGAACTGTTCGGGTCTACCACAATGGCTTGTGTGTAGTCAGCAATGGCATTCTCAAATTCATCCATCATTCGATACACAATGCCGCGGTTAATGTATCCTTCCGGACTCATCTTATTGACACGGATCGCAGCGGAAAAATCTTCCAAAGCCTTGTCAAATGCCTCCATCTGACGATAGGATATGCCTCTGTTGATATAGGCATCGAAGTTTGATCTGTCATTTTCTAAAACCACTGTGTAATCCTTTATGGCAGCTTCGTGCATACCAAGGTTGGTCTGGGCCTTTCCTCGATTAAGGATCGCCTCCATGTTGGTCGGCAACAGTTGCACGGCAGGGTTCAAATTTGCCAATGCCGCCTTCGGATTGCCCTGCTGATTGTACAGATTTCCAGCTGTTAGATATGCTTGGGCATTATTGGGGTCCAATGCCGTGCATTTTTCGAAGTCAGAAAGCGCACCGTTGGCGTTACCGATAGCCGCTTTGGCAACACCTCTCCAATAAAACGCATCCGCATAGCTTGGATCGAGTGAGATACATTTGTCAAAGTCTGCGATCGCCCCGGGCATATCGCCAGACTGTGCCTTGGTTATGGCACTTTTAAAATACTGAGCCGATTCCTGAGCAAAGGCATTTATGCTCAGGAAGAGCAGCAGTGTCACGATCATTGACTTCATAGGCCTTGAATTTATTTGCCGTTTAGCGCTGGGTTCTACGTATATCATTTGGTTTTGTTCTAAGGGATTTTCACTCCCATTACAATAATGTCGTCTACTTGTTCAAGATTCCCTTTCCAGTTCTTCAAATGCTTTACTAGAAGGTCATACTGTTGGTTCAAGGGTTTTCGATGTATGTCCTCTAGCATAGCTTTGAAGCGCTTCAGCATGAATTTCTTTCCATTCGGGCCTCCGAACTGATCGGCAAATCCATCGGAGAATATGTATATCATGTCTCCAGTTTGCAGATCGATCTCATGATTGGTGAATTCTCTGATCTCCTCACCAACAAATGTTCCGACCGGAAAACGATTTCCTCGAATTTCAATAAGCTTATTGTCACGGAAAATGTAGAGTGGGTTATAGGCTCCTGCGTATTCCAACTTGTTCGTCTTATCATCCCAGCAGCACAAGGCAATATCCATACCATCTTTTACGGAAGACTCTTCATAGGTCTGATGCAAGGTATTGGTAATGCCGTAGTTCAAATATTCCAATATCTCTGAAGGCTTGGTCAAGCCAACCTGCTTAATGGCCTGTTGCAAGAGGTTGTTGGCCACAATAGACATGAAACCACCCGGAACTCCATGTCCAGTGCAATCTACTGCCGCAAATATTCTTTTGCTTCCAACCTTTTCTGCAAAATAGAAATCACCGCTTACGAGGTCTTTTGATTGAAAGAATACCACGGCTTCCGGTAGAATTTCCTGTACGTCTTGCCAAGCCGGGAAAATGGCCTTCTGAATCCGTTTGGCATATTTGATACTATCTGTAATGTCCTTTGCGTACTTGGCGATCTCGTCTCGGCTGCGTTCAATCTCGCTCTTCTGCATCTGAATCTCTTCTGTTCTCGCAAGCACGATATCCTCTAGTTCCATTTTATCGCGCACCAGTCTGAAGGTTCTATATCGTACAAATGCTACCACACCGATTGCAATGACCATACCCATCAAAACCCAGAACCACCAAGACAGCCAAATAGGTCTGGCAATAGAAAAGCTGTAGGAAACGGGTTGTTCAGTCCAAGGCCCTCCGTTTCTCGATGCATGTACATTCAGTGTGTACTGTCCGTATCCAAGTCCAGTGAAATCAATTTTATCATAACCATCTTGGATCTTCCACGTTTCCGAATGGCCCTTCATCTGATACTTGTAGGTTATGGCATCGGGGTCACGCAGTGAAATTCCTGCGAGATTGAATGTGATATCGTATTTGCCTGAGCCGAGTTTAAGATTCTCTTTCAACTCCTGCTGTTTTTCATTGACTCGCATTGAGCCTATAGATAGCTGAGGCGGGGTCTTACTTGACTTGTCTATAGATGGTTTGAATTTTACCACATTGTGAGTTGACGATATCCAAATGCTTCCTTCACTATCCTTAAAAAGGAATGACACCATGCTGTTCTCAGTGTCAGAAAGCTCTTCACGCGAAACCACTCGGTTCTGTTTCAGGTCGGGTGATATCTGAGTAATGGATTTTTGATGACTGACCCAAACATTGTGGTCATCATCCAACACAAGCTGGTAGCAGAAATTGGATGGAAGTTCATTATCAGCATTAAGGCTATAAACGGTGCCTTCATCCAATACGGCCAAACCTTGGCCCATGGTGGCAAACCAAAGTCGTCCAAGCGTGTCTTCCACAATGTGATTTACATCAACGATCGTCTGTGCAGATGAGCTTTCAATGAACTTGATCGAGTTTTTCCATAGATAACATATTCGGTTGCCCTGACAGGCTATCCATATTCGCCCTTTGGAATCTTCAAAGCAGTAGTTGACGTTATTGTGCGGAAGGCCGTCCAGCGTTGTCAATTGCGAACGTAATTGTCCGCCATTGGTATATATAAGTAAGCCTGCTTTGGTAGACACATAGACAGAGTTCTTTGTGCTAAGTATGCTATTCACTGCATTGGCAAGTTTTTCGGTAGCTCTGTCCTTTGCGGAGAATTCTTGCTTGTTGTGATCAAAGATGTAAATACCTGATTCCGTTGTGCCTAACCAGATCCTACCATTGAAGTCTTCTTCTATCGCAGATACCTGATTGCCTCCAACATGGAAGTATTCGTACTTCGTTCTGCTGGCGTATTCCGAGGTTTTGAATATTCCCTTGTCTATTCCCAGCCAGATGTTGGATTTTGAATCGCGGAACAGTTGTGTTATGGACTGTTGCTTCAGCCAATTCTCATCAAATGGACGGTGAAAAACATTCTCAACTATCTGAAGGAGTCCTCCA
>JBJOHR010000173.1:0-4975 GCA_046047575.1 Bacteroidota bacterium | reverse complement strand
TATTGTGCTCGTTCTCGGTTTGATCCAGTTCATTCCTCATGAAAGAACAACCGTTTCGGTCGACCCTTCGGCAGCTTTCAAAACAACGGATGTCGAACTCAAGAACATTCTCAATAAGGCCTGTATGGACTGTCATTCGAATGAAACCCAGTATCCGTGGTACGCCAATGTGGTTCCGGTGAACTATTTCTTGGACAACCACATTAAGGAGGGTCGTGAACATTTGAACTTTTCTGAATGGAACATAGCGCCCGTAGGCGACCAACGCCACATGGCCGAGGAGATCGTGGAAGTGGTATCCGAGAAGGAAATGCCCATGCTCAGCTATTGGTTGGTGCATTGGGATGCAAAACTGACCGATGCTGAACGACAGGTGATCGTGGATGCGTTCGGAGGATCGGCAAGCGGCAACGCTACGCAACACGATGAAGAGGATCACGATCACGACCATTGAACTTCATCCGATCTCTAAGCTGCGAAAATGAATGAACACTTCGAACTTATTGCCGACTTCAAACCCATGGGCGATCAGCCTGCGGCCATTCGGCAATTGGTTGAAGGTGTAAACAGAGGCGATGAGCATCAGGTCTTGCTTGGGGTAACAGGTTCTGGTAAGACCTTTACTATGGCCAACGTGATCGCTCAGACCGGCCGGCCCACGCTTATTCTGAGCCATAACAAGACCTTGGCAGCGCAGTTGTTCGGGGAGTTCAAGCAATTTTTTCCGCACAATGCGGTTGAATACTATGTCTCCTACTACGATTATTACCAGCCCGAAGCTTATCTACCCGTAACAGACACCTACATTGAGAAAGACCTACAGATAAACGATGAGATAGAGAAGCACCGTTTAAGTGCCGCTTCTACCCTGCTTTCGGGCCGGAGAGATGTGATAGTTGTTTCGTCTGTCTCTTGCATTTACGGTATCGGTAACCCGACCGATTTCTCCAACAATACGGTAGAGATCAAGGTCGGTCAAATGATCAGCCGCGAGGCATTTCTACATAGCATTGTTTCAAGTCTTTATGCCCGTTCCAATGAGATTCTGGAACGCGGACAGTTCCGAGTGAAAGGTGACACGGTCGACATATACGTGGCCTATGCCGATTACGCGTACCGTATATTCTTCTTTGGCGATGAGATCGAAGAGATCGAGAAGATCGATCCGCGTAGTGGCTCTACCCTCGAAACGCTGCAACGGGCGGTCATTTATCCGGCCAATAACTTCGTTACTTCCAAGGATACCTTACTCCAAAAAATATGGGAGATCCAGGAAGACATGGTAAAGCAGGTGGACTACTTCAAAGAAATAGGTAAACCACTAGAAGCTAAACGATTACAGGAACGAGTTGAATATGACATTGAAATGATGCGGGAGTTAGGCTACTGCTCCGGCATCGAGAATTATTCGAGGTATTTCGATGGCAGAAAAGCAGGCACAAGACCCTTCTGCCTGATGGACTATTTCCCAGATGACTTCTTGATGTTCATAGATGAGAGCCACGTCACCGTATCGCAGATCGGAGCCATGTACGGTGGCGATAGAAGCCGAAAGATCAACCTGGTGGAATACGGTTTCCGACTGCCATCGGCCATGGACAACCGTCCGCTGAAGTTTGAGGAGTTCGAAGCAATCACCAATCAGCTGATCTATGTTTCTGCCACACCGGCCGACTACGAATTGGAGAAAGCGCAAGGCGTATTTGCTGAGCAGGTCATTCGTCCCACCGGTCTACTCGACCCGGTCATTGAAGTCCGACCGAGCGTAAATCAGGTTGACGACCTCCTGGAGGAAGTGGATAAGACCGTTAAGCAAGGTGGGCGAATTCTGGTTACCACCCTCACCAAGCGAATGGCCGAGGAACTGGCCAAGTACATGGCCCGTTTGAATGTGAAATGCCGCTACATTCACTCTGAAGTGGACACGGTAGAGCGCGTAGAAATACTCCGCGACCTACGCCTTGGCAACTTCGATGTATTGATCGGTATCAACCTACTGCGGGAAGGTTTGGATCTACCTGAAGTAAGTCTGGTGGCCATACTTGATGCCGATAAGGAAGGCTTTCTCCGTTCGGAAAGAAGTTTGACACAGACCGCGGGCCGTGCTGCGCGCAATGTGAACGGACTGGTGATCATGTATGCCGATAAGATCACCGACAGCATGCAGCGCACCATAGATGAAACGGAGCGCAGGCGCGAAAAACAGATCAGATTCAATACGGAAAATGGCCTCGTACCTACTCCATTGGTCAAATCGCGCGAAGCCATTATGGAGCAGACCTCTGTAGCCGGTACCATGAAACGCAAGGTGCGGTACAACATGGATGAGACCGTGAACCAAGCTGCAGAAGAAGGCATTGAATACCTGAGCAAGGACGAACTGAAGAAGAAACTTCAGCGAACCAGAACCCTCATGGAAATAGCCGCTAAGGAATTGGACTTCCTAGAAGCGGCCCGACTGCGTGATGAGATGAAGGCGTTAGAAGTTCAGATTGCTGGGAAGTGAATAACGTAATTCAGTAATAAGCGAATGGGCGAATTGTCGCATTACCCAATTCGCATATTCGCAAATTGATCATCTCTCCTCATCATAATACAGCTTGTAGAACTTGCGGCCATCGGCATCTTCGCCACGCTCTATCATATTGCGGTTACCGTGTATGTATACCGAGAAGTTCTTATCCAGCTTGAGGATGCTTTTGAACACACGCTGGTTCTTTTTTACGGCTGATTCCGAAATGTCGAAGGCATCTGGAATATACATTTCGCGCTCCTGCTGATAATCGTGCTTGTATTGCTGAAACTGACTGATCACCTCTGGCTGAATGATCACTTCGGCTTCAAAGTCGTGCATGTTGAAGGTGTCCTGTTCCTTAAAGAACTTGGCGCTTCGGTTCAGCAGATCGGCCTGATCGGCCTTCTCCACCTCAAACTGGCGTGGTAGTTCCTTGGTTATGAAACTCTGCGCCATGGCCATTACGCTCTGCGTTTGGAAGTAGGCATCTTCCCGTTGTTTCAGGTGTAGGAAATCATCTATCCAATACTGAGCCTCTGCGCTGCGGTTGGTGTTATCTACCACGGCCACCACGTAGCCTTCGGCCTGTTCCGTGTCGAATATCAGGCAGCCTTTATCCAATTTATTGACGTTCACGCCCTCATCGGCCTTAATGATAAAACCATCGCCCGTGGGATTCACCTTCAGAAAGGTGTCCTTGTTCTCCGATTTGAAGAGACCCACGGCATCTATCAACTCTCCATCGAGCAGACAATGCTTGAAGAAGACCGTATAGAAGTCGCCACCCTTGATTTTCGGATGCGTGCTGGCCTCAAACAGATGCTTGGCCAGTTTGACCGACTGCTCATGCAACGTCTCCGGATCATCGAAAATGGACTTCACATAGGTAAAGACCTCATTCAGTTCCAATGAACTCTCGTGGTGCAATTGGTAAAACTCCTGCGTTCTGAGTGGCGATTGGAAATAAGTTGTCAGCACATCGGTCAGCTGCCAATCCAATTCAAGAGGTTCGCCACTCAGGATCATGCCTTCTTCATTGGCCTTATTGCCTACGCGGTGCACCGAAATGTACTCAATACTGCCTAATGCATTCTCGTCTGTCATCCTTCCGATTTTTGGATGCGGAAGGTAAGGAAGATGTGGGGTTTGATAACCCCAACATCAGTCTTCCAACTCATCCAAGTCATAAGCTTGTGATGCCTGCGGATTCCACTTCGGATAGCGCATCTTCTTCTGACCCGATTCAAGCAGTATCCTGTAAGACAGCGTTGCATAAACGGTGTTCTCCAGTGGGTGTCTCTGCTGTAGCGGTAACCACCCTCCTACGTCTAGCCGGAAGCCTGCACCGCCAATGGAACCACCAAGTGACACAAACTGTTGGTTTCCTTTGGTTTCATGCTCATAGAAGAATCCTTCTCGGAATCCTATCATGAACACATCATTGACAATGAATCGGAACTCATGTGCAACGTGGTGCATAACCTCATTCCACTCTTCCTGAGTACCGCCCGGAGCATCATTGAATGACTGCGCAAACCCCTGAAACACGCCTACATTCGGGTCTTGGCCTGCTAATATTGAACCGAAATTCGGATTGACATTGCTCGGATGGCCAATAGAACCCAAGGTATCGCCAGGAGGCAGGTTATCATTCAGATAAGGGTTATCATCATAGCTTGGCGGTGTTGGAACCAGCAGTTTGGTAACCTGATAGCCGAGGTCGTGTTCCAACCGGATCTTTCCGAACTCCATACCAATGTTGAGTTGTGCGCCCAACATCATGTTCATCGGCAGAAAATCTTTCTCGTTGGTGTTGGTGTAGCTGATCTTGTTGCCAAAATTGTTGAACGCCAAACCAAAGTTTCCTCCTATTCCGAACATGTCGGAGACCTGATGCATCTTACGGTAGCTTAGCCCGAGGTCTACCGCTCCCGCCATTCCTGGCTTGGTGTCTGCCCCACCTATATTGATGCCACCTGTAAGGTTGGAATAGATAAACTTACCGGCTACGCCTATGCTCAACCCAAATGGAAACCAATGTGCATAATCGAACTGCAACACGAATTCCTCCGGATTGAAATTGCCAATGGTTCCGCCCTGCGCATCTGTGAAGGTGATGTTGCCCAGATCAAAGTGCTTGAAGTAGAGCCCAATGGCGTTTCTCTTGTTGATGGTGCCTGCCCACGAATGCGCTTGTAGGTTCATATCGGGAACCAATGCCCGCAACCACGGCACGTAGCTGTGGTTTACTGCTGCAAACCGATGTCCATTTGCCAACAGCGCTGCGTTGGAGGTAAAGGCCGTTTCATGATAGAAAGTGGATGAAACCACCCCCAAGTTGGCCGCGCCCATCTCGTAACCGTTGCCGCTTATCATCAGGAAAGGAACGGCCGTGGTAATGGTGTTCAATTGCACCTCATTGCCAAGTTGTGCGGTTACCCGCGTGTGCGTGAACAGGCA
>JBJOHR010000172.1:0-9742 GCA_046047575.1 Bacteroidota bacterium | reverse complement strand
CGGGCTTCAGATGTTGGAACGGCAGGCTGAGGAAAGCTGGAAAATTTGGAATTCGTAGACATTGAACCTAAAAGATTAAACTTTTGAACGCATTTACAGGAACAAAAACCTACATAGCATCTAACGAACTGCAAGTAGCGGTAAACGCTTCCATTCACCTGCAGAAACCGCTTTTAGTGAAAGGCGAACCCGGAACGGGCAAAACCCTTTTGGCGCATGAGATCGCTAATGCGTTGGGTAAGAAACTCATCACGTGGCATATAAAATCCACCACCAAGGCGCAGCAGGGACTGTACGAGTACGATGCGGTTTCGCGCTTGCGTGACAGCCAGTTGGGCAATGAGAAGGTACACGACATTTCCAATTACATCGTGAAAGGCAAGCTTTGGGAAGCGTTTGATTCGGATGAATCGGTTGTGCTGTTGATAGATGAGATTGACAAGGCGGATATTGAGTTCCCGAACGACCTGCTGTTGGAATTGGACAAGATGGAATTCTTCTGCTATGAGTTGAACCGGACCATCGCGGCCAAGAAACGCCCGATCGTCATCATCACTTCCAATAACGAGAAGGAACTGCCCGATGCATTCCTGCGAAGATGCCTCTTCCACTTCATCCGTTTCCCAGAAGAAGAACAGATGAAACAGATTGTAGATGTGCATCATCCGGGATTGAAGGAAGACCTTTTGAACCGGGCGTTGGGCGAGTTCTACAAACTGCGCAAAGTGAACGGCATCAAAAAACGTCCAAGCACCAGCGAATTGGTCGATTGGATCTCTCTGATTCTAAGAGACGACCTGCTGAAAGATGAACCCCAAGAAGGCGAACGCAAACTTCCACCTCATTTGGGTTCACTTATCAAAAATGAGCAGGATCTAGCGTTGCTGGAAAGGATGTTTGGGTAAACGGTGAACAGCGACCAGCGATTAGCGAATAGCTATTATCTCATATCTCAATACTGAAATCTCACATCTAACCCATGTTCCTCCAACTCTTTTTCAAACTCAAACAAGAAGGCATTCCTGTCAGTCTGCGGGAGTACCTGACTCTGTTAGAAGCGTTGAAAGGCGGTTTTGGAGATAACGTGGAGGATTTCTACTCGTTGGCGCGCAGCGTGCTCATCAAGCATGAAGAACACCTCGACCGTTTTGATGCCATTTACAGTCAGTACGTGGCCGGCAGCATGAAGCTTTCCGTTCCAGACTTGGCCAAGATCCAAGAAGATTGGCTGAAATATATGGCCGAGAACAACCTCACGGATGAGGAAAAGGCTATGATCGAAGCGATGGGCGGTTTGGAAGAACTTGCCAAGCGCTTTCAAGAATTGTTGGAAGAACAGAAAGAACGCCATCAAGGTGGAAACCGATGGATCGGAACGGCTGGCACCTCCCCTTTTGGGGCTTACGGCTATAATCCTGCTGGTTATAGAGTTGGGCAAGCAGGAAGCCGAAACCGAAGTGCCGTGAAGGTTTGGGACAAGCGCGAGTTCCGTGATCTGAGCGACAAGGAAGAATTGAACACGCGTAACCTGAAAATGGCATTGCGCAGATTGCGGGTCTTTACGCGTCAAGGACACGAAGAGGAATTGGACCTTGACCGAACCATCAAGAACACTTCGAAGAACGCGGGATTCCTTCAGATCGAGATGCGACCTGAGCGCAAGAATAACGTGAAGGTGCTGATGCTGTTTGACATCGGTGGAACGATGGACGACCACATCGAACTATGCTCCAAACTCTTCAGCGCAGCGAAATACGAGTTCAAGCACTTGGAATTCTACTACTTCCACAACTGCCTTTACGAGCGACTTTGGAAGGAGAACCGCAGGCGTTTCAACAATATTTCGCCCACGTTCGATGTGATGCATAAGTTCAATGATGATTATCGATTGGTCATCGTTGGCGATGCCACCATGTCGCCATGGGAAATCCTGCAACCTGGCGGTAGCGTGGAACACAACAATCCAGAAGCCGGAATCGTGTGGATGGAACGCATCACACAAAAATTCAAGCACCACGTTTGGATCAATCCGAACCCCGAAGAAGGTTGGCGCTATTCTGAATCGACCCAGATCCTCAAAAAGGTGATGAACGACCGCATGTTCCCACTCACCATGGAAGGCTTGAGCAAAGCCATGAACATGTTGAAAACTTCAAACAAACGATCGACCACCGACACAAACCATGAAGGTTCATTTAGGTAAAAACCTGCAGGATTGGATAATATTTCAACGATTCCATCCGTTGCCATGCATACATCGTAAAATGATCTTATTTTAGTCCGGTCTGAAAAAAATGAATCACCTACTGCTTACCATATGCTCTGTCATGTTGCTTTCGGCAACAACAATGGCTCAGAGTAATTTTGAGGAGGGCCTAAGATGGTTCAACCAAAGAACCTCTGGTGCAACAGGTCTTAGCGCCAAACCAGAACACATCAACAAGGCCATTGCATACTTCGGCAAAGCACTGACAAATGGTGAAAATGAATTGGAAACGGCCATTTACCTGATGCGTAGCTACATTTTCAAAGCACGTTTTACGCAAGACAACGACACAGACAAGCGCAAGACCTTTCAGTTAGCAAAAGAGGTTGGTGACAAGTACGTACCAAAATACCCGCTGAGCAAAGAACTGCGGTTTGAATACCTGAGTTCGCTTGGACAATGGGGCGAGGTGATGGGAGTTTTCCGTGCGGCCAAAGAAGGCGTGGTAGATAAGGTAAAGGCTCAGATGGAAGCACTCATCAAGTTGGACCCTGAGTTCAGAAAAGGTGTTCCAGAAAGAGCATTGGCAGTTCTGAACCTTCGTGTTCCGAAAATTCCTTTCATTCTGAGCTGGCCAGATAAGAAGCAGTCATTGGTAATGACCAGAAAGGTGGTAGACAAGTATCCGGATGATATTGGCAACAACTTCTACCATGCGGAGGCATTGGTTGAAAATGGTAAGGAAGAGGAAGCGAAAAACTACCTGATGCGGGCACTTTCCATGCAGCCTGAGCAAGAATATCTGTTAGAAGACCGCTCACTCCATCTTCAAGCAAAGAAAATGCTTGACCGCTTGAAGAATCAGTGATCTAGGCCAATTTTCGCTGAGAGATCTTCAGCAACTTGACCTGTTCTTGCAGCCCAGCTATCTCAGATTTCAGCCCATCAATGTTTTTCAGAACGTTGATCAACAATGGATTATCCGGCTTGGAGTGTTTAAAAAAGGCCATGTTGTTCTCATACTGTAGCAACTCATCCTCTTTCTCGCGCAATTTTTTACTCAAGAACTGCTGTTCTTTTCTCAATTCATCCACGCCTCCTTCTGCCAGTCGCTCCACTTTGTTCTTGAATCGAACCTTTTTTACATCGTCTTTCTTAAGGCCGGCCTTCAGGTAAAGCGCGTCCATGGCCTTGTCGTAAGCAACAGAAATACGGGCAATGTCATTCTTAGGAATGAAATCGATGGCGGCAAACTCATCTCCCAACGCCTTGATAGCTGCCAATTTCTCTTCTTCAGAACCTTGCAGTTCGGTGTTGGATATCTTATCAAGTAGCAATTCTTTCGCCTTCAGATTGGCTGCTTCACGATCATCTTTGGTATCAAACCAGTCTTTCTTCCTGCTGAAGAATTCATCGCACACTCCTCGGAATTTCGACCACAACTTGTTCTCATCCCGTGGACCAGCAGATCCGATCCGTTTCCAGTCGTTCTGGAGTTTCTTAAGCTTATCCGTTGTTTCTTTCCAATCAGTACTTGCTTTGAGTGCCTCTGCCCTTTCAATCAACTTCTCCTTGGCCTCCTTGTTTTCCTTGAAGCCCTCACGAGCTTCGCCAAGAATCTCCTTTTTCTTCTCAAAGAATTTATCCTGTGCCGATTTGAATTCATCCCAAACCGTTTTGTGGAACTTTTTCTCCACAGCACCTATTTCCTTCCAAGCATCCCGAAGCTGCATCACCTCTTCTGTATGCTTGTTCCATTTGGCAAGAGAGGCTGAATCTGTGGCCGTCATTTCTAGGATCCGGTTCACCATCTGTTGCTTTGCCTCTAAGTTTATCTGCATCTCATCCTTACGGGCAGAATAAAAATCCTGGATCTTCTTATGAAGGTTTCGAACGGCTTCGTAGTACCGGTCTCTCAGTTCTTGAAAAAACTCCGGTTTAACAGGCCCTGCATCTTCCCATTCTTCCTTTGCTGCGGCCAGGATGAACTCAATATCCTTGATCTTTTCTGCCGTTTGCAACTCCTCAAGCTTTTTTACGATCGTATCGCGTATCTCCAGATTCTTGGATAGATCGTACTCCTTCAATTCCTTGTTGATGTTGATATTGTAGTAGAACCTATCCACTTCTGCTTTGTACTCGGTGGCAAGGTCAGCAGCCTTATTGCTTGGCACTGGGCCAATGGCTCGCCATCTGTCCTGAAAGTCTTTGAAGCGGTCGAAGCTCTTACCAATGTTCTCCTCATTATCAATAAGGTCTTTCAGATCTTTAAGTATCTGCTGCTTCTCCGCTAGATTCTTTTTTTCGGCTTCTTCTTTCTGATGAACGAACTTGGCTTTCATATCGCGATAACGCGAAAACAACTCTTTGAAGGTCTCTTCCAAAGGATTGGGCACTGGGACGAAATCATCCATCTGAGCCCCCAGTTCTCGATGTTCCAGCTTCTGTTGCTCAAGTTTCTGATTGTTCAGAACATAGAAAATTGACTTCAACTCGTTGGCTTCACGCATCGTTTCCTCAACGGGTTGTTGTAAAAGTTCTTCAAAACGGGCAATGATTTCTTCCTGTGTGTTCATTTATTCGAAAAAGGAGTGCAAAGTAACGTGGCTAAGGTTAATATTGCAAAGGAGTTGTTCGAAGCATGTTTTTTCAAGATCTACCGGAGATACCAAAAGAGTTTCATAATTCGGAAACCGGTGCGCCTTTCAGCCACTGCATGGTGTGCGAATGCGATCTGATGCAGGAAAAGCAACCTTATTCCATAGAACGGGCCATACGGCATTATCCCGAAATGGGTTTGAAAAGCGTGGTGTTCGAGTATGCCATGTGTGCCAAGTGCCTGCAATCCTTGGAAAAAGAACTTTCTGCAGAAACAAAACGAGCCATTTCTGACTACTTCGCAGAGAACTTCAGAGCCAACGAAAGACCCACCTGGACAGGCGCTTTCTCAGATGCGGAAATTCAACCCGAGTTCAACTGTTCGGATTGGATCGATAAATGCTCGGTAAAGGCTATTGACCGGGCTGAACTCTACGAATACTCTCTGTATGCCAGATGTATTGGTGACCGAATAATTCCTGACGTGGCGCCCTATATGATCAGTGGTCTTGCGCAAGACGACCTTATTGAGTTGTTCTCCAATAAGTCACTCGGTTTCATGGATGATTTTACGGATAAGTATTTTACTGGCCCACCCGAACTGAGGGAGCTTTTCAAAGGCCGCCCCATACTGGTCTGACGTACGTCAGTTATTTTCTCGCTTTTTTCAGCTAGCCTTGGTCTACCATGACAAGCATCCGGATCAGACCACGGTTCAAGGCCAAGTACCGAATGAGACCTGAAGAGGTTGGTCAGTTGGTACAGAAACATTTGGAAGAGTTGAATTGCGGCTGTTCGGCCAATATTCTCCCCAATTTCATTGTGCTGAACATACGAGCGCAAGACCAACATTTCTGGTCGCCACAGTTGAGTATTTCGTTTGAACCGGATGAGGAAAATCCGGAGTTCACCGTGATCCGTGGTCTGTATGGTCCCAATCCTACGGTTTGGGCACTATTCACTTACGGATATGCCGCGTTAGGAATACTGGGCACTTTTTTGGGCATGTATGGTTTTTCGCAATATTCACTAGGACAGCCATCTGCTATTCTTTGGTCATTACCTGTTTTGGCCATTTTAGCTTTGGTGCTTTACATTGTGGCACAGTTTGGACAAAAGGTCGGGGCTGAGCAGATGTTCACGCTCCATCATTTTTTCGAAGACTCCATCGGTCACCGTATTCATATTGATTAGGTTCGCCTTTTCCCAAACCTATTTTGTTACTTTGCAATAGGAGCAATTCCCCTACACCCCAGTGCTCTTAACGAAAGCTGACCCCTATGGCTTCCATTTTCTCTCATGCGATCGCTGCTGGTGCGCTAGGCACTATTCGCTACCCTAAGAAGGAAGTTTTCAAATATTTTGCTCTTGGAATATTCTGCGCCACCTTTCCTGATTTCGATGTGATCGCTTTCAAATTGGGAATTCCTTATGAACATCCCTTTGGGCATCGCGGGTTCTTCCATTCGTTACTCTTTGCCTATTTGCAGGGGCTGTTCATAGTGCGGATATTCTATTCCGACCTAGCTTTTGCCACCCGTGCAAGTATGACCATCGGTTTCTATTTCTTCTGCTGTGGTGTGTCGCACAGCCTGTTGGATGCCATGACCAACGGTGGAAAAGGTGTGGCATTCTTTGCGCCCTTCGATAACACCCGATACTTTCTTCCGTGGCGACCCATTCAGGTTTCGCCAGTCGATGTAGAATCATTCTTCGGAGAATGGGGGATCCTGGTACTCCAAAGCGAACTGTATTACGTAATGATACCCTCCCTATTGCTGACGGCAGGAATGTTCCTGATCCGCAGGTTCAATAAGTAGTGATCTTTAGGCTTCTGCCAACAACTTGATCTTATTTCTGCCCAACTTGACCAGTTTCTGTCGTTCCATCTGCTTCAGGATTCTAGAGATCACCTCGCGGGATGAGTTAAGGTCAACAGCAATGTCGTGATGAGACAAGTTGATCTCGTCCGTGTTCAAGGAATTGGATTTCTCCTGCAAATATTTCAACACACGTTCATCCATTCTATGGAATGCAATACTGTCCAATGCATCCAGTAATTCCTCAAAACGCATGCGATAGGTATTCATCACAAAGCTTCGCCAATCGCGATACTTCATCCATTCATCCATAAAATCTACCGGAATGGAAAGCATGGTCACTTTTTCCTGAGCTACGGCACGTATCTCGCTTCGCTTAAAGGCCATGCAGCAGGTAAGCGACATGGCACAGGTTTCTCCAGACCTTACGTAGTACAACAAAAGCTCTCTCGCCTCATCATCTTCTCTCATCACCTTAACGGAACCCGAAATGATCATGGGAATGTTCTTGATCACAGAACCGATATCCATGAGAAGGTCGCCTTCTTCCACTTCTTGGTAAACAGCATGTTCCTTAATGGCCATTATCAGATCCGTGTCCAAAAGGGTTGGAAAATGATCGTTCAGAATGTCGTCTATGTTCGGATTCATGCGCTGATGTTGGGTAGCCAATTAACGTTGCCTAAGTTTGCCGCAAATTAACGCTTATGACCATTACAAAGAACAAGGTGGCTTTGATCCACTACACATTGAAAGACGAATCGGGCGAAATTCTCGATTCGTCAGAAGGACGCGAGCCACTTGCTTTCATTCAGGGAATCGGTAACATCATTACCGGATTGGAGGAAAAACTTGAAGGAAAGGACGTTGGCGATCGCTTTGAAACGAGCATTGCTCCTGAAAAAGCTTACGGACTGCGCAGTGAGGAGAACGTACATATCGTTCCGCTTGCCAGTTTTCAGGCCGATGGAGATGAAAAACTGGTAGAAGGAATGCAGGTCCGTGTTGAAACGAGTCAAGGCGTCAGTTTGGCTGATGTTTCCAAGATAGATGGAGATGAGGTTACGCTGGACCTGAATCATCCCTTGGCAGGAGAAACACTCTATTTTACGGTAGAGGTGATAGATGTGCGGGATGCAACCCGACAGGAGTTGGAACATGGCCATGCCCACGGGCCTGGTGGTCACCACCATCACTGAACCTTAACCGTATTTGCAATTCATAAAGCATCCCGATGGGATGCTTTTTTTTTGCGGACAATGGTCAAAAGTCAGTTTCGGATTGGTAACCATTTGTTAACATTTGCACAATGACCGAATCTTTGGACGTTTGGAAGTTGCTTGCAGGACTGGGCATTTTCATGTTCGGTATGTTCCTGATGGAGGAATCCATCAAGAATCTGGCAGGTCGTTCGTTCAAGGGCTTTATCCAGAAATCAACCACCGGTCGTTTACGGTCCATAGTGTCGGGAACTGCCGTAACGGCCGTGCTGCAGAGCAGCTCTGCGGTATCGCTGATGGTGCTGGCATTTGTCGGAGCAGGCATCATGGCCATGGAAAATGCCATTGGCGTCATTCTCGGCTCCAACATTGGCACCACCATTACAGCCTGGATCGTTGCGTTCTTTGGTTTCCAGGTCAATATTGAAGAGTACTCGCTTCCGCTGATCGGTATCGGTGGTTTAGGTCTCATCTTCCTTGGCAGATCGGTGCGGTATTCCAATATCAGTAAACTTATGGTCGGCTTCGGGTTCCTGTTCATGGGTCTTGACTACATGAAAACGAGCGTGGAGCACCTTACCGCTACCTTCGATATCGCGTCCCTTCCGCACTACGGAATTCTGACCTATGCCCTTGCCGGACTGGTCATTACGGCCATAATGCAAAGCAGTTCGGCCACCATAGCCATCGTTCTGACATCATTGAATGCCGAGGTCATTGACTTTAATGCTGCGGCTGCCATGGTAGTTGGGGCCAATGTTGGAACTACTGTAACAGTTATTCTGGGAACGATCGGTGCTTCGCAGATCAAGAAACGGGTTGCGTTGAGCCACCTGAGTTTCAATGTCATTACAGCTATCATCGGACTGATACTTATGCCTGCCATTCTATCGGTGATCGTTGCCACCATTGGACCCGTAGGTCAGAATGCCGTTATGGGAGTGGCCATGTTTCATACGCTGTTCAATGTGATCGGTGTGCTGGTCTTTCTTCCTTTTATCGGATTGCTTTCCACGTATCTCATCAAGATCTATCCCGACCGGGTCAGAGCAAGTACAAAGTTCATTCATAAAGTGACTGCTGAAGTGAGCGAAGCAGCCATAGAAGGATTGCGCAACGAAGTACTTCACCTGATCACAAACGCTTTCAAACACAATTTGACCGCCTTGAATGTGAAAGAAGACCAAGTGTTCGTAACCGATGCGAACGACAGACCGGCCAAGCAGGAAGACCAGTACGAAGCGTTGAAATTCCTTCAGAGCGAAATATTCACTTTCGCATCTACCATATTGGCTGAACAAGTTAGTAAGGAAGAATCACGATTTGTGAATAAGATGCTGCATGCGGCAAGGATGGGACTTCATTCAGCCAAATCGATCAAGGATGAGGTTCGGAACCTCGATGATTTTCAGTCGTCAGACAATGAATTCATTCAGCACGAATACCAGCATTTACAAGCTCGTCTTGTTGATTCGTATTCCAGATTGACTCCGCTCTTTCATGAGACCGATCATTCAGAAATTGCATCCGCCATCAGTTCTGTCATCAAAAAACTGGAAAAAGACGATCGGAAAGTCATCAAGGACATTACCAAGGCCACAGCCAATAAGATCATTCACGATATGGATATTTCCACCATCCTATTGGTCAATCGAGCATTCAACCAATCTACCCGACAATTATTATTCGCCCTGAAGGAGATTCTCCTAACCGAATTGGAATCCGAGATCTTGGACAAATTGCACGAACAGGAACTCCATGAGAACGATCACTGACAGGAGGTTGATAACTCAAGCCGTAAAATCCTTGAAATTTCAGCAAAGCCGATACATTTGGACAACTAACTGAAAATCGACTGATTTTGAAAATAGGAGTACCAAAAGAAACACAGGCACGCG
>JBJOHR010000171.1:0-5490 GCA_046047575.1 Bacteroidota bacterium | reverse complement strand
TAGGGCATGAACGCTTGGACATCATTTTCTGAGCCTACAACTGCTACATCCCACTGTTCGGGCTTGGCTACCATCTCCATCCAATCATACTGAAGGAACAGGGGGATTTCAGGATGAGTGGCGCACCAGCTTTGATAAACGTCTTTGTTGGACATGGTGCCGATACGCGATTTGCTACAGTTTATTGTCAGTTCCAAGCACGGAGATCAACTTGGAGACCTTGTCCAACTTCTGATACTTTCCGCTGCGCTGATAGCAGATCTTCAGTTCTGACAATAGGCGTTTTATAATGGAAACATTATTCATGGGCTTCAGGTCAAGGTCAGCTGGATTGGCCTGAAGTCTTTCTATGTAGCGTTCCAGTTCACCTTTTCCGAACACCGCTCCTTTACTGAACGGATTGATGTAGAACAGAAAATCATTTTCCGTGTCATTATGCACATCGCGGTAGCCAAGTATGAAATGAAATGGAAGATCGATTCCAACTATCGGAAGACCAAGCATATCGGCCAGCGCCTTATACAGAATTCCCAAGGTCATTGGGCTTCCTGTTCTATTGTCGATCAAGTTGTTGAGGAAAAAGCTCTGTTCAGATGTATGATAGGTGGTGTAGGGTCTGAATAAATGAACATCGTAGAGAATGTGATTAATGACCCTGACCTTTTCCAATGAAGTAAGATTGTCATTCAGTTCCAACCACACGTCCCTATGTAGTTTCTCCATTGTTCGTTGAACAGAGTCGGAATCAATTGAGGGGTACTGAAAGGTAGCCGCTACCAATGCTCCATGGATCAGGTCGTCCGTGTTGTCAACTTTCCAATTGTTCAAGGCGGTAATTGCACATTCGAATTCTATCTCTTCAATGACATGAATGATCCGTTCTTGAATAGCGAGCTGACCAGCTGATTCCCATTCATTTTCCAGAACAGGAATCACAGGTTTACCCATTGATACCAGTTTCTCATGCACATTCTCGTACACTTCTGCATCTGGATCGTCCAACAATCTGATGAGGGCGTACAATTGAGAGTAGGAAGGCAAAAGTTGCATCGATTGAAAATTACAACGGAGATAACCCGTGTTAAATGATTGATAATCACACTTTTCAGCACCGAAATGTTAATTATCGATCAACAGATCCATTATCTTGACCAATAGAAGATTTTCATCGATCAATGCAGGTTTGGAACTCATTTCCCATGCTGAGAATCATTCTTCCATTCCTCTTTGGAGTGGTGGTTTCCGCCTTTTCGGTAGAGTGGATACATTGGGATCATCGTACTACTCTTATCGTTAGCGCACTTCACCTTGGTGTTCTCATTACGGCAATGCCATTTCTGCTGTTCTATCGGAAGCAGCATCATTTTGGGTTGGCTGTGTGGGTCATCCTCTTTGTGTTAGGTTCAGGTTTGACCTTGTCAAGGTCGTCAGAACCATATCCCGATAGGTTGGAGGTGGACATGTATGAGAACGGATCAGATGCGTACTTCATGGAAATAGTGGATGAGCCACAGATAAAGCCCAATTCTATCAAAGCCACCGTGCGCATCTGCGATTCCGATCTGAATCAATATGGACAAGTACTGATGTATTTCAAGAAGGATTCTGTAAGCGAGCAATTGAAGTATGGTCAGCAATTTGTGGTTGCCACAACGCTCCAACCCGTCAATAACTTAGGTAATCCGAATGAGTTCGATTACAAGCGATACCTGCGGTTCAACGGAATTTCGCATCGGGCATACATTAGGTCGAATGCAAAGAAGTGGCTTTCTGATGGCCGACCTGGTGTGTGGGGGTATCTTTATGGGCTTCGGTCGCGGCTCATCCAAAAGTTCCGCGATGGCGGCTTGGAAGGCGAGGAGTTGGCGGTTGCATCGGCCTTGGTGCTAGGGCACCGGGCCGACCTTGACCGAGAACTGATGTCGGCTTATGCAGGTGCGGGGGCCACACACGTGCTGGCCGTGTCTGGGCTTCATGTTGGTATTGTGTATGTTATTCTGAACATGCTTCTCAAGTTTCTTGACAAAAAACGATATGGAAAGATTGTCAAGACGGTTCTGTTGGTTGTGGCCCTGTTCGGTTATGCTGGATTGACGGGGCTCTCGGCTTCAGTCTTCAGAGCCGCCACCATGTTCGCATTTGTAGCCGTTGGCAAGGCCATTGACCGCAATACCAATATTTTCAATACCCTGGCTGCATCTGCATTTGTGCTTATCGCCTTTGACCCTATGATCATCATGCAGGTCGGGTTCCAATTGTCGTATCTGGCGGTAATTGGCATTGTGGTCATACATCCCATACTTTTCAATCTTGTTACCGTCAATAACAGGATCGGAGATTGGGCGTGGTCCATAACATGTGTTTCCATTGCCGCCCAGGTCGCTACTTTTCCACTTGGCCTACTGTATTTTCATCAATTCCCCAATCTATTTCTGTTATCCAATCTCTTGGTCATACCAGCGGCAACCGGAATACTCTATCTGGGATTCCTGTTGTTCACATTCTCTTTTTGGAATCCAACACTTCTGTTTTTTGGCAAACTCTTGAATTGGCTCATTTCGTCACTGAATACGGTGGTGGTTTATATTGAAGAGATTCCCTACTCCGTACTTACAGGCATTGACATCTCAACCATCGAGACCCTTATTATCTATGCGGCTATTGTTTCATGGCTGATGTTCTTATTGCATAGGATCAGGCCTGCATTCTACGTTGCCCTAGGGCTAAGCGTCATTTTCATGGTATTGCAATGTTTTGAAGTTCATCGGCAGAAAACGCAGCACTTCCTGACCGTATATAACGTAAAAGGCCACACTGCCATCTCTGTGGTAGAAGGTACGAAGGTGTTGTTCCTGTCAGATGAAGAACTTTACACCAACGAACAGAGTATGCTCTTTCACATCCGTCATCATTGGTGGAGGCTTGGCATTGAGGAAGAAGAATTTGTTCCTATTTCTACCGACATATCCAATCGTGAATTGAGCATCGGGACTCGCAACCTGGTACTCCTTGATCTAACGAATCCTCCCGATGGGTTAAAGATACGGGCATCTCAAAAGGATGACCTTGTCTGTGTTCTTCATTCGATCAAATGGAATAGTATTGATAATCTGAAACAACTGGCAAGTAGCAGGATCGTTATCCCAGATCGGTTCGGGCCTAAAGTGTTGGAGCGGATAAAGACCATGAACGAATCTGGAAACCTGAGCATGCTTTCAGACCAAGGAGCTTTCAAGTTGTGCGAAGACTAGGAGGGATGGAAAATCAGCATCCGACCACCGAATCGTTCAATTGACGCTCGGGGCATTCATCTTAAATCCTTGAGCAAACGGAAATTGAACAGGTCAATCAAGGATTTTCACCAACATGCTTCTCTTCCAATTCAGGATTCTCCTTTTTAGGAATTCCCTTAGAGGATTTCAGTTTTTGATACGCCTCCGGATTTTCCTTTATCCAATTATCCTTCGCTATCTTATAATCCAGGTCTGATTTGAAATCAGTTCGAATTGGAGCATTAGTCTCCTCTTTGATAGCATCGCGTTCTTCGTTTGTTGAAACATTGGAATTCTGCGCAGCCAAATCAATGAAGCAGAAGCTAAGGCCGATGATTGTGAGGAGTCGAAGTGAGATCTTCATGAGCTGATGTCTTATGGTTGATGAACTCGTAATAGTCCACCGTTTTGTATATCAAGTAAATCTGAAGTATTCCCTTGAATGTCAATATTCAAAACGTCTCCAATAATTCCATTCTGTATGATAGGCAGATTTATACCGATTGGGGCGGCTGGAATAATAACTTGCGATGTCGCATCTGGAACCCTACAGTCCCAATTAGTATCAATCTGCCAAAGCTGGTTAGTAGTTCCTTTCCAAGTGTAAAAGCCAGCATTGAGAGGAACTTGTTGTGTTACGGCTATAACCGCTGACTCTGTACAAGCGTTTTGATCAGCAACAGTAATACTGTAGTTACCGATTGCAAGTCCTGTAATATCTTCCGTGGAAGCAGAATAACTGCTAGGGCCAGCCCAAGAGTACACGTAGGTTGGGGTGCCTCCGCTTACAGTTAGGTCTATCTCACCGTTATTCGTTGAGTAGCAGGAAACTTGTGTCATAACATTGCTCAATGCAATAGCAGAGGCTGGTTGTGTTATGGTAGCGCTAGCTGGAGTATTGCAACCAGCAACATCAACCACATTGAAATTGTAGGTACCCGGAGCAAAGCCACAGAACTCATTATCAGAAGTAACCAATGAACCAATGGTTACCGATGGTTCGGTTGATATGTAAGGTCGAACGAAAATCCAGTCCCACTTTGCTACAAAGTTCTGATTATAGACCCCATTGTCTCCGCGAGCTCCCAATCGAACATACTCTGCAGATAGCCCTGAATTACTGTAAGAAGATGAAACGGACCCACTTGTTTCACCGGTTCTACTTACACTTGATGAAGCACCATTCGCAACAACCTTGTCTCGCACCCACTGCCCAACTGATGCAAACGCACCGAAATTAGGCCAAGTACCATCGTTCCTTGCATAAGTGGTTCCATTGTGACTTAGTATGTTAAATGCATTTGCGGTAGAACCAAAGAATCCTGATGTAGTGAATCCATTGCCTGCAGCTGTAGTTTCAAAAATCCTTGTTTCACAAATGTAGTTGCCAGTGAAATTCGGAATCGATTGTTGATATCGGCTATTATTTCCTCCTACCAATTCACCACCATAATACGACCAAACGGTGCCTGTTGTAGCAGCGATTGTTCCTTGACTCCATTTTGAAGTGTTCAGGTAATCGAATGCATCGAAGAACGTGAAGACAGATGAACCGTTACTCTCACTTGTCAGAGAAGTATTTCCATACGTCATGTATAAAGTATTGTTTCCAGTAGCCATGGACGCAAGCTTAACCCAAACGACAGCTTGCGTACTAAGCGTAGCTGATTCGATCCAGTAAGAAAGTTTGTTCTGGGAAGCGTCAAAGAACCGGATATCCCCAAAATCAGCTCTCATTCCTGCCGCATACGGAATGGTCATTTTCACGGGATGGTTCGTGAATGATGATCCAGATGTATTGTTCACCGTAATCGGTTTCATGCTACCTCCATAAACCTGTACCGTGCTTGACGGTCCGTAGAGTAGGTATGGTTGAATTCCGTTACTCGGATTAAGGGTTACACAACCATTTGTGTTGCCGAAACAATCAACATTCACTTGAGAAGTGGAATTGGTCTGACCGCTTACGTTGACTACGACCTGTTCGGATTGGATGCAACCACAACCGTCATTGACAGTAAGTGTGTAAGTGGTAGTGCTTGCAGGAGTAACTGTACCAGTAAGGGTTGTGCCTCCTGCCGGACTCCATGAATAGCTTGCAGTAGGTGTGAAGGTAGTCAGGTCTTCTATGTTGATCCTGTAATCCTCATACTCTCCGTAAGTCAGGTTCAAGCCACACGCATCGATTGGCATATCCTGATTATATGAGATTCCTACT
>JBJOHR010000170.1:0-14248 GCA_046047575.1 Bacteroidota bacterium | reverse complement strand
TGACGTAGAAACGCTGGGCGACCTTGTTTCCTACAACAAGAATGACCTTTTGAAATTCAGAAACTTCGGTAAGAAATCGCTTACGGAGTTGGAAGATCTGGTTCACTCTAAGAACCTGACCTTCGGAATGAACGTTGGAAAATACAGATTAGACGAAGAGTAATTGAACAGAAGAGGTCGTTGATCTCTCAACAATTTGAGTAATGAGACATAGAAAAGGGTTTAACCATTTAGGTAGAAAGAAGGGGCACAGAAGAGCTATGTTGGCCAACATGGCAAGTTCTCTTATCATTCATAAGCGAATTACCACCACATTGGCAAAAGCTAAAGCTTTGAGAATATATGTGGAGCCATTGATCACAAAATCAAAGGATGATGCTACTCATTCCAGAAGAGTAGTGTTCAGTTATCTGAATGATAAAGACGCCACTGCAGAATTGTTCAAGGAGGTTTCTCCAAAGATTGCAGATCGACCAGGTGGTTACACCCGAATCATCAAATTGGCTACGCGAGTAGGTGATAGTGCTGATATGGCCATGATAGAGTTGGTTGACTTCAATGAACTATTGGTGAAAGAGACCAAGCCTAAGAAAGCAAGACGTAGCCGTAGAGGCGGATCGGGTCCAAAGGCAGCAGCTCCTGCAGCGGCCGCAAAAGTGGAAGAGGCCGAGGAAGTGGTTGAAGAAACCCCAACGGCAGAAGTAGTTGAATCACCAACTGAAGAAACTCCGAACGTAGAGGAAGGCGGAGACGAAGAGAAGAAAGAAGCGTGATATTCAAAACGTGTTTAAAAGTTGAAAAAGGACGGATCCGATAAGATTCGTCCTTTTTTAATTTTGCCCAAATCCAATGAAGATGAGATATCAGACCAGACCAGATGCCATACTACTCTTACAAGACGGAACAGTTTTTAGAGGAAAGGCAGCTGGTAAGATCGGTACAACCACTGGCGAAATATGCTTCAACACCGGCATGACCGGCTATCAGGAGATATTTACCGACCCATCATACTTTGGCCAGATAATGGTCACCGCGAGCGTCCACATAGGTAATTATGGTACCAGTACAGAAGATGTGGAATCGGAGGGAATGAAGATCAGCGGCCTGGTTTGTAAATACTTTTCCCCGAACTACAGTCGCCCAAGTGCCGTGGGCAACATTCAACAATACTTTGAGAAGAATCAGGTTGTGGGAATCTCAGATGTTGATACGAGGGCCATTGTGCAGCACATACGTGATAGAGGCGCCATGAATGCCATCATCTCCTCCGAAGAATTGGACGTGGAGATATTGAAGAAGAAATTGGCCGATGTTCCTTCTATGGAAGGTTTGGAGCTGTCTTCTAAAGTGTGCACTAAAACAGCTTATTTCTACGGTGATGAAACCGCAGATTTTCGGGTGGCTGTTCTAGATATCGGGGTCAAAAAGAACATACTGAGGTGTCTTTCAGACCGGGGATGTTACCTGAAAGTGTTTCCGATGGACACATCATTTGAAGAAATAAATAAGTGGAATCCAGATGGTTATATGATATCCAACGGACCCGGTGACCCAGCTGCCATGCCTCAGGTAAGTGAAACCGTTACCAAGATGATCGATTCTGGCACGCCCGTTTTTGGAATTTGTTTAGGTCATCAAGTAATGGCCATCAGCCAAGGAATTCCTACGTATAAAATGCACAATGGGCATCGAGGAATAAATCATCCGATAAAGAACCTGCAGACAGGAAAGTGTGAAGTGACATCACAGAATCACGGATTCGTGGTCGATCGCGAAGCGTGCGAAAATCATCACGACATAGAGATAACTCACATCCACCTCAACGATAATACAGTAGCGGGGCTCAGATTGAAGGGGCGCCCGGTCTTCAGTGTTCAGTATCACCCGGAATCTTCTCCCGGTCCGAATGATAGTCGTTATCTGTTCGATCAGTTTGTAGAGAACATGAAATTGGTTCTGGCTTGAATCACTGATCAGTTAATTTTCTAATACTCTAATTACCAGTTTATGACGTACATCGCAAAAGTTGTAGCCAGACAGATTCTCGATTCAAGAGGTAATCCTACCGTTGAGGTCGATGTGATCACGCAGAATGGAGTTCTGGGTAGAGCCGCGGTTCCTTCTGGAGCTTCAACAGGCGAGCACGAAGCCGTAGAGTTGCGCGATGGCGACAAGGGAAAGTTCCTTGGTAAGGGAGTGCTCAAAGCAGTTGAAAACGTCAACGGACCCATTGCAGAGGCAATTCTGGGTGGTTATGTGTTCGATCAGCACATCATTGACAAGCGTATGATGGAATTGGACGGAACTACGAACAAGAGCAATCTGGGAGCCAATGCCATTCTAGGTGTTTCTATGGCAGTTGCCAAAGCGGCAGCCGAAGAAGCTGGTCAACCGCTTTTCCGTTACGTTGGTGGTGTAAACTCCAATTTGCTTCCAATTCCAATGATGAACATCATCAACGGGGGTTCGCATGCAGATAACAGCATCGATTTTCAGGAATTCATGATCATGCCTGCCGGTGCAAGTTCATTCTCAGAATCGTTGCGTATGGGGGTCGAAGTTTTTCATCACCTCAAGGCCGTGCTGAAGAAGGGAGGCTATTCAACCAATGTAGGAGATGAAGGCGGTTTTGCACCTAACCTAAAGTCGAATGACGAGGCTGTAGAAGTGATCTTGAAAGCCATTGAGAACGCGGGGTATCGCCCCGGTGAGGATGTTTTCCTTGCCATGGACGCAGCGTCTTCTGAGTTCTACCTGAAGAACGAAGGCGTGTATCACCTACACAAATCATCAGGCGAAAAGTTGAGCAGTTCAGACATGGTTTCACTTTGGAAGGATTGGACATCCAAGTACCCCATCGTTTCCATTGAGGACGGATTGGACGAGAACGATTGGGCAGGTTGGAAGCAACTTACTCAAACCATTGGCGAAAAGGTTCAGCTTGTAGGAGACGACCTGTTCGTTACGAACGTAGAACGTCTGGGCCGTGGCATCAATGAAGGCATTGCCAACTCGATTCTAGTAAAGGTGAACCAGATTGGCTCGTTGACCGAGACTATCAACACCGTGAAACTGGCCACTGCCAACCGCTATACTTCTGTTATGAGCCACCGATCTGGCGAAACCGAAGATGTGACCATTGCCGACCTAGCCGTAGCCCTAGGCACCGGACAGATCAAAACCGGATCCGCATCGCGCACCGACCGAATTGCCAAATACAATCAGCTCTTGCGAATTGAAGAACAACTTGGCGAAGAAGCCCAATTCCTCGGCATGCAGATGAAGTATATTAAGGGACGCTGATCGGTTTCAAGGGGTACACAACGATACCATCCTTTTTAAAAATGGCCTCGTCCAAGAATGGATGAAGGCTTATTTCCCGTTCTACAAATTCAGTGTTGGAATAAAGGAATCGGGCTCCACGACTCACGTATTCACTCAGTTGCTCTGCTGTAAGCCAGTTCTGTTCAAAGGTCCAACCGTTTTTACCTAAGTGGTAAAGGTAGATGAAGGATGATGGGTCGTTACCGACCACTACCAGTGCATCATCGGAAACCAGGTCTCTCAGTTCCGTTTTGTGCTTTAGCAAGATTCCTTCATTGCCCATTGGTGACCACCTACCTTCTGACCGTAGGTAAGCGGTTATTGGTATAATGATGAGTGCCAAGTATCCAACAGCCTTGAACCATTTTCGGGAATTCGACAAAATTGTATCAACCCCCGCTGTAACCACCAAAAAGAGAAATGGAACAAATGGAAAGAGGTAATAGTCATGGGCAAGTCCGATCATGTTCACCTCATACAGATAATACAGTAAGACAAACACGAACACGATTAGTTCCATTCTGTATCGGTCGACTCTGTTCTTGGTTTGAAAAAACGCGAACACACCCGCTACGAAAAACACCAACGAGCCGTAATTGATAAAGAGTTCGGGAATAAAAGAGTGAGCAACTCCCCAAATGTTGTTGATCGCGTAAGGCAGGTCGAATGCTTCTTCGGCACCTACGCCACCGATCAAAGCAACGTTGGTCCACTGTGGTATGACCCAAGCATACCATCCCAAGGAAGGAAGCATGATGAGTAGAACTGATCCCGCATCCAACAAAGATCGCTTCCAGCCCTTCAGTTTCATCTGCTCGAAAAATAGCGGGAGGTAACCCGCACCAAAAACGATGAAAGGAAGTTTGACAGCCGTTGCAAGCGACAGAAATGTGGCGAATCCAATCAGTGATGTGGTTGATCTGTTCCGCTGATGACGTTTTAAGAAGGCGAGACTCCAGATTCCACAGCAAAGAGCAAGATTATCTGGCAGCGGATTGACCGAATAGTAAAACAATACTGGAGACCAAGCAAAGCACCATGAGCCAATTGCGCTCATCCATTCAGACAACAGGTATTCCCGTAGTAAGCGGTAAAAGCCTACAAGTGACCCAAGAAAGATGAGGAAACTTAGGATTCGTGGTATGATCAGGTGCGGTCCAAACCACTTATAAGACCAAGCGAAACACCATTGCATCAACGGGAATTCCATTCTGAAGATGCCATCTCCATCGCCTCTGGCGTTTATTCGCGGATTCAGAATATTCATGTCTTCAAACGCGAAATTCTCCACCACCGTCATAGTTTGGGTCTGTCGCCATGCATGGATACCCATAATATCCTTTTGCCACACCTGCCAATGCAGCACTGCACTTAGCAGACCGATGGTGGCAATAACGTAACTGGATTTTATCTGAAACGGCATCGAGCGAATTTAAACAACTCCCCATGCTTGTGGTTATTTTAGCGCAGATGGGATACAGCTCGCTCGAACATTGCATTGATGACCTGGAAAGGCATGGACATCTAGTACGTATCAGGGAAGAAGTAGACCCCGATCTGGAGATGGCAGCTATCCATCTTCGCGTGTTTGAGAACAATGGCCCCGCATTGCTATTCGATAATGTAAAAGGCTCCAAGTATCGCGCGGTATCCAACTTATTCGGCACCATAGAACGCAGCCGTTTCATTTTCCGGGATTCTTTGGAACGTGTAAAACGATTGGTTCAGATCAAAGGCGACCCATCTCTGCTGGTCAACAACCCAAGTTGGGTATTCTCAGCCATTCAAGGAGGATTCAATGCATTACCCTTGCCTTCTAAAGCTAGTTTTCAGGAGATCTCCATATTAGATCTGCCACAGATAAAGTGTTGGCCAAATGATGGAGGCCCGTTTGTCACACTGCCACAGGTCTATTCAGAAGACATCGATCGGCCTGGTGTTCTCAACTCCAACTTGGGCATGTATCGTGTGCAGTTGGGCGGAAACGATTATGAGCAGAACAAGGAGGTCGGCTTGCATTATCAGTTGCATCGTGGAATTGGCGTTCACCAGACCAAGAGCAACCGTGCGGGTCAACCCCTTAAGGTGGCGGTGTTCATTGGAGGTCCGCCATCACACTCGTTTGCAGCCGTTATGCCCTTGCCAGAAGGTTTGCCCGAAGTGGCCTTTGCCGGAGCTTTGGGAGGTAGAAACTTCCGCTACTTTCAACACGATGGATTTACGGTTTCTTCGGATGCGGATTTTGTCATCTTGGGAGAAGTCTACCCAATGGAGAATAAACCGGAAGGACCTTTCGGGGATCATTTGGGATATTACAGTCTGAAGCACGACTTTCCATTGATGCGAGTGAAGAAGGTCTTGGCCAAGAAAAACGGTATTTGGGCTTTCACTGTAGTGGGGCGGCCTCCCCAGGAAGACACAAGCTTCGGGGCACTGATCCATGAGATCACAGGTTCCATCATTCCTCAGACCATTCCCGGATTGCACGAAGTGAACGCGGTAGACGCAGCAGGCGTTCATCCGCTGCTCCTAGCCGTTGGGAGCGAACGCTACACGCCTTACCTCGAAGTTCAACGGCCACAGGAATTGCTCACCACCGCCAATGCCATTCTTGGCTTCAACCAGATGTCATTGGCCAAATTCCTTTTCATCATTGCAAAACAGGATCAACAAACTCCTAAGGCCAAAGATGAGGCCGCCTTCTTCCAGTATCTGCTTGAGCGATTTGACCCCGCCCGTGACTTGCATTTCCAGACCAAGACAACCATCGACACCCTTGATTACAGTGGCACAGACCTGAATGGTGGATCAAAGTTGATAATAGCTGCGGTGGGTTCCAAAAAACGACAACTCCAAGCAGAAATTCCTTCTTTAAAGCTGCCTTCCGGATTCCGAAATCCTCGAGTGGTTTTTCCTGGAGTAATGATCATTGAATCCTCAGACTATGCTGATGGCACCGACATTTCGAGTTTGACAGCCGCGATGGCAGAACAACAGAATGAATTGCACGGGTTTCCATTGGTTTCTGTTGTTGATGATAGCGACTTCGCTTCTCGAACACTACATAATTTTCTTTGGACAACCTTCACACGTACGAATCCTTCGCATGATGTCCATGGGGTGGGTGAGTTCACGGAGAACAAACATTGGGGCTGCACAGGCTCGGTCATTTTCGATGCGAGAATCAAGCCGCATCATGCCCCACCGCTTATCAAAGACGCTTCGGTTGAAAAGCGCATTGAGAGATTGGGCACCAAAGGCGCATCGCTGCACCGCATCATATAATGCGAATTGTAAATGCACACTACGTAAATCACGTAGTGAGTATTTGCGAATTGGGAAAAATACTTGAATGAAATTGAAAAAATGCATCGATTGTAACCTTACCATAACCGCCCCGTTGCACCTCTAAATTATTCACGATTTTATCATGAAAACGGAGCAGAAACAATGGACCGCAGAAGGCGGCTGGCAAGATCTTAAGAGTGCAGGAATTGGACAATCAGCAGATCTGGTGTTCGTATTCGGGTCGCGCTCAATTTTGGCCGATTCTTCTAGATACCATGAGATAAAGAGTTTGTATCCCAATGCTCACATTCTTATGGGTAGCACTTCAGGAGAGATTGTGGAGGACCTAGTCTATGATGATTCACTTGCAGTTACCGCGGTCAGTTTCGAAAAGACCAAAGTGAAGGTGGCTTCCATGAATATCAATGATGCTAAGGACAGTTTTGATGCTGGAGTGAAGATCGCAGAGAAATTGAACGGAGAAGGTCTTGCGCATGTGTTCCTACTGGCAGACGGATTGCACGTGAATGGCAGCGAAATTGTCAAGGGCATGAACTCGAAGTTGGAAAACGAAGTGCCTTGTACTGGCGGTCTTGCTGGAGACGCAGCAAGTTTCGAAAAGACATTGGTCGGCATTGACGCTGCCCCTTCAGAAAACCAAGTGGTAGGCATCGGATTCTACGGCAGTAGTTTGGAGGTGGGTTACGGCTCTGTTGGAGGCTGGGACAACTTCGGTGCCGAACGTTTGGTGACACGTTCAGAAGGCAACGTTCTCTATGAACTTGATGGTCAATCGGCCCTGGATCTTTACAAAATGTACTTGGGCGATAAGGCCGCTGAACTTCCTGGGTCTGCATTGCTTTTCCCATTAGGCCTCAAGTTCGATGAAGACTCCGATACATTGGTACGTACAGTTTTGGCTGTGGACGAAGAGAAGAACAGTATGACCTTTGCCGGAGACATTCCCGAAGGATGTTACGTCCGCTTAATGAAAGCCGACTTTGATAAGTTGATAGAAGGAGCCAATCTTGCGGCAGAGCATACTACGGTGCGCGGTGGCGATTCCAGCGATAAACTTGCCGTACTCATCAGTTGCGTAGGTCGAAAACTGATCTTGGGTCAACGAATTGATGAAGAGGTGGAAGGTGTGAAGCGAGTGCTTGGCGATGGCGCCACGTTAACAGGATTCTATTCGTATGGAGAGATATCTCCTTTGGTCGAGTCGGCCCGTTGCGAATTACACAACCAGACCATGACGATAACTACATTTGCTGAGCGATAATTATACGTGTACAACAGCAAACTTCTCGATAGACAGATACGCAAGTACCTGAGAGGCGCTCCCATCCCAAAAGAGATGGAGGGCCTTTTGGGCATTATAAATGATGCCTACAATCATTACGAGGAGAATCACAAATTACTCCAACGTGCCCTTGAATTAAGTTCAATTGAGCTGAATCACGCCAAAAACAAGGTAACGTCTGCACTTTCTCAGCTTAACGAGCGCAATGAGGACCTGTTAAGCAGTATTCATTATGCCCGACTGATTCAAGAGGCCATCCTGCCATCGGAAGAGCGTTTCAGAAGTGTTCTGCCAGAGTCATTCGTGTATCATTGTCCCAGAGACATTGTAAGTGGTGATTTCTACTGGCTTCAGGAATACGATGAAAAAATATTGGTTGCCGCGGTAGATTGCACGGGACACGGGGTTCCGGGTGCGTTCATGTCCATTATCGGCAACAATGCATTGAATGCTGCGGTGCGGGAAGAAGGTCTCACAACGCCTTCGCTTATTTTGGACAGTCTTAATCGAGGTGTCAGTTCAACTCTCCGAAGTCAGTCAAGCTCCGATACAGGCGCAGGCATAAAGGATGGCATGGACATAGCGTTGGTGAGCATTGATTACAAGAAGAAGCAACTGCAATATTCTGGAGCTTATAATCCGCTTTACATCATTCGAGATGGACATCTGCTCGAAACCAAGGGAGATAAGTTTCCGATCGGGCTTGCACAAGATGACGACCTTCGCCTTTTCACCAATCACACCTTTGATATTGAAGAAGGTGATATGGTCTATATCTTCTCTGACGGTTATCCCGATCAGTTCGGTGGTCCGCAAGGTAAAAAGTTCAAGTACGATAACTTCCGTTCCTTGCTTTTCAAAATACATCAGCTAAGTCCGCGGAAACAACTGAAAATGGTCCAGCAGGGGTTTGAAGATTGGAAAAGAGACCTTCCTCAGTTGGATGATGTTCTATTAATAGGTATGCGCCTTTAACGGTACCTTATCTCCATCGCGGATATTGACATTGTTTCGCCAGAGGGCGACCAAGGAAATATCTTTATTGAACCAGAATGAGGTTCGGCCGTTTTGATCTGGTAATGGAATACGCCCCAGCTAGGTGAAGTTGCACTGAACTGAGCACTGAAGGCATCAGATTCCCAACAATATTTTCCCTCCTCGTTTTCTTGTTCGTAAACCAATTGTATATCTCTTGGGTTGTTCATTTGTGTGCACTCCAGGTAGACCAATATCTCCACAGATCCTCTTTTGATCAGGGTATCAACACTGGCAGAAAAGGTAGGTCCGTAAGGACTTTCGCCATCTATCAGAACATGTTGAATGTTATTAGTATCAAGCTTCACTTTATCGGGATTGAAATTCCATGTGTCGGTCTTTTCAAATTGAAATTGTTCCGAATTCCATGGAACACTTCCTTTGGTAAACATGACAACTTCAGAATTGAAATATGTTTTGCGCTCAACCTCAATCGGAAATTTCTGCTGAATGATCGCTTCAACTTCTGGGGCTTGATTTACCGTTGACCAAGCGTAGATCAGGAAATTGGCAGTGGCCGTATCTACGATGGATTTCAATTGAGCAAGGCCATTGTCCTCACATGTTCTATATAAGGCCAACTCAGTAGGTTCTATCCTATCCAAATAATAATGAATGTAGAACGGCAGGTTGAAGTCTCCAGTAAGAACAACATCGTCATTTACCTGATGCTTCCAATCTACAATATGCGCTGCCAATTCCTTAAACACCCCGAATTGATTCGAAGTATAGAAACGCTTTTCGACTACCGAACTCCAGAGTGTAATTATCACTAGTACATGAACAATGGCATAGCTCAATCTTTCCTTGCCATCTTCCCAACCAGAAAAAGCGAATACCAACAAGAACGGAAACGAGAACAGCAGCGTGCTATGCTGTAGCACAGGATTCACGGTTCTTGAATAGAAGAAGCCGACCAGAAATGGTGCCAGAAAAAGGAAAAGCGGTAGAATGTGTTTTGCAAATGAAACCTTGGGTCTGAATACAAAAAGCCCTAGCGATCCAACTGCAATGGTGGTTAGGGTAACAAAATAAGATCCGTTGAAAACGTAGAACAGGTGTTGAAGTATCCAGTCATTTTGGGGAGGCCCCAGCCATTGGCCAACTCCACCTAAATTCAATTGGTACAGGAAGTTGGGAATGTAGGGTGCAAAAAACAACAACGCCCCGAAAAGCGAAATCAGATAGGTCTTAAGGCGTTGACCCTTGATCAATAACAAACCTGTAAAGGCCAGAATGGCTGCAGTGAGTGCTGCGAAATAGTGTGAATAGGCGCAAAGTGCCAGACTGAGGGCAAGCCAAATAAAATCACCTGGTTTTTGCTTGTTGTTGACAATCCGAATCCAGAAGAATGCAGCCATTAGCACGAACAGCATTCCAAGCGCATATGGTCTGGCAATTCGACTGTAAAGCAGTGGGAATTCGAGCGTGGCAAATGCCGCAGCGGACAACAGGCCGGCCGAAGTACTGATCCACTCTTTTGCTAATCGGAACATAAACAAGACCGAAAGAATCCCGGCCAAAACGAACGGAAGCCGAACTACTGCTACACTGTTTCCAAACCATTTGGTCATGTACCACAGAATGACCTGTGCTGCTGGCGGATGGCCATCTATCCGAACGCCATTAATGATCAGGTCGGAGAATGAATCGAAACTCAGTCGGGCAAGGGCACTCAACTCATCGTTGGAGAGCGAGAAATCCCAATAATTATAAATGCGAAGTGCGGTTCCTATAATTAGGATGGTGCCAAGTATGACCTTTTCGGTCCTACCCAACATTTGTCGCTTGTCTGAGTCGCTCAAAAAGAACGATTCCTGTTGCCACAGAGACGTTCAACGAACCCGTGTTGCCGGCCATCGGAATATTCACATGGTCGGTGGCAAGTTCCATCAGTCCATCGCCAATGCCATCGTCTTCAGAACCCATAATGATGGCCATCGGTCCGGAAAGGTCGGTGCTGTAGATCGCCTTATCGCCTTTTTCTGAGCAGGCCACCACGCGCAGGCCGCTTTCTTGCAAGCTGCGGACTTCCGAAAGAATGTGGCCTGTTCTACAGATCGGAATGTTGAAAATAGCTCCTGCAGAACTCTTTACCGCGAACGAATTGATCTGGGCGCTGCCTTTTGTAGGAACCAAAATGGCGTGTACACCAGCACATTCTGCCGACCGACAGATGGCACCGAAGTTCCCGACATCCGAAACGCGATCCAACACAAGTATCAATGGTTCTTTCCCTTCATCTATCAGCCTGCGGGTAACCTCATCTATGTTCTGGTATTCAATCGGAGAAAGAAGCGCAACCACGCCCTGATGGTTCTTTCTGGTAAGTCGACTTAACTTTTCCTGCGGCACTTCCTGAAATGGGACGCGCTTGCCTTTTAGCGCTCTTTTCAGTTCAAGGACGGCCTCATTGGTGCTTCCTTTTTTCAGGAAGACCTTCTCAATTTCCTTACCCGAATCCACGGCTTCCATTACGGGATGAATGCCGAAAATCATGTGCTGATCAGTTTCCTTTGGTCGCATGGGCGGATTTTGAGCGGGTGAAGATACTTCGGACAGATGGGCGCACCAAGGTCAAGCCTGCAATCTTTTGGTCACCAGTTCATCCAGCAACTCAAAAAGACGCGTTGGGCTGAACGTTCGCCAATTGATGTCTTGAAATCTGCCGCCAAGGTTGATGTAGTAGTCGATCTGTGCCTGCTGCATTTCTGCAATCACATGGTCGCGGAAATTGAGTCCGATTATCCAGCCTTCTTCAACTTCATCAAACCATTCGGCATAATATTCTTCATCGGAATAATGGAAGTTGAGCACGTTTTCACCGATCAATACGAATTTGTTGATACCCTCATACATCATGTTTTCGATGATGTCTCGCTTTAGGATCATGATGTCGTTGTACAGCAGGTCGTTCCATTCGCCAATGAATTCGATGATGGCGAATCCCTGTTCGTAATCAGCAAAAAGAACTTTTAGGAAAAGTGTAGGGGAGTCCATGCTATCCCACTGCGGATGAAGCACGAAATCGTAGATGTGGTCGGTGAATTCAAACTCGCTGTGTTCACGACCAAAGAATGGCGACCGCGAATCTTCCTCAGCGATGTAGTAATCGCGCCAGCGATAATATGGTTCGATGGAATGCACTTTACAATTAGAAATGAGGAATTAGAAATGAAAAATCTGTCACTCTGCGTCTCCGCTTCTTTGTGTGAAATGAAAATCAACGGCTTTCCGAACACTTCCCTGCTCATTCAGTAGCCGCTCAGCAACGCTTCTTTCGATACCGGTTTCGTCCATGATCATTCGAACGCCACGGTCAACCAACTTGTTGTTGCTTAGTTGCATATCAACCATTTTGTTGCCTTTCACGCGGCCGAGTTTCACCATGGTTGTGGTGGTGATCATATTCAGAACGAGTTTCTGTGCCGTTCCAGATTTCATTCTTGTGCTTCCTGTAACAAACTCAGGACCGACAACCACTTCTACTGGAAAGTCAGACACAGCAGCCATTGGTGAATTCTGATTGCAAGCGATGCAACCTGTTGTGATTCCGTTGGACTGGCAATCTTTCAACGCGCCAATTACGTAAGGAGCCGTTCCTGAAGCGCTGATGCCGATCACGATATCTTTCGGAGAAACATCATGCTCCTGTAGGTCTTTCCAGCCCTGTGTTTCGCTGTCTTCTGCAAACTCAACAGCCTTGCGAATGGCGGCATCGCCACCTGCAATAATTCCGATCACCAAGCCATGCGGAACGCCATAGGTTGGCGGGCATTCTGAAGCATCTACAATTCCCAACCTGCCGCTGGTGCCCGCACCAATGTAGAACAGCCGTCCGCCATATTCCATCTTGGAAATCACCGCATCAATGAGTTTTTCAATCTGAGGAAGCGCCTTTTCTATGGCAAACGGAACGGTCTTATCCTCACGGTTGATGTTGGTCAGCAGTTCTGCTACTGACATCTTTTCCAAGTTGTTGTAATTGGAACTCGATTCCGTAACTCGATTTTCCATCTTACCCGAAAATGTTCGGAAATCTGTTCGGGTCGGCCTCGCTCATTATCGCGTAAGCGGCCTCAACCATATCCTCAACGCTTGGTTTGCTGAAGTAATCGCCATCTGTTCCGTAAGCCGTTCTGTGTGGCTGAGCGGTCAACGTTTTCGGTTCGCTGTCCAAAAAGAAATAACCTTTCTGCTCTTCAACAATTTTCTGCGTGATATAAGCAGAAGCGCCACCAGGAACATCCTCATCAATCACCAACAAACGGTTGGTTTTCTTGAGTGATTCCACAATCGAATGATGAGTATCGAATGGAAGCAAGGTCTGAACGTCAATCAACTCGGCAGAAATTCCCGCTTCGGCCAATTCATCGCATGCTTTGATGGCCAAATTCACGCAAGAACCGTACGTTACTATTGTGATGTCAGTTCCTTCGCGAAGCACTTCAGGAATACCCAAAGGCGTTTTGAACTCGCCAAGGTTTGAAGGCAATTTCTCCTTGGTTCGGTAGCCGTTCAGTGGCTCAATGATCAACCCTGGATCATCCGATGCAAGCAGCGTATTGTAAAAACCAGCAGCCTGAACCATGTTCCGAGGAACACACACATGAATGCCGCGCAAAGCGTTGATGATCATTCCCATTGGGGAGCCAGCATGCCAAATACCTTCCAAACGGTGACCACGTGTACGGATGATGAGCGGACATTTCTGACCGCCTTTTGTTCTGTATTGAAGCGAAGCAAGGTCATCGCTCAACGGTTGCAAGCCGTAAAGCAGGTAGTCCAAATACTGAATTTCGGCAATCGGTCGAAGGCCGCGCAGTGCCATTCCAATCCCTTGACCCATGATGGTTGCTTCGCGGATTCCCACATCGAAAATTCGATCGTCACCGAACTTCTTCTGCAAGCCTTCAAAGCCTTGGTTTACTCCACCAATATTGCCAAGGTCCTCTCCGAAAGCAACCACTTCGGCCCGTTCGGAGAATATTCTGTCGAAGTTCTTGAGCAATACTTCACGCCCATCGATAGAAGGCGAGTCACTCGCGTATTCGGGGGCAACGGCATCGATCTTCGTAGCACTGTTTGGCGTTTCACTGAATAGGAAACTATTGTAACGGTCTTCATTCAGTTTTTTCTGCGCGGTCAACCAGTTTTTCAGTTCAGAACGAACACCCTCGTTTCGGTCTTTCAAATGAAGAAGTGCCTTGCGGGCAGTTCCGATCACTTCCTTGCGGCTTGGTGCAAAACCAGTATTCAGACCTTTCGAAAGCTCGGAAAGTCCTGCTTTTTCAAGCA
>JBJOHR010000169.1:0-11972 GCA_046047575.1 Bacteroidota bacterium | reverse complement strand
TGCTCAGCCGCACGGGGCAGTTGTTCACCGCGTACTTGTTGTACACACCGGGGTTGCTGTCGTCATCTGAACCTATGAACTTGTTGTTGTTGTTCTGCTCAATGAGCCAAATGGCTGCGCGTCTCTTGCTAAAATCAACGGTGTGGCTGAAGGTGCCATTGTCGTTGAGGGTGCCTATGCAGAAATCGTTGCCCGAACACATGAAGGCAACAGGTGCGGTGGAGAACTTGCCCTCGTACACTGTCTGCCCCGTAGAGGTGAGTTTGATGGTAAGGGTGCTTTTGGTAAAGGTTACCGTGTGCGTGCCTAGGGCGTAGCTGCTCAGTGTGGTGAATGTATAAGTTGGCATCTGTTGTTTGTTTGTTCCAAAGGAAGCAGGCATACCAACGCGTGTCAAACAAACTTTTCCCATATATTTCATCGACTTTTAGGGCGCGTGAATGAGAAATGACACTTTACACCGTTTGGTACATAGTTTAGACCAAGGACAGCAACGCGCATGCAAGCGCCTACTGGAGCGCGGAGACCCATTGAATGACGATGGCCATCTGCTGCTTTACACCGTCTTGCAGGGTATGGAAACCTATGACGGCCAGCAACTGGCCCACCAACTGAAAGGCCACCGGATCGCCAATAATCTGGCCGTGGAGAAAATGCGGCTTTACCAACGGATGGTAGCTCAGTTGAGCCTTCTACGGAAAGCACGCAGAACCCGCCACGACCCATTGCACTGGCTCGATGAGGCCACGCTGCTGCTTGATCAGGGTCTGATGGACGAAGCCGCTGAAGCGGCCACCAGAGGCATTTCGTTGGCCATGGAAGTGGAAGATCTGATGACTGAAGTACAACTGCGTGAAGTGCTGCGCATCGTACACAAGAGTGCCGACCGCATAAAGCTTCAGACCATCATTACAGACAACGAATACCGCTTGGAAACGGCCACGAGCAAACTGAACCGTTATGTCCGGTACGTGCAGATCTACGACCGTATGCACGATTACCACAGGCGTTTCCGCACATCAGACAGCGAATCCCAGCGCAAAGGCATGGAGGAGTTGATGAACAGTGCAGAGATGCGTGACATCAATCTGGCCGATTCCCTACCAGCGCAGCTGCGCTACATGAACACCATGAGCCTGTACAACGATTACATGGGCAACCACGCAGAGGGTCTGGCAGATAAGATGCGCCTGCTGGCCATGTTCGACCGAAATCCAAAACGCACCACAATGGATCAGGCAATGTACATCGCCACGATAGGCAGCGTTGTGGGCAGGCTCAACATTATGGGGCGCATCAATGAGGCTTGGCCATTGCTTCAGCGCTTGGAGAAAATAAGTCCTACCAACCGCAAAGAGGCCATGTGGCACTTCATCGAAACCGAAAGGAACTTCACCCTTTACTTCATGAACACTGGACAATTGCAGGCCGCGCTCGATCGCGAGCAAGGGGTGATGGCTGGCCTGCGTAAATACGGCACATCGGTGCCACACAGTTCGCGCATCACATTCCTGTACAATCTGGGAGTATGCTACATGTTCACCGACAACCATCGGAAAGCCGCTGCCTACTTTGACCGGATACGGCAACTCGGCATCCTATCAGACCGATTGGACCTACAGGGAATGGCAAGACTCATACGCCTCTTGCTGCTCTGGCAGAACGATGCACAAGGAGGCTTCTTACATTACCTACGCAACAGCAAACGCTTCTTCAAAAAAGACCATGGCCTTTACGAACTGGAGCAGGACATCTACCATTGGCTGCTGGAACCCGACCGTGCCGCTGTTCCCATAAATGAGCAACGAGGAGCCTTGGCCACACTTGCCACACGTATGCAGGTGCATCTGGAGAAAAGACGTGTGGGTGCCGAGGAAGTGATGCTTTGGGCCACCGCAACCTCACAGGGCAGACCTTTGAACTCCGTGTTCCTGGAAAGACTGGCCTTGCAATAAGGACCTCATGGCCTGCGTTATGAGCATGTCATGCTCTTAGACCGACATATCTACGAGTATACGAAGACCGACCACTTCATGCTGCGCCAGTGGGACCGCAAGGTGGATGACGATGTCCTGCGCTACGTGGTGCTGCTCTGATGCAAAACGAAGCGGCCCCGCCAAGCTGGTGCTTGGCGGGGCCGCATTGCGTTCAATCAACGGCTGCTTATGGCCAGATACCCAAGTTGTGATAACTGACAGCCACCTTGTCTATGGCCTCAACGAACGCTGCGGTGCGCAGGTCGTTTATGCCTTTGGTGTTCACCATACGGTTGCGGATGTTGTCGTAGGCCGTTATCATGGTCTCCTCCAGACCGGAATAGACTAGATCGCGCTCGTCTGCCCCGCGGTTGATCAGATTCATGGACTCTTCTGAGACCTTGGTACCGCTGGCACCCTCAATGGCGTTGAGGATGTTGTTGTTCATAGTGGCGCGGTAGCGCTTCTCCATACGTCCGAAACGTACGTGCGATAGGTTCTTCAACCACTCGAAATACGAAACACTCACTCCACCTGCATTGATGAAGATGTCTGGAATGAGGATCACCCCTTTCTTCAGCAACACCTGCTCAGCCTCTGGCGTTACGGGGCCGTTGGCGGCCTCTGCCAAGATCTTGCACTTGATGTTGTGGGCATTGTCGCTGTTCACCTGATTCTCCAATGCGGCCGGAATCAGAATATCGCATTCCACCTCAAGCGCAGCGCCCGGTCCTCCTTCCAGGTCCTTCGCCCCAGGGAATCCGAGGATGCCGTTGTTCTCCGTCTTGTACTTGAGCAGCGCATCCGGGTCAATGCCTTTTTCGTTGTAAATGGATCCGTCCCATTCTGAAACTGCAATGACCTTGGCACCTCCTTGGTGGAAGAACTTTGCAGCCCAATAGCCCACATTGCCCATTCCCTGTATGGCAATTCGCTTACCTTCCAAGCCTACGGTAAGGCCCAATCTGTCCATGTCTTCTTTGAAAGAGCAGGCGTGGCGCACTCCGTAGAACACACCAAGGCCGGTGGCCTCTCTTCTTCCTGCAATACCTCCATGCGATATGGGCTTGCCCGTTACGCAGGCAATGGCATTGAGGTCGGTCGGGTAGAACGTTGCGTAGGTGTCAGCCATCCATGCCATTTCGCGTTCGCCACTGCCATAATCAGGAGCAGGTACATCAATTCCAGGGCCTATGAAGTTCTTCTTCACCAGCTCGGTGGTGTATCTTCTGGTAATGCGCTCCAGCATGCCTGTAGAACAAAGCCGTGGGCTTACCTTGATACCGCCTTTGGCACCACCGAATGGCACATCCACTAACGCACACTTGTAGGTCATAAGGGCGGCCAGCGCCATTACTTCGTCCTGCTCTACATGGATACTGTATCTGATTCCGCCTTTGGTAGGCTGCCTGTGGTGACTGTGCTCTACACGGTAGGCCTCTATCACCTCAATTTTCCCTTCGTCATTTTTAACCGGGAAACGCATGCGGTAAACACTGTTGCAGTACTTGATCTGTTCCAGTAATGCGGGATCGTGATCCAGAAACTGAGCTGCGTGATCGAAATACTTGAGTACATCACCGAAAAAGCTGTGTTCTCTTTTCTCGGTAAGCTTTACGGTGGTTCTTGTCCTTTTCTTAGCCATAATTTCCTATGTGTTGGTAATGGCGTCAAAGGTGAAAAAATTTGGCAATTGCCAATTTGATACTCATCATAATTAAGCAATAAGTAGCTGCACCATGACAATGCCGTAACTTTTAGCATTACATCTCTAAAACAGCTCGGCCGCAACTGATCGATCAGTTGCGGCCGGGCCATTCAAACGAAATGTCTGTCTACTAGAACTGAACGGTAAGTTGCAGCTGGGTGGAACGAGGGGCATTGATCTTCAACGGCCGTAGGGCATATTCCCTGTTAGCCACATTCTTAACAATAATGCCCAACTTAATTTGCTCATTGAATTCTAGCGACCCACGAAGATCGAATACATGGTCTCCTTTGTTGTGGTCATTTCGCCATTCAGCTGCACCCCAAGATTCTTGTCCGATTACCTGTAGCAGATTTCTATCAAATTCATAGAAAGCTCTGTCAACACTTCTCATGTAGCTGTAATAGCGGTAAGTGCCTCCTAAGGCAAGTTTGTACTTCTTACTGATGGTGAACACAAACTCTAAGTCGACATTGACCAAATGTTCAAACCGGTATTTCAACACCGGATTTGCTAAGAATGCAGCCGTGTCTGCTGATGTTGGCACCCCAAACTCCGAATCTCCGTTTGAACCGTATAGAATACTTGTTGAGTTAAGCTGCGAAATGGCAATAGTGTCACCAAATCGCACACCTGTCGCATATTCATAAAATGGGTCTAGCGTTTCTGGTCTGGTGTAAGTATAACCGACAAGTATGTTCATTCCAAACCAATCAGTAAACTGACCATTACCCATCACGGAAACGTCTACACCATAAACTCTTGCAGGTCCAGTATTCTGTGATTGGAATGCCAATCCAAAGAAGCCGTTATCCTGACCACCAAAGAAACCAGCGTTGAACTCCACGAAGTCCTCATACCGCTGATAAAATCCCGCTATATCAGCAAACCCCAAGAACTTACCGATCTTGATTCCTTGCATCAGACCAACCTCGGTTGCCCAGCTTTTCTCTGACTTCAGGTTTGGATTCGGCTGGATAGGAACGCCACCTATAGTAGTGCTGATGTATCGCTCAGCAATGGTTGGAAATCGGAAACCTTGACCAAACGATGCCCTTAAGAAAGCACCCCTCCAAAGCTCTGTGTTTGCCCCAACTCGAAATACAGGGGCAACCTCACTGTCGCGATCATTAACCCGGAACCACTCCACTCGTATACCCCCGTTCAAATTGACACGATCCCAGAATTTCTTATCAAGCTGTAGGTAACCAGCGGCATTTATTGCAGTATTAATCCCGTTACCTTTTTCATTCGCAGCATATAGTTGAGATTCTCCCATCGTATACTGGCTCATTGCTCCAGTAGTGACGGTGAAATCGTTGATCTGAACAAATCGGTGCGCAAATTGATATTCCCCGAAAAACACCGTATTCAAATTTGCCTGATTGTTATCGTTATCGTTATTCTGGTGGAACACCCTTCCTCTCAGTGTATGTCTCGAACCCTTCTCACCTGAATATACGAAGTACGGGTCTATATTGAGAGTCGTTTGCAACGTTCTCGTGATGCTTCCTTGCATAGGTCGATAAATTCCTTCATGATTATTTTTCCAAATAAGCGACCCAGCACTCCTTGAATACATGATGTTTCCGTTGAGACCATAAGAAATTCCGCTGTACTTCTTCGACCTCCTTCTCAGGTTGAAGTTCAATCGGAATCTATTATTGAATTCTTTTTGGGGTAGTGAATAACTCTTATTGCCAACGGTATCAGTATCAATGATCATAGGAGTTCCGTTTATCAACGTATCGCCAGATTCGTAACCCACATATGAATTGTCTATAAAAACGTTACCGCCAACCACGAGATCCCACTGGCCTATTTTTCGCGAATGGAAGAAATTTAAGCCTCCATAAATTGGTAGGTCGTCCGGTCCCCACCACTTAGCAGTATCTCGTTCAGGTGCACTGTAAAATCCTGTAATGAGATTGATTTTAGTCTGAGGCTTGTCCTTGGGATAAGCTGTTCTGATGTTTATTATACCGTTGAGGGCGGCAGATCCATATAGCACCGATGAAGCCCCTTTAATAACCTCGATTTGCTCTAGATTTTCAACCGGAACGAATCCCCAACTTGGTCTACCCGCATCGCCAGATAGTAAAGGAAGGTCATCCACAAGAACCATTACCCTGGAACCTGCACCGAAACTGTATCCACTACCGCCTCTCATTTGCGGTTCCGAGTCAACGATTGTCAATCCTGGAGTCTGTTCAAGGGCATCTTCCGCACTTGTGGACCCACGGTTTTCTACCAGATCAGGCTTAATAACAGAAACAGATACCGTAAGGTCTTCCACCCTCTGTTCGAACTTACCGGCAGAGACCACCACCATTTCCAACTTCTGCGATTCAATGGCGAGGTCGATGTTGACCGTTACGGTTTCTCCCCCTTTGACGGTAACGGGAATGGTCTGCGATTCATAGCCGATGGAAGTGACCACGATCTTTTGGTCACCAACCGGCAGGATCAATGAGAAATTGCCATCAAAATCGGTGGCTGCACCTCGGCCTTTATCAGATTGCAGCACAACACTAGCGCCAATAATGGTCTCGCCAGAGTCCTTGTCCTTAACGGTTCCTTTCACTGTTCCTGTGTCTTGCGCAACAGAAAACAGAACAATAAGAGATAGAATAGTTGTTGTAAAAATTCTTTTCATGTGGGATTGTTTCAGCAGATTGACGCTAAATTTAGATCGGACGAATATATCAATATTTGGATTGTTGGATAGACAGGAAGAGACGCAATACTTGATTGCGCTGAGCAAGGTGAATGGCGTTGGAGATGTGGCCGCCAAGAAGCTCATAGCCTATAGTGGTGGGGCTAAGCAGGTTTTTGAACAGAAAAGATCCTTTCTGGAACGTATTCCGGGCATCGGACAGATACTTGCCAACGCTGTGGCAAGCAGCGACCTCTTAAAAGAAGCGGACAATGAGATCGACCGCTGCGAAAAGGCGAACGTGAAGATCATCACCTACCTGAACCCCGACTATCCGCAGCGTTTACGGCATTGTGATGATTCGCCCATTGTACTGTACACCAAAGGGAATTTTGAACCCAACCCTGAACGGATTGTAAGCATTGTAGGCACTAGAAATGCCACGCGGCATGGTGTGGAGACCACAGAGAAACTGGTAGCGGCTTTGGCGGAAGTCAACGTAACCATTGTCAGTGGTCTGGCCTTTGGAATCGACATTGCTGCGCACCGTGCGGCCTTGAAATTCGGTACCCCGACCATTGGGGTAATCGCTCACGGGTTGCACACCATAAGCCCTACCGGGCATAGGAATACCGCAGCCGAAATGCTAGCCAACGGGGGAATTGTGTCTGATTTTGGAATGGGAAGTCCGGCCATGCCAGAGAATTTTCCAAGTCGTAACAGGATCATTGCCGGAATGGCTGATGCAACCATTGTTGTTGAATCTGCGGCCAAAGGAGGTTCGCTTATTACGGCAGATGTTGCCAACAGCTATAACAGGGACGTGTTTGCCATTCCAGGACGGGTATCTGACCCTTATTCTGAAGGCTGCAACAAGCTGATCAAAGACCTGAAAGCCGCCCTTATCGGTTCTGGAGACGATGTGCTTACGGCCATGGGATGGCAGCCAAACCCCAATGAACCGAAGCAACAGAAACAAACAAAGCTGCTCATTGACCTTACCCCGGATCAAGAAAAGGTGGTATCGGTGCTAAGGCAGCAGAATCAGACCATTGACCGATTGGCGGTTTTGACCGAACTACCCATGAGTAAGGTTGCCTCGGTGCTCTTGGAACTGGAATTTGAAGGCGTGGTGAGCAACCTGCCCGGCAAAGTGTATAAGCTCAATTAGACAGTATTTCCACTGCTTTGAGCATCATTCCGTCCTCTTCGTTGATAATAGGATAGAATCCGTCACCGTTCCAAATACCGCGTGCAATGAGGGCTTTCAGGTTATTGAGGAGCTCCTTATCCTTGGTGGCAGCCAGTTTAACATCCTTGGTCCGTGCGAATTGCTTCAATGCATCAAAATCAGCATCGGTCAACGAAAAACCGACCTTGAATTTGTTCGGATCCGGAAACTTGCCCAATCTGGACCGATTCTCTACCGCATAGTTCAATGCGAATTCGCGCAGCACACCGGTTCTTATCAGTTCAGTGTGGAATGCCGAATACCCGGTCGTATCCAATGGAACGAAAACATCAGGAATGATTCCACCGCCTCCGTACACCACCTTTCCACCAGGCGTCACGAATTTCTCCTTGTCGTCCACAGAAATGCTATCGGCCTCGTAGAGTTCACCACTTTCTATGCGATCTAGAAAATCATCGTAATAATCCTCGACCTTACTGTACGGACGCTGTATGCATCGACCCGTAGGTGTGTAATATCGGGCAATGGTGAGCCTGACGGCCGAACCATCCTGCAATTCAACCTGCTCTTGCACCAGGCCCTTTCCAAAGGTTCTTCGTCCTACGATCGTGCCTCGGTCGTTGTCCTGCACAGCTCCGGAAACAATTTCAGAAGCAGAGGCCGAGCCCTCGTCCACAAGTACCACAAGTTGGCCTTTTTCAAATCGACCACGGTCGGTTGCATACGCACTGTCCTTGGGCCGTGAACGACCTTCTGTGTAAACGATCAGTTTCCCCTCTTTCAGGAATTCATCGCACATTTCGATGGCGGCATTCAAGTATCCGCCAGGATTTCCACGCAGGTCTAGGATCAGCGACTGCATACCGGCTTCCTTCAAAGCGTCCAACTTTTCCACGAATTCATCATAGGTTGTGGCCGCAAATCGGTTCACTTTAATGTAGCCGATCCTGTCGTTCACCATATAACCGGCATCAACACTATAGATGGGAATCTTATCTCTTGTAATGTTGAAACTGAGAAGTCCTTTCTCGCCTCTTCGTGCAATGCCCACCTTCACTTTAGTGCCCCGTTCACCACGTAACATGGAGATCACATCCTTGTTGGTCACTCCAACTCCGGCTATCAGGCTATCTCCAATGGTCACGATCCTGTCGCCAGAAAGAATTCCCAATTTTTCTGACGGACCACCGTTTATCGGAGCCACCACCACAATGGTGTCGTTGATAATGTTGAACTCCACCCCGATTCCATCAAAATTGCCACTCAAAGGTTCGTTCATGGCGTCCAGGTCCTGCGCAGGAATGTAGGACGAATGCGGATCCAACTGCTCCAACATGCTAATGATAGCCGATTCAGTCAGGCCATCCAGATCGACACTGTCCACATATTCTTCCTCTACGTAATTGAGCAGGTTGGTGATCTTCTTAGAGGTATTGGATGGTACTTCTATGAGCGTACCTGGAATGTAACCCACACCCAACATAGAACCCAAATAGATGCCTCCGGCAAGCACCACCGCCAACACGATGGGATAATAGATGAATAGTCTAAGCTTACTATCGCTCATCAATACTTACTTCGGGTAACTGAACCACTTCCACGCCTGCCTCCTTCAAAAAATCAACTCCGGTCATGTCCTTGTAGCCGTTGATGAAGACCAACCTTTTTATTCCGGCCTGATGTACCAATTTGCTGCAGTCCTTGCAGGGCGACATGGTTAAGTACAACGTGGAATTGCGCGCACTGTTCATGGACCGGGCAACTTTCATAATGGCATTGGCCTCGGCATGAAGCACGTACCATTTGGTGCTACCATCTTCGTCTTCGCAGCAGTTGTCAAAGCCCGAAGGTGTTCCGTTATAACCATCGGCAATGATCTGTCCTTCTTTAACAATGATGGCTCCCACCTGCCTGCGCTGGCAATGGGACAGTTTTGCCCATTCCAACGCCATGCGCAAGTAAGCGCGGTCGTAGCGAAGCTGTTTTTCGGGATTATCGTATTTGATGAAACCTTCGTCCATTGGAGTCGCGAAGCTAAGGATGTTGAACAAAAAACCCCGACACTTTCGTATCGGGGTTTCAGTACCGAAGGCCGGGGTCGAACCGGCACTCCTTGCGGAACACGAGTTTGAGTCGTGCGCGTCTACCAATTCCGCCACTTCGGCCTGTGATTGGGGCTGCGAATTTATACGTTTTTCAATTACGGAAACGCAATTTCGTGAAACTGCCCGAAATTCGTGCGGAAATCGGATACAAAATCATTACTTTCGCAGCCCCTAAAAACAAGGAGACCTCATTATGCCGTTTCACGTTAAATTGTTTACTGGAGAAGCCACTCAATATCTTTCAGAAAAGATCGCTGAAAGCTATGGCCAACCATTGAGCAACCAGACAACCTTGCGCTTCAAGGATGGCGAATACGAGCCTTGTTTTGAAGAATCTATCCGTGGCGATGATGTTTTCATCATTCAGTCCACCTTTCCTCCAGGTGACAACCTGCTCGAATTGCTTTTGATGATCGATGCTGCCAAGCGTGCATCGGCCAAAAGAATTGTGGCGGTTATCCCTTATTTCGGATGGGCGCGTCAGGATAGAAAAGTGAAACCACGTGTTCCGATAGGTGCCAAATTGATGGCGGACCTGTTGGAAGCTGCTGGCGTTACCCGTGTCATGACCATGGACCTGCATGCCGATCAGATCCAAGGATTCTTTGACGTTCCTGTGGATCACCTTTTCGGTTCTTATCTGTTCTTGGATCATTTGAAGAATACCATGAACATCGACAACTTGGTAATGGCAACACCTGACGTTGGCGGAACAAGAAGAGCAAATGCTTATGCCAAGGCGCTGAATGTGGATCTTGCCATCTGCTACAAGCAGCGCAAAGTGGCCAATCAGGTAGCCGACATGACCGTTATCGGTGATGTGGAGGGCAAGGATGTTGTTCTTGTGGACGACATAATCGATACCGGAGGCACGCTTTGCAAAGCTGCAGAAATGATGTTGGACCATGGTGCAAAGACCGTTAGAGCTTGCATCACTCACCCATTACTTTCGGGCAATGCACACGAGAATATTCTCAACTCGCGCTTGACCGAGTTGGTTACAACAGACACAATTCCTCTGAAGCAGGAAAACAATAAGATAACGGTGCTTTCAGTTGCGCCCTTGTTTGCTGATGTTATCAAAAAGGCTCACAACTACGAGTCGATCAGCACCAAGTTCATTTTTTAATCAGAAATCAATAATTAACCAAAAACAATTCAAACAATGGAATCGATCACTATTACAGGATCAAAAAGGAAGTCCCTTGGGAAAGCCGATGCAAAAGCACTTAGAAATGAGGGCTTGGTTCCATGCATCATCTACGGGGGAAAACAAGAAGTACATGTTCAGATCGATGAGCGTGCATTCAACAAATTGATCTTTACACCAGATCAGCACATCGTTAACCTTGATGTAGATGGAGAAACCTACTCTGCCATCCTTAAGGACATTCAGTATCATCCTGTTTCTGACAAGATCGTACACGCTGACTTTCAACAGTTGACAGGTCGTCCTATCAAAACTACCTTGACCATTCAGATCAAAGGACAGTCGAGAGGTGTTCTAGCGGGTGGTAAATTGAAAGTGGTTATGCGAGATGTAAAAGTTCAAGGCTTGCCAGAAAACATGCCTAGTTCAATTGAACTTGACATTACCAACCTGCGCATAGGTAAGGCCATCAAGGTCGGTGAACTGAAAATTCCTGGATTGACCTTTTTGGCAGATCCAAACCAGATCATCGTTGCTGTAAGAATGAAGCGTGGTGCTGTGGTAGAAAATGATGCCGATGATACAGCAGAAAGCACCGAAGCCGTTGAAGCATCGGATGCAAGTGCAGCTGAATAAGCATGAAGTACCTCATTGTTGGGTTGGGTAACATAGGCAGTGAGTATGCCGAAACCCGTCACAACATAGGATTTAAGATAGTGGACGCCTTTGCGGAGGCGTCCACTTCTGTTTTTAAGACAGGCCGTTTTGGCGATGTGTGCGAGGTGAAATTCAAAGGCAGAACCTTCGTCCTACTAAAGCCGAACACCTACATGAACCTGAGCGGAAAGGCTGTTCAGTATTGGATGGGAGAAACCAAGGTTCCCATCGACAAAGTACTGATCATTACAGACGATATTGCTTTAGATACTGGCGTAATTCGTATTCGGGCCAAGGGAAGCGATGGCGGCCACAACGGATTGAAAAGCATCAACCAGGTTCTTGGTAGACAAGATTATCCACGATTACGGTTTGGGGTTGGTAACAACTTTGGCAAAGGCCAACAAGTGGATTATGTACTTGGAGAATGGACCAAGGAAGACCTCGACATCATTAACCCTAAAATTGACAAAGCCGTTGAAGCCATCAAGGCTTTTGGCACTATGGAGCTTGGTTTTGTAATGAGCC
>JBJOHR010000168.1:0-3361 GCA_046047575.1 Bacteroidota bacterium | reverse complement strand
TTTGAGGATTTCAAGAAGAAATTCGATTCCTCGCTCAAGTTCACCGACTACCTGTCATACCTCATGTATCCGAAGGTTTTCGAAGAATATTACGCGAAGAAAAAGGAGTTCGGAGACGTTTCAAAGATCCCAACGGGCAATTTTTTCTTCGGCATGAAACTGCGCGATGAGACCTTGGTTGAGATCGGTGAAGGGAAGAACATCATCATCGAACTGCTTTCGGTCGGGCCTGCGGACGATAACGGAATGCGAACGCTTTTCTTCCGCGTGAACGGAATGACCCGCAACATCGAAATTCTCGACAAGAGCCTGAATATCGTCAAGGTTGAGCACGAAAAAGCCTCCAAAGAAGACGCAACGCAAATCGGAGCACCGCTTCAGGGATTGCTTAGCAAAGTGCTGGTGAAGAAAGGCGAGAAGGTGAAAAAGAACCAGCCGCTGTTCATTATTGAGGCCATGAAGATGGAGACCACCGTCACGGCAACTTCAGAGGGAACGATCAAGCGCATTGCGCTGGAAGATGGAACGTTGGTGGAGGCGGATGACCTGGTGCTAGTTACTGGCTAAAGACGCGTAAGGCTTCAACTCGTCAAGCTCCCGTGCAACTTTCTGTTCCCAGTAAGCCTGTTTTTCCTTGTTCAAGCTGTGCTCGCTTTCGCGGTCGTAGCGGTCCTGGTAGGCCACAAATTCCTTGTAATTGCGCTGGTAATATTCCTCAATGTGCTTGGAAAGCGCCTCGCAATCGTTCCCGAATTTGGCCAATTGAGCACGCAGTTTCCGGACAAACAGCTCCGTGATGTCAAAGTGAAGCTGCTCGTGCTTCAGCAGATAAGTCGATTGCGTATCCTTCGTCCAACTTTTGTGCGGATTGAAATAGCATTTCACCACAGCTTTTGAAGTTTTTCCATCGCATTTCAGTTCAATCGACATGCCGCTATCGGTCAGGGCCGCATTGGGAGAAAGTCTTTTGGGCGCGGCTTTGAAGTCAGACCATTTCAGCCGATGACCTTCCTTCCATTCAATGCAGTCCCTGCATTCCCGATTCTGAGAGAATATATCATCGTTCATGGCGAACAGAACGAAAAGTGAAAACAGAAATGGCTTCATGGCGTTAACTTCGAACGATATTAGAACTGAAAATGATCCGACTTATTACATCAATAATAACAGGTTCCGATGATCGCCCCATGTTGGTTGACATTCGGTTTGATGATCGCACATCGAACCAGCCCGTGGTCATTTTTGTTCACGGATTCAAGGGTTTTAAGGATTGGGGACATTTCCCGAAGGTTGGAGATGAGTTGGCAAAAGCAGGGTTTGCGTCAGTGAGTTTCAACTTTACGCATGATGGAACCACGGTTGATGAACCGACCGAATTTGCCGACTTGGAAGCATTCGGCAACAACAACTATCACAAGGAATTGTACGACACCGAACAGGTGATCAATGGCATTTCTGATGGTTCGCTGTTTCCTGATATTGCGATGGATCGAACGCAGATCTTCCTATTTGGACATAGTCGCGGTGGTGGAATTTCCGTAGTGAAAGCAAGCGAAGATGACCGCGTGAAAGGTTTGGTGACCTGGAATTCGATCGGAGATATGAAGCGCACGCAGGCCGACTTTGACACTTGGATGCAAGATGGCGTAATCTACATTCCGAATGCGCGCACCAACCAGCAGATGCCGATGTACTACCAGTTTGTGGAGGATTATTTTGCGCAGCAGGAGAGATATGATCTTGAAATTGCCTGTTCCAATATTCAGGTTCCCGCGTTATTCATTCATGGAACGGATGACCAGACGGTTCCATTTGAATACGCCCAGAAATTGAACGAATGGACCGCCAACTCAGATTTGAAATTGATTGAAAACGGCAATCACACGTTCGGTGGTAAGCATCCGCTTGGAGAAGAGGAATTACCGCAGGACACGTTGATCGCTTTGGATGCGACCATCCAGCATTTCAGGTCAATTCTGTAGGGGTTTGCCGCTGCAAACCATTACGATTTCAAGATATCCAAAAGCGGTTTCGTAGCACCTTCCCAACTGAAATGTTCAGCAACGAGATGGTGTCCCGCTGTGGCGATCTGATCTGCTTTTTCCTTATTGGTGAGGAGTTCAATGATCTGCGCTGCGTACTCATCTACAGTTTTTGCGATGAGGATTTCCACATCAGGCTTTGCCTTTAAAGCATTATTCGCTAGGGTAGAAGTGATGCACGGAATGCGCATGGCCATGGCCTCAAGCAGCTTGTTCTGAAGGCCGGTGCCGATCATCATCGGAGCCACGAACACCTTTGCTTTCGCATAGCAATCACGGATGTCATCCACCCAGCCTGTCACTTCGGTCAATTCACTCGCAAGGTCTTTCACTTTTTGATCGGGGCGAGCACCCGCTAGCATCAATTTGGCCTCAGGAATTTGCTTTCTGACCAGCGGCATTACTTCCGATTCAAGGAAAACGGCCGCATCCACGTTGGGCGGATAACCCATGTTGCCAGCAAAAAGCACATCAACGGTTTTGGGTTCTGAGCTGGGTTGAAAATCATCCAATTCAACACCGTTACGCACAATGGTCACTTCATCCCGTTGTCCGAACGGAAGCTGATCTCGGTCCTGTTCGGAGATGATCGTGCAATGGTCGAACGTTTCAAAAACCTTCTTCTCGTAAAGATTTAACCGACCGAGTTCCGAGTACAGAATCGGTTTCCAATACCACGGATCGGTTTCCAATCTACGCTCAATTCCCTTCGAAAATGCATCCTGAAAGTCAATCACTTTCGGGATGGAACTCACGTTCTCCACAAACTTGGCTGTGCGCAAAAGTTGACAATAAATGGCATCGGGTTTCCATTTGTCAATGCATTCTGAAACACGATTCTGAGCAGCGGATTGATGGAAATACGCCACCTGAAATGGCTCAGAACCGAATACGGAAAATCCAAGATTGACAAACTGTCCGAACCGTGAAATGCGAATGGTTTCAAGTTCGGAGCAGTACTTTTTCACCTCCGTGACCCATTCTGGTTTGAGGTCATTTTCGTGCAGCGCGCAAAGGAAAACCTCATGATGTTTCGAAAGAATGCGCAACTGATGGAACGCACGCAACTTGTCGCCCTTTTCAAGCGGGTACGGAAATCGCGAAAGCAGAACGAGAAGGCGCAAAGCGGTCGGTTACAGGTTTGCGTAAAAATAGGTCAATTTTGAACTGAGGTTTTTCAGGTCGAATTCCTGTTCGGCCAGTTTTCGGGCCTCATTTCCGATGGAAGTCACCAATTCTGGATTTTCCTTCAACAGACGGATCTGCTTCACGAATTCATCAGGTGAATTCGCAATAAGGATATTCTTTCCATTCTTGAA
>JBJOHR010000167.1:0-4289 GCA_046047575.1 Bacteroidota bacterium | reverse complement strand
CAGCGATCATTTGCAATCCGTTCATTGTAGTGATAAGCATGATCTTGGGAATTTTCGGTGGTTACGTGGCAGGAATCCTGACCGGTGAAGTGTCTGGAAGCACCTTTATCTACGGAATTCAGTATTGGTTCCAGCCATTTTACATCACGTATGCCCTGATCAAGACCGTGGTCTTTGCAGTGATCATTACCACGGTTCCTGCCTATTTCGGTTACCACACCACAGGCGGAGCGCTCGAGGTTGGCAGGGCAAGTACCGTTTCCGTTGTATATAGCATCGTTATTGTTCTAACATTCAACCTGATCCTCACACAAATGCTGTTGCAATAATGATAGAGGTAAAGGGCTTGAATAAGAGTTTCGGAGAACATCATGTTCTGAAAAACATCGATGCGCAATTCCACAAAGGACAGGTCAACATCATTATCGGTCAAAGTGGTTCGGGAAAAACGGTTCTTACCAAGTGTATGGTGGGTTTGCATGACGTGGATTCGGGAACCATCGAGTTCGATGGTAACGATTTTGCCTCTATGAGTTTCAAGGAGAAGAAGTCCATACGGAAAGATATCGGTATGCTTTTTCAGGGTGGTGCTCTATTCGACTCCATGACCGTGGAAGACAACGTGATGTTTCCCTTATCCATGTTCACAGAACAGACCTTGGCCGAACGCAAAGCAAGGGCGCAATTCTGCTTGGACAGGGTCAACCTGCCCAATGCGGCCAAGTTGCTTCCCTCTGAATTGAGCGGTGGAATGAAGAAACGTGTGGCCATAGCACGTGCCATTGCAACCAATCCGAAATATCTTTTCTGTGATGAGCCCAACTCTGGGCTTGACCCCAAAACCGGTTTGGTGATCGATCAGCTTATCAAAGAAATAACGGACGAATACCAGATCACTACAATTGTAATTACGCACGATATGAACTCCGTGATAGAGATCGGAGAGAACATTCAATTCATCTACAAGGGCGAAAAATGGTGGGAAGGTTCTAAAGAAGAGATCCTTAAGACCGATAATCAAGAAGTGGTGGATTTTGTTTACGCATCCAAGTTCATGAAGCGGGTGCGGGCCGATCTGGCCAAATGATCGCAAAATGTGTAAAAGCAGAAAGGGCGTCAGACTAAGTCTGACGCCCTTTCTGTTTAACTATTGCAGGACGATCTTACTTCAAGATCTCCATTTTCTTAGCCATTCTTCCACCGTTGGCCTCCAAAGAGTAGATGTAAGAACCAGCGCTAAGTGTTCCAGCAGGAACTTCCAAAGTATATAGGCCACTTGCCTTTGTTCCTTCAGAAGTAGAGAATACCAATTTTCCGTTCAGATCCATGATTCTGATCTCAACTTTATCAGCAGCATTCTCCAATGCGTACTGAATACGCACTACATCGCTAGTAAGAGCAGGATTCGGATATGTTGTCATTTTAACACCATTCAAGAATCCTTGTTCCTCAATGCCTACACCGCTTTCTGCAACCAAAGCAAAAATTGCCAAGTTCACATCCAAACCGCCTTGTAGCAGACCTGTAGAACGTGCCCAAAGAGTTGCAGGGTTAATGTCGAAACCGATCTTGGTCCAAGTAGTGGAACCATCTGAACTACCGTCTTCATCAGCATAGATCCAAACAGTATCGGCAGGAGAGCCGTAAAGGTCTTTGATATCTACTGCAAGGGCGAAATCGGCATTTATCCATACTGGATTAGCAAATAACGCATACGTAGCATCAACCGTGTCCACATCGGCAAATGCCAAGTTAACAGAACCTACCATTTGGTTCGGTCCTACTGCATCCAGCGCTGTAGACTGAGCTGAAGCATAAGCCTTATTGTCGGCCAGTGTGTACATCTTGACTTTCAGGTCTGCTGGGCTTCCAGAAGCATCGTTCTTACCACCGAACCAGACCATGGCACCAACTACGTTATAGCTGCCATTTACCAAAAAACCTCCAGCATATTCATAGTTCAATTGGTGTACGGTTGTTCCTGGAATACTCTGTGTATCCTCCAGATCATTGGTTCCGAACACATAGCCAGATGGTGATCCGTACTGCCAGATCTCGTCTCCGAATTCTTCCAGACCTAGGGTATCGGTTGCATCCAAAGCAACAGAATGTTCAATGGTTGGAACTTCTTTGGCAGATGAATGATTGATCTCCATTGTTGCGATGCTTTGCGCCATTGACGCACCTGCAACAAGCAATAATGATAGACTTAAGTAGATTTTTTTCATTGTATGTTATTAAAGGGTTTTTAAATGAGGGTTTGAAAGTAAAGAATATGTCAAAAGACTGTACATGATAAGCGCAGTTTACTGCATTTTCTGCCAAAGCACATCTTTCAACTCTTGTATTCCTTGCTGGGTGAGCGAAGAAATGTAAACCACCGGAACATCCAGTTTGACGGATGAGGCCAATTCCTGTCTGAGTTCGTCATCAAGCATGTCGCATTTAGAAATGGCCAACACGCGTTGCTTGTCTAACAGTTCGGGATTGTACTGTTCCAACTCATTGAGCAATATCTTGTATTCATTGACCACGTCTGCCGAATCTGCAGGAACCATGAATAGCAGAATTGAATTCCGTTCAATGTGTCGGAGAAACCGCAGTCCGAGGCCTTTCCCTTCGTGTGCTCCTTCAATGATCCCGGGAATATCGGCCATTACAAAGGACTTGTGATTACGGTAACTTACAATTCCCAAATTAGGCACCAACGTGGTAAACGGATAGTTGGCTATCTCTGGCTTGGCAGCAGAAACCACCGACAGCAAGGTCGATTTTCCGGCATTCGGAAATCCTACCAATCCAACATCTGCCAATACTTTCAGCTCCAGTGTCTTCCATTCTTCGCGACCCGGCTCACCCGGTTGAGCTTTTCGAGGTGTTTGGTTGGTTGATGTTTTGAAGAATGTATTGCCTTTTCCTCCTCGACCTCCGGGAGTAAGTATCAATTCTTGACCATCCTCCGTTATCTCCATCAGCACTTCTTCGGTTTCGGCATCTTTGACCACGGTTCCCAATGGAACTTCAATGATCTCGTCTTTGCCACCTGCGCCTGTCGCTTCAGATTTTCCCCCATTCTGCCCGTGCCCGGCCATGACGTGTTTCTTGTATCGCAGATGAAGAAGGGTCCACATTTGCCTGTTTCCACGTATGATCACATGACCGCCACGACCTCCGTCACCACCATCAGGTCCTCCTAACGGATTTCCTCTGGAACGAAACAGATGAGATGACCCGCTACCACCTTTGCCACTTCTGCAGCAGATCTTTACGTGGTCTATAAAATTGCTTTTCATGCTAAAAAGAAAGGAGAACCAAAGGTATGGTTCTCCTTCAGGTTCGTTATTGTTTATACGTTAGACCTTATCTACCGCTTGGCAGATACGATCAAAGATCTCATCGATGGAGCCTATTCCATTGACCAAGCTCAATTTACCTTGCGCTTTGTAAAACTCGGCAACAGGCGCTGTTTGACGATTGTAATTGGAAATTCTATTGGCAATGATCTCGGGGTCGGCATCATCTGCCCTGCCTGAAACCTCGGCCCGTTTCAATAATCGAGATTTCAATTCCTCTTCTGGTACATCTAACGCCACCATCAAGGAAATAGAATCTCCCTTTGCTGCCAGGAATCTGTCCAAAGCCTCTGCCTGTGCATTGGTTCTCGGAAAGCCATCATAGATCACACCTTTGGCATTTGGGTGCTTGAGCACTTCATTCTCCAATATTTTTATGGTCACATCGTCAGGTACAAGATCGCCTTTGTCTGAATAGCTTTTGGCCAATTTGGCAAGTTCCGATTCTGGATCCAATGCTCTGAAAACGTCTCCGGTGGAAATATGCACCAAACCGTAATGAGCGATCAATTTTTCTGATTGCGTTCCTTTTCCTGCTCCCGGAGGTCCGAACAACACTAAATTCAACATGTTTTACTTTGGGTTTAATTGATACAATGCAGGCAGATTGCGGCCCAATCCATCATAATCTAAGCCGTAACCGACCACAAATCTGTCTGGTATTTCCTTCCCGATGAAGTCGACCAAATAGTCGCCTTCAAAGGCATCTGGTTTAAAAAGTAGCGTGCAGATACTCACAGATAGCGCCCCCGAATCTTTCATCTTCTGCTTGATGCGTCCCATGGTTCTACCTGTATCTACAATATCTTCAATGATGATCACCTCACGCCCACGAACATCAACTCCTACTGGCATCATCTCTTTTACTTCTCCCGTACTGGCGGTTCCTCTATACGAACTCACACGAAGAAAGCTCACCTCAACATCTCCTTCCAT
>JBJOHR010000166.1:0-14201 GCA_046047575.1 Bacteroidota bacterium | reverse complement strand
TAAACGCTGACCAAAAGACCATTTTGGTAATAGGAAGCGAATCTCATGGGATCAGCCCTGCCGTTCTTAATGCCCTTGCAGAAACATTTACCATTCCTAACCGGGAAGGTGACCGGTCGGTTGAATCGCTGAATGCAGGAATTGCAACTGCCATATTTTTATCTGAAATGACCAGAAACCGATGAAGGTAGACAAGGTCATACTAGGCATAGACCCAGGAACGGTGGTGATGGGATATGGCGTCATTCACATTGTAGGGAAAGAGGTCAAGGTGCTCACCTTAGGCGTGATCAAGCTGGATAAGATGAAAGACCATCCAACGCGACTTAAAAAGATCTTCGACCGCACTGTTGAGATCATTCGGGAATATCATCCAGACCACATGGCCATTGAGGCTCCCTTCTTCGGAAAAAACGTTCAGTCTATGCTCAAATTGGGCAGGGCGCAAGGCGTGGCCATAGCCGCAGCTCTGTCTCAGAATGTGCCCATTGCTGAATATTCTCCAAAGAAGATAAAGCAGTCCATAACGGGCAATGGAAATGCGAGCAAAGAACAGGTAAGTGCCATGCTACAGAATCTGCTCAAATCCAAAATGGACGACCTTCCTTTGGATGCTACGGATGGTTTGGCAGCAGCTGTTTGCCACCACTTTAACAGCAAGGGGGTTTCTTCAAGCTCTAAGAGTTATTCTGGGTGGGCTTCCTTCCTAAAAGAAAACCCGGACCGCGAGGCCTAATTGAAATTGGAAGCTATCGTAGCTGCCAAAATTTCCAATTCATCCTTTCCCATGCTCAATTTCGGCTTTGAGAAATTCATGTCATTCAATGAATTGATAGGAATGAGATGGACATGGGCATGTGGTACTTCCAAGCCAATGACCGTGACACCGATCCTCTTGCATGGAACCGATCGCTCAACGGCCAAGGCGACCTTTTTTGCAAAACTCATCAGATCCAAGTATAGCGTTTCATCCACATCAAATAGGTAGTCCACCTCCGTTTTTGGCACGACCAATGTGTGACCTTTGGCCAAAGGATTGATATCCAGAAAAGCAAAGCATGTTTCCGATTCGGCTACTTTGTAGCACGGAATTTCCTCTTCAATGATCCGCGTAAAAATGCTTGCCATCAGCGACCGATCTCCAGCACTTCAAACTTCACGATTCCATTAGGAACCTGTATCTCGGCAATATCGCCCACTTTCTTTCCCAAAAGTCCCTTCCCAATTGGAGACTCCACCGATATCTTTTTTGCCTTCAGGTCGGCCTCATTCTCTGGTACCAAAGTATACTCAACCTCCATTCCATTAGCTTGGTTTTTCAGCTTCACCTTGGTGAGTATGAGCACTTTGTCTTTGTCCAACTGCGATTCGTTGATCACTACGGCATCGCTCAAGGTTGATTCAAGTTTTGAGATCTTCATTTCCAAGAGTCCCTGTGCTTCTTTGGCCGCATCATATTCAGCATTCTCAGAAAGATCGCCCTTGTCTCTCGCTTCCGCTATCTGTTGCGAAATGGCCGGACGCTCCACTCTTTTCAAATGGTCGATCTCCTTTTTCAGTTTGTCAAGCCCTTCCTGTGTCAAATAGATGCTCATATTAACGCTCCTTTAGTGGTGTGTGTATAACAAAAGAATCCCGAATTACATCGGGATTCCTTTAATGAAGATAGTAATTTACGCTTACAAAGATAGACGAAGTCCTATGGAGTGTACTCCTGCAAAAGGATTGGTAAGTCTGTATGAATAGTCAATTCCCAATTTGGTCTTCTTCTCGGTTCCTTTCTTGCCAAGACCAACTTCAACAGTTGCTCCAGCGGTAGGTCCAGTAAGAGCCGAAGCCGCTATGTTCTCGCCACCTTTTCCGAACTGAAGCACGTAGCCTCCTCTCAGCATAAAAAGTTCCTTGAAAGAGTACTCAAGTCCAAAATTGAACTGATCTTTCGAAAAACTATTGGATGAGAAGTTGACCGCTCCGGTCACTCTATTGGTCAACTTTGCATTTCGCCAATGGTAGGTAACTCCAATGTTCAAGGCAGAAGGCATTTCGTATTTGGCAGAACGATACTCCAAGGTCAAGCTATTATCTCCGCCAGGAAGTGTACCACGAACAGATAGACCGTCACCCTTGAATTTCATTGGAGGTCCAACATTCTTTAGAGAGATACCAAACTGTAGGTTGTCCTTATTCTTTTCCTTGTCCTTGCTTCCAAGTCGAGTGGTATAGGAAATACCAGCATCGAAAGCGACACCTGTAGCGCCAAGGTTAGAGATGTTGTGGTTGATAATCCGAACCGTTATTCCTCCATTGATACTGTTAGAGAAATTCTTAGCGTACGAAACACCGATATTGAGATAGTTTGGAGAGAAAGTTCCAACGCCACCTTCTGGAAGGTTGGTGGTGGTGATATCAATTTCGCCAAAGCTCATGTTCATAATGCCCACACCGATCACACCGGCCTCACCGATCTTCTGCGCAATTCCGAAAGAATTGATCATAACGCCCGATCCGACCAACCATTGCGTATTTGCAAACAGAACTTCTGTCTTGGTGGTAAAGGCCATGCCCGCTACGTTCAGGAACTGTGCTTCCAACCCTCTTACCGAGGCAGTATTGGCACTGGCAAAACCAGAGCTTCTGGCCCATGGATTTATCAGCAATTCTGTAGCTCCTGCCTGGCCAGCTCGGTCTGAGTTACCTGCCACTGCAGTTGCAGACACAGATACTGCCATTGCTGCGATGAAACCTGCTTTTAAAACTCTTCTCATATCGTTTTTCTTCACTGGAATAAACTCACTTTCAATTAGAACGAATCAAGGTCGATCTGACGGATGGTTCCAAACCATTTGATGACTTTTTCTCCAATTCCAGGAGCGTCAATGTGGATAAGATAAACTCCACTTGCCACCGGAATGTCCTTATGGTTCTTAAGATCCCAATCCAACGATGTAATCGGAGAATCTTTTTTGAACTGCCGCACCAAAATGCCATTTACCGTGTAGATACTTACCGTACATGTTTGTGGCAGATTGGTAATCTTAATGATATTCTCCAATTGTGTGGTTTCATAACCAGAATTGGCGTAGTAAGGGTTAGGTACCGCTCTGATCAGGTCAAGTGCATTCTCTGCCGTTGCAAGATCGTTCCTCACAGTGGCGAAATCACTTGTTGAGAAAGTGTACATCGGTAGATTGTCGTTCTCTGGTTGAGCCACAGACCAACCTGGGGCAAAATCGCTTCGGTATGGCTTGGTGACTCTCAACTCGATGTTCACAATATTTTCCATCAGCGTAGTGTTGGCTGCCAGCAATGGCATTCCAACCCACATGGCATCTTTGTAAACGCGTCTCTTCGATGGGTCACCTGGGTTATAGTTGTTCTCCGACAGTTTACTGAAGATGAATTCACCTTCATCGTAAGCTGGAACATCATCTGTAGGAGAATCTCCATTATGCCCAAACACATAGATGTAATGACCGCCTCCGAAGATCGGGTTGATCACAAAGAGGTCTGGGTCAAATGCTCCGAACAATTCATCTGTTGGATTCCAAAGCATGTCTGCTCCATTGCTCTGTTGCAGCCATGAATTTTCTCCGAACGCCATGTTCAAACGCTCACCCGTTTCCACATTGATCGCGAAACCTGGGAACCAACCCATTCCCATGGTGCCTGATCCATCAGGATTTCCATCTTTATCAACAGACGGGCTCATTCTAAGATTGAACCGCTCAGCGCCTCCAATTGTTGGAGTTGCTTCACCGATCTCCAACACAGGACATCTGGTCCACTTGGTCTTATCTGACGTAATCTCAATATCAACACTGGCAAGGTTCTCAAGATCGTTCAACGACTTGAATTTCTCCCATGTAGGCGACATGACGCTGTCTTTATGACTGGCCAATTTCCACGGAGCCCAACCTCCGTTAAGAACAGTTTCGTACACTTGGTTTTCGTCTCCAGTATAATCACTTTCCTCAGGGTCGTTCTGATCTTCCAATGTGCCGGAACGAATCCAGTTGAGTGGCGATGTACCATCAACATCGGTAATACCTGTTAGCCAGAACTTGGTTCCTGAGAATGAGATTCTGCTGGTAATGTAGCCATTACCAGATGCAACATCGCCTGGATCGATGGATTGCTCCAAGAAGACAGAAAGTCCCCATTCTGGAATTAGCTGCTCATTGCCATTGCTGAGTCCAAGAACTTTCTCTGAATAAACAATGGTAGAAGCATTGCTACCTATTCCAGGACAATCGCCACCGATACACTCTAGTGACCAATATGCATCTTCCAGATCCCCTGGAGTTACCGAATCCAAGATCTTGAACACAAAGTCTGCATCTGGCAGATTCTTCGGATCGATCACCTTAATATCAACCGGTCCCTTACCTGCTTGGTAGGTTATCTGCTGAGAGCGATTTTCTGAGCTGCCAAGAATGTCTCTGATACTCTGACGGACCAATGCAAGATCACGTCCTCCGTTTCCTTGTCCTTCAATACGGGTCAGCTCTGGACCATCGCCATAATTGGCGGAAATGATGGTTCCCTCCTGTTCTGGAGACGGGATGTGCGGTATACCGATCACTGGTTCAATAGCGCCACCAAAAGCATTCTTACGACCTGCGAGATAAGGCGTCTTCTGACCATCCAACTGCAAAGGATCGTTCTGATCGTAATCCTTGTAGTTGTTGTAAGAGTAGGCCACTGCCATATAGTAGTACTTCTTGTGGTTTACAAGTTCACTGTTTCCGCTGGCAAACTGATCTTGAGTGATCTTGAATGAGTGCTTGAGACCATTGTTGGAACCGTTGACCATTTCAACTGGAATACTGGCGTTCAACTCCTCAGAGAAGGTAAAGTTGACAAGTTGAGCTATGGGCTCATTGGTCAACGGATCGATATTCTGAATATCGCACTGAGCAACCAGTCTGGAAACATCCGGGTTGTTCAATTCTGAAGAGGAAACAGATGCATCCTTCAATTGGAATATCTGGTATCCTTCGAAACGGAATATGTTATCCCAAGGAGGATTCACACCGTCAGGAGAAACGATGAATGGATCAACCTGAGCATAATCCTCTCCGGCATTGTTGGAAGATGGCGGATTGGTAAGAGTGAGTATCAACTCCTTATCCAATTCAATGATTCCCAGCTCTGGTGCATCCGGACCATCAATAAGGACAAAGCAGTTATCGAACAACGCTTGTGCCTTGTCGTCTACAACACGTACTTTCTCCACTGATTCGAAAGGATCACTTGCATCGTTTGCACGCGCCCACACAACCCCAACAGTAATGTCGTTCACAGCTCCAGGTTCCAATGTGAACGGACCTGCAGACTGCATAAAACGTCTATCGAAAGGGACGTTACCAGCTGATTGTTCCGTCCATTCCACTTGTGGATTACCATTGGTACCCCATCCGCAAGGGTCAGAATCTCCTGGGAACATATAACCTGAGAGTGTTCCTTGGTCGCAACCGCCTGATGGGTGACCGGTTTGGCCGTAGCACATGGGCGATCCATCTAACCAGATTCCTCTCATGTAATTGTAGTAGTCGGCACCTGTATTAGGGTCATTCTGCGCGGGGTTACCTCCACCTCCGGTGTTGTTGTGGTAAACGAATCTTCTCATACCAAAGCGTTCGTTATCGGCAATACCATCACCATAACCAACCCCAATACCGCCATAAACAATACCGCCTTCGCCCAACGCTTGAACGACTTCGCAATTGGAATAAAGTGGATTGTCTACTCCATCATTGTCCTGATAAGGTCCTTGGAAGAAATCAACACCAATGGCCGGTGGATTTGCACCGTACTGCTGCGGACCACCTGTTCCATCAACTGCAAAACCGTTGTAGCAATAGCCTAATCCTCTACGGACGTCACAACCTACATAATCATCTTCCGCAAATCCAAGGTCGGCATCTACCCATTGGGCAAAGTACGTGTTTGTAAGTGTAAATGAACCACGGTTAATGAGCTCGTAGTTATAGAAGGTCATGTCGTTGATCTCGTCATTCGTTGCAAATGCAAATGCCTGACCACGTATCTCCATTCCGATCGGGTTTGCTCCCGTCTCTGTGTGGATATTTCCCTTATCGTTGAACACCCACCAAAGCGTTTCATCACCGAAAAGCTTCACCTCTCTTTCAGAAAGGCAGTCGAAATCGGTTGGATTAAGATCGTAGTACGGATAATCTCCCTGCTCTGGGTTATAGCTTCCACTACCATCTGCATCATAGTATGGTGCAAGATTGTAATCCTGCCCAGCAGCCAGATCGCCATGAGCTGGCCAGTTCAAAATAGATTCTGGAATTACATATCCAGGATACTCTGAATCTGGATCATCGCTTAAGTGCCATGCCACAAACAGATCAACTTCTGTACGGGTTATCGGGAAAAAACGGTCGTATTCCGAACATGTTCCCGGGTCGATCTCCGCGGTGGTTGTGTTCAACGGGCCAGGCCAAAAGTCGTAGCCTACCTGACGGAATCGGACTGCAGCAACTTTCAACTGATTGTTGACGTCTACGCCACCCATCCACAGCGAACCTGCATATAATGCATGCACACCACCTCCTTTAGGAACTTCGTATTGAGCAACACTTTGAAGGTCCCACCACATATCTCCTCCGGAGTGGATCAACGTTCTAACGTTGTTAAGATCCAATTCGATAGATGAACTTGGCGGAGCACAGTCGGCTGCCAGATCTTTCGGTCCAGCATCAACTTTGTTGCTGGAACCTGTTCCTTTTGTCTTTTCTGCTTGCACAACTTCAACAACGTTGAAGAGAATTGCTACAGCCAATAAAATTCTAAACCGTTTTAACATGACCATTTCTTTTTAATATCAGAAATTCAACATAAGACCTAAGCGTATTCTTCTTGGCAAAGAATAGTTTGTTGGTCGATTAACCTTAACTGCGTACAGGTCACGGAATGATTGTTCATCAGTTTGAGAAGCAATTGCAGATTGGCTCACCTGCGCTAGTAGATATCCATCGTCATCTGGGTTTCCGGTGGCTCTATAAGCGTTGATCACATTCAGGTTTCCAAGCAAGTTCTGAATATCGAGGTAGACATTGAGATAGGAAGTTTTGGGTGTCTTTCCTTCTTTTCCTTTACCCCATTTGATCAGAATGTCCTTATCAATTCGCACGTCAACCCTGAACTGCCAAGGCTTGCTAGATCCATTGATTGAACCTTCCAAGAATCCATCACCAAGGTTATCATTGATTGCGGTCGGCTCAATATTACGTTGTCTTGAGAACGGATTTCCTGATCCAGCTCTAATAATGGCATTGACTCCAAAGTTCTGGAACCAGTTGATGGTCTTCCCACCTTTGGTAGTTGTGCTGGGGCCATTGTAATCCTTGCCTTCACCGAATCGATAGTCTGCTGACAGAACGATATTGTGACGTTGATCGAAGTCCAAAGGCTGAATTACTCTCAGGTTAGGGAATCCGGAATTAACAAGATTGAAACCCGTGGCAGCACTAGAACCGGTTCCATCAGCGAATTGAAGCGTGTAAGCCAAACGCAGTTGGATGTTCTTCGTTCTTCTCAGATCATAGGAAACAGTAAGACCTTTCACTGTTCCGAAGTCAAGGTTCCCATAGGTCAAATACGTTCTTGGATATGCCTCAGAAACTCTAACTGTAGCAATCTGATCCCTCATTTCTCTATAAAATCCGTTCAGCTCGATTGCTGACCGCTTTCCGATGGCCTGCTTGAAACCGATCGCATATTCAATTGTGGTCTCTGGTTTAAGATCTGGATTTTGAACCTGACCACTTCGATTCTCTAGGAACAAGTAATCGATCAGATCCAATCTGTTTCCTTCCAGCGGTCTTTGTGTAAGCACATCATAGTTCGCATAGAACAATGCATTCTCAGAAATTGGGAATGAGAATGAGATACGCGGCATAACGTTCACCTGAGGAACATAATCCTTGAAGGCTCCTGCTGTGGTTGTAGGTTCTGGTTGACCGGTAAGCGGGTCATTTCCGGGCGGGCTGAACAGATATGGTGCTATACCAGTACCGCTTCTCAAAACAGATGGGTCTGTGATCTGGGTTCCAGTTGCATCATACCATGTATCTCCGTCACGATAACCTACAGCTGCTGTAGGATTCTCAATTGAGTTCACATATACAACGGCTGTGCTCGGAATATTACCAGGAGCAGTGTGAACATTCGGTCCGATGGTTGGAGACTCAGCAACTGTTCTGGCTTCGCGAAGCAAGTATCTATCCTTCAGAACTTTTTGGTTGGCATCATAACGATCTATACGGACACCGACACGGAAAATAAGATCCTTGAAAGTAAATTCATCCTGAATGTATCCAGCCATGTAGATCGGCTCGAACGCGCCCAATCTTCGGGTATGGTTTCCATACTTATCAACCTCGTTAAAGAAGTCATCAAAGGTGGGTCTAGATTTAACTCGTTGTCCAGTGTGGTCGAAACCATAGTAAAGCACGTAGTTGTTACCGTTGTTCAAGAGTTCGTCTGCACTGAACCAGCTGACATCAAAAAACTCAGGATCATAAGCATCGACATTCAAGTAATCTGTTCCAGCAGGATCGAGACCCAACGCTTCACGGATGTTATAATCAATGAACGCTTGACCAACGCCACCCAACAACGGATTATTCGGGTCGACAGGTGTATACAACTGATCGTAGGAAATGGTGTCAGTGTAATTTCCATTCTCATCATAATGAATAATTGGAACATCGCTTTGTTGAGCCAAGTGCCCATTAGCATACTGACGAGTAATGGTCCAAAGTCCCCGTGGGCTATATCCAATGAATCTATCGTTACGCTGTTCATATTCGAAACCAAGTGAAATGGAGTGGTTTTTCAAGTCAAATGAACCCGTTGCCATGATACGGAACTGTGTCTGCTCGTTAATGCTATAGTTATTGTACTGGGTACCAGTATTATTCCACATGCTGTAAACGCTTCTTGGCGCATCACCATTTCTTAGCGCGCCACGATCCTGCTCGATCTGAGTGAGGTTTTCGTAACGTCCTTCTGGATCTGGGTTCAGATCGTAATACTGCTGGGTATAGGCTGCCAGATTAGGGTTGATGTCGCTCGCTTCGAACGCAACCAAAGTATCGTTCCAAGGTCCTTGAAGAAATCCAGGAAGCCCAGTGCTATCGTCAATGCCGAAAGCATACGTAGGTTCTCTGTACACGGTGTATTTTCCAAGGTATCCGTATTTGAACAGGTCGTCCTTATGGTTCTCATTCATCTGCTTTACAGAGAAACTTTCATAGTCAGCTTGAATACTGTAGTAAGCATTACTGATAACCGACTTCTTCTTTCTCTCACCTTCTTCTTGTTGATTCTGGTTATTGAAACGCTGAGTGAAACGTCCGTAAACCCTCCAAGTCTTATCTATTCTAAGACCGTTATTTCCGAAGTTGAACAACGAACCATTGTATGTGTAGAGTTTCTGATCGTTGAAATCCAACGAACCACCAACTTTCAAGGTAATGGTCGGTGTGAGGTAAAAGTCAAGGTTACCTGCCGCATTGACCCCTCTTCTTCTGGTGTTCTTCCTTTGTGCAGTCCATTCAAGGTCATTTTGGCGAACCAACTCTGAACGCAGAATGGAAGCACCAGTTGGCGATTGCTGAATAGGTGCCTGTTCCAGGTCGGCCAACACATCGTCCTTCACGTAGTAATTTCCAATGGCAGAAGGTCGAGGGTCAGCTACATAATTCACCTCGCCAGAGAGGAAAAAACCCACAATAGGCTTCTTCTTTTTGCCCTCAGGGTCTAATCTGTCCTTGATACTGATAAGTGGACCGGTCAAACTGGCCGCGGCCAAATGATAGCCTTGAGCATCAAACAGATAGTCGTTATTATCATTGTAACGGATTCCACCTGAAGAAACAACTTCCACACTTCCGTTTATCTGTCGTGCAGCACCTTTGGTAGTAATAGAAATGATACCACCGGTAGCATCACCGAACTGAGCTGGAACACCTCCTGTAAGTACCTGCACCTGTTCGTAGGCTGCCTGAGGTATGGAAGAAGAACCTCTAACCTTGACACCATCAATGTAAGTGTAAGTCGAACCCTCTCGTGTACCACGGATACTACCGATCGCACCATCATTATCCTGTACGCCTGCCGCAGTAGTTACGGCTGCAGCAGCACCTCTACTTGGCATTTTCTCAATCGCATCACCAGTAATAGTGGTTTTGGCACCGCCATCACGCTCAATTAGCGGAACAACGTATTCAATGACCTGAACCTCGTCCAATTTTACCCCAGCGCTCATCTTGAAATCAACGAAAACATTCTGATTCGCTTTGATAACAACTCCCCGCTTTTCTTGAGTAGTGTAACCAACAACAGAGGCCATGACGACATAGTCGTTTCCAGGCTTGACCGCTTTTATCTTGTAGTTACCGTCAAAATCAGTGGAAGTTCCAGTTACCTGCTGCCCCGCCTGCATCACAACCACGTTGGCAAACGGAACTGGTTCTCCGCTTGTCTCATCGGTTACTGTTCCCTGCAATGTACCGGTACCTACCTGGGCTCTTAGAGCCCCTATTGCACTGACTATGAGTACACTAAGTAGTAGAAGTCTTTTTATCATACCTATTACTTTTCAATTATGCTCCGCAAAAAGCGCGGCTAAAGTAGCAAAGATCAATTCCTGAGTCAAAATTTGTTAAACAATTGTTAAAGCATGTTAACGTGGTCATTTGTAGGGCCGCTGAAGAATGGTTTCCAGCACAACTGCCTGTCTTAGATCGAATCCATTTGGCAAGAGCTGATCGAACAAACTTTCATGTTCCTCATCCTCAGTCCTTAAGGGTTCAACCTGACGCTCTACCCGATGACTTTTCATTTCCGTTACCGACATCTGATAATCGTTGGGTAGATGAGAGTGGGTTAGATCCGTGCTCAGAAATTTTTCTTTGTTGGACGTTTCCGTGCTGCGCGACCGGGTTTGAACCTGAGGTTTAGGTCTTTCTCCCAATTGCTCCAATATCATTTCTTCCAAGGTTTGAACCGGGCTTTGCCTTGGTTCTTCCGGCATTGAAGATCTGCGCGGCTTGGAAGCAGGCTTCTTAGCTCCATCATCCGATTTCTTGAAGGTCTTCCACAGAAACCAACCGATAGCGGCAATCACATAAACTATGTTCCCAAAATCTTCCATTACTCTTTTCTTTTTTTAACCGACCACTTCTTTCCTCGCTGCGCGTTTTTAGACTTCTTTTGAGTCTGTTTCATCCTTTTCCGCGTTTCCTTATCCTGCCCTTTCCAATGCCGTTTGATGGCCTTTTCCTGAGCTTTCTTTTCCTCTTTCTTCAAGAGCTCCTGCTTCTTGTCGGCCTCCTTCTGCGCCTTAGTGGCAGAACTTTGCGCAACAGCAGCATGGGCAATAGATACTGATAAGAAGATGGTGAGACAAATGAATCTTATACTTTTCATGTTCGCGAATATGTTGTGAACTTGGTGCTACGAATGTACTTGAACGGACAGAAGCCGAAACCTATTTCAACTACCTAGTGCGCTCTTCGAATTTTTCTGTTGTCCAACCGTGGTTTGCAATAACAGGCAAGGAACTCTGTTGTATATCCTAATTTTGCCACATGCGTTTCACGAAATTGCTTTTGGCCAGTTGGCTGTTGACCGTTCTGATCTGTTCCAATTCTTGCGAGCGAAGAAATGCCAGTGGCATTCCTTATGTTCCCGTCAACTATCAACTTACCGTATCAAATCCTGAATTCGTTCCGCTTATGGCGGTTGGTGGCTGGTTGTACATCAGTGGTGGCTCCAGAGGAATCATTGTTTTCCGTGCAAGCCCTGAGGAATTCAAAGCTTTCGACCGACATTGTACCTTCCAAGTGGAGGAAAATTGCCGGGTCAATGTGGACAACACCGACATAACCGCTTTTGATTCCGAATGCTGTGAGTCAAAATTCCTGCTTTTCGATGGAGCCCCAATCGATGGTCCCGCTCCCGTGGGTCTTCATCAGTACAATACTCAATTTGACGGCAACACGCTTTTCATTTTCAACTGATGATCGTTGTAACAGGTGCCGCAGGTTTTATAGGTAGTTGTCTCCTGGCCAGACTTAAAGAGGCCGGATACGGTGATCTTGTAGCCGTTGATGATTTTACGAACGAGGTCAAAAACAGGAATCTTGAAGGCAAGGAACTTCCATTGAAAGTTCACCGCAATGACTTTTTCAAATGGGTCGAAACCAATCATCGATTCATTCAGATCATATTTCATCTGGGTGCCCGAACAGACACCACCGAATTCAACAAGCAGATCTTCCAAGAGTTGAATGTCAATTACTCTAAGAAAGTTTGGAACCTCTGTGTTGAATTCGGGCTTCCTTTAGTATATGCTTCATCGGCTGCAACTTACGGTTTGGGAGAACTTGGATTTGAGGACAATCATTCCGTGATCAAAAACCTCAAACCCTTAAACCCTTACGGAGAGTCAAAGAACGAATTCGACAATTGGGCCTTAGACCAGGCAACCAAACCATTTTTCTGGTCGGGGTTGAAATTCTTCAACGTTTACGGACCCAACGAATATCATAAAGGAAGAATGGCATCTGTGGTCTTTCACGCGTTTAACCAGATCACCCAGACTGCTGGCATGAAACTCTTCCGTTCGCACGACCCGAACCATCGGGATGGCGAACAAATGAGGGATTTCATTTACGTGAAAGACGTGGTGGACGTATGCATCTTCCTGATGGAAAACCGGAAGCATTCCGGTATCTACAATCTTGGCACAGGCAAGGCCAGAACCTTTCTAGACCTTACCAAAGCAACATTCCACGCCATGGAAATTGATCCAAACATCGAGTTTGTAGACACTCCATCAGACATCAGAGACAAGTACCAATACTTTACAGAAGCCAACATGACCAAATTAAGGTCGATCGGTTTTGTAAAGCCATTCCACACCTTGGAAGACGGTATAAGCGATTACGTAAAACGCTATCTACTTACTGGCAGTTATCTCTGATCGGAAGAACATCAATATATTCTTCTTATCAGTATGTCAAAGAACGAGGTATACGCAGTTTGTTTATTTCTTCATTATCCTTCTTACTTCAAGCTTTCCACCTAGATCTACACGGATAAAATACAATCCGGTGACCAGATCCTTCAGGTCTATTCTGTACTCGCTTGTTCCTGGCTGAAGAATTCCGCGTTCAACCAGCTTACCTAAAGCATCGTGAACTTCGTAAGGAGCACCTTCCCTTATGGTGAATTCGAAATCAAAAACCAGATCTCCGTCTACCGGGTTGGGGAAAACCGTGAATGAATTGTCCTCCTCATCTGAATCGGAAAGGTCGTCCTGTATACCACCATCTCTTCCTCCAGCTTTAAGTTGAGACATGTCCGAAACATCCAACTTAACAGCCTTGCCGCCTTGAGTGGCGAAATCGGACCGGCTCTGACCGTAGATGTTTCCCTTATCTATAAGTATCCATACTAGAACGAAAATGAGAATGGCCGCAACTTTGGCCAACCCATGTGCTTGGCGTCCTTCTTTTAAATCATTGTAAATCTTGCTCATGACATTTCTTTTTAAAGGTTGATAACTCACTTTCTGCATTCTCTAGGCTAAAGTTACGGTGGCGGATCTGGCCTGGCAAACCAAGTGAAACCGCATTCTATACAAATCAAAAATCCAATTTCTTTCAGCATTTCACTTCTAATTAATTGATTTTCAAATAATTGACATCGATTTAAAATAGACTCAGAATTACATTCCCAAGGCTTTTCAACAAAAAAGCCAATAATTACACATCAACGCCCTACCAGCGGCTCAACAATTTGTTTAATTACATGTCTAACCAACGTTTCGGAACGCGTATTTTAAAGGTATGAAAAAGATACCTGAACCAAAATAGCAGAAATAGCCGTGATCAAGTTGCGGAATAGGAATTGAACACGTAGGGGCCACTGCAACAGCACGACTTGAACAACCCACTTAAATTACCGGTCTAAGCAATAATGAGTCAACAAATCATTTAATTTAAATTACATGTCTAAGAGCTCTTCAGATAAGGTTTTTCAGTTGATCAAGTCGCTTTCCAAGGCAGAAAAACGCTATTTCAAGGTTTACACATCTAAACAGGCAGGCGACAAGAACAACCACCAATTGATGTTTGATGCGATTGACCGACAAGATGAGT
>JBJOHR010000165.1:0-2860 GCA_046047575.1 Bacteroidota bacterium | reverse complement strand
TCGTGAATGTTCAGTATCTGCAAAATATACTTGTTGTACTCGCGCAGATAACTTTCTGCTTCCTCTTCAGTGTAATTCTCCAAACTACCGACATTGTAATATGTATCACCATACTTATCGTACGGGCCAGGTGCAGAAATGGAAGCTCCGGCAACGCCTGCCATGTAAGCAGGTTCTTTCCTTACCACCAAAGGCTTTTCTGGATCCAGATAAAGCAGGTCTTTGGCTTGCACAAAGGCTGTCAGTTCAGGTATCTGAGCCTCAATAGTAGATTGAAAACTATCTCTGTGGCAATGCTCCAAGGATAATCGTTCAATCATCTTTCTGACTACCTCTAACGAATCGGTCGGAAGCGTTTCGTTGGCCAGATACTTGGGCCAAAGTTCCAAACTGAGGTCATACATTTTGGTATGAAGTTCTCTTTTTGCTTCAACCGCTTTAGCAAAAACCTGATCGGCCGTAAAGCCCGATACTATGTCAAATTCAAATTTCTGGGAGAATAGTTCTTTTCCGATCCGGAATGTCCTCGCGCGGTCATCAAGTGTAGGTCGTATCTCATTCTTTAGAAAATCAATATAACCCTGAATGGCCATTTTGGCCAATTCTATGTTTGCTAAAAGGTTTTCCTTTTCAGTTTGGTCCAGACCAGATGCATGAACGCTGTCTATCAATTCCGGTCCAAAAACACCCAATGCACCCTCGTTTTGCATGATGGCCAATTCGGTGTGTTCTTTGGTGGGATTCTGTATGTTGGACTTGGCCGCTGCATAATATGCTTCCAGTTTCCCCATTTTCAAGGACATCATTCTCAAGCGTTGATCCAATGGAGCGTATCGGCCGTTTATCATTATTCCGAACGAACCACCAACGTTGTAGCTCGATGGATTCCACTCATGCCCCTTGAAAACTTCTGTGTACCAAATGGTTGACTCCAACTGATTCTTGATCATCAGCAGATCGGTCTGCTCAGATCTGCTCAGATCCTGACCTTCAAATTGCTTCAATGAATCAAGATAAGATCGGCAAAATGCAAGCTCTGCATCGCGATTTTCCTGAGTTGGGGCGATCAGCAACGAATCATGATCATGGAAACCTACATAAGACGCCCAACCTGGATTCTGTTTCCAGAATTCAAGTATGAATCGATCCTGAAAATCCTTGAAATTCATGGTTTTGGGCTTGTCGTTGCTACCACATGAAAAAAAGAAAACAATGACAACAAAAATGGATACGTACCTCATACTTCAAATTTGACCAAAGATAAAGGAAGCTTTGAGGCGTAATACCAGAAATACGGATGTTGCCTATTGTTGCAGCATTGCAAACGGTATTTTTGGAGGTGTGAGAAATGTGCTGACCCTCTTACTCCTTCTGATTCTGACCATGTCTTCAATGGCACAGGATGTAGATTACTACGCACCTGAGAAATCGCGCAAACCAATAACTGAATCAGACCTGCTTGACCTTCATCGTTGGGGTCCTAAACTTGGAATTGAAGCATGGGGTTCTGTAGGATACTCACATTTTTATACTCCAAGCACCATTCAGGGAGGTTTCAGTCGGGCTACAGGTGGTTTGGGCTACGATGTCGGCATTGGTACCCGCATTCGGATTTATCATAAGCTGGCCATTGCCTTCGGATTTCAGTTTTCGGGAAGAGGATATAATATGGGACTGATGGCTACAGCCGAATTGGATACTGGCACCGCTCCAAACAACGGGCCCGCCATCATCGATGTTGATGTGGAAGAGAAAATGGATATGCAGTATCTTGGATTTTACATCAAACCGATCATCGAATTGAGCAGAAAATTCCATTTGGCCATCATCTTTCATCCCAGTTGGGAATTGGTGGATCGGAGAAGAGGTTATTCTACACAATCCATTGTAGGCGGGCCTCAGAGTCTGGTCGGTTCCGTGGCGACCTTACCAAATGAATCATCGTTCGAATTGGAACCGAAACAGTTTGAATTGGGTTTAGAATTTGCATACAAGTGGGTCATAGCGCCACAATTGATACTTAAACCACACATAGGGATCAACTTCGCCACTTCGGCCATATTTCATACTGGGGCAGAACTGCCCACGCCCTTCGGAGGATGGGAGCAGAATCCTTCGTTCATGACCATTCGGTTTGGAGCCATTTTCGAAACTGGTTTATGGATGGATCAGCCGAAGTGATGGATCAAAGTCTCGCTATCCAATATCTTGCGAGAATTCATTCAGAATTCCCAGATGGCGAACAATTCGAAAGTAAGATTTAGAACTCACAGTTCTTTGGCGTTCTTGGAAACGGGATCACATCACGAACGTTGGTCATTCCAGTAATGAACATCATCAAACGTTCAAAACCAAGCCCGAAGCCACTATGAGTAACGGTACCGAATTTTCGGGTATCCATGTACCACCACACGCTTTCCTCTGGAATATGAAAGTCCTTAACCTTCTGAAGAAGTACATCATAACGCTCCTCACGCTGCGAACCGCCAACTATCTCACCAATGCCTGGGAACAGGATGTCCATTGCTGCAACAGTTTTTCCATCATCATTCAATTTCATGTAGAATGCCTTGATCTTGGCCGGATAGCCCGTAATGATGACAGGCTTTTGGAAATGCTTCTCTACCAGAAAACGTTCATGTTCGCTCTGTAGGTCAAAACCCCATTCCTCTACTGGGAACTGGAATTTCTTCTTCTTGTTAGGCTGACTGTTACGTAGTATTTCAAACGCCTCGGTGTAGGTTATTCTGGCAAAATCGTTCTCCGTGGCAAATCGGAGCTTTTCCAAAAGCTCCATAGGCTGACGCTTGTCAACAGGGAGGTTCTTTTCTTCTTCCGCAACACGGTCTGAGAGGAACTT
>JBJOHR010000164.1:0-10092 GCA_046047575.1 Bacteroidota bacterium | reverse complement strand
CAACGGATTCAGTTCGGCTCTGGCTGTTTTAGAAGCATCGATGATTGTGATAGGAATTGGTTGCAGGCCTCCGCGAGCGGCAATGATCAGAAACAACACAATGGGAATGACAAGGACGAATCGCTTCCGATCCTTCACTACCGTTTGCGTTGATGAAAAAAGGAGTTCCATCAAACACCAGCAAACAAGCATAATTACCACCAGAGCGGCTAGAAGATACCAGAAATGAGAGAGCAGGTTAGGCGCTATGTTGAAAAGGTCATCGCTTAGGAATGCAAACTCGAAAAGGTCATGGGTGGATCTGCGGGCCGTGAATTTGAAAAACTCAGCATCAATGCAGTTCAGTAGATTGATGGCGCCCAGTGCGATCAGGAAGTACCATTTGAAGAACCGAACTTTTCGATCGGTAGAAAGAAAGGGCAATGCCAAATAGAACGGGCCAAGCAGATATGCTATGGAAACGAGATCGAATCGGGTTCCAAAAACGAATGCTTCAAGCAGTTTGTCAGTTGGAACTTGAAAATAGTTTTTAAGATTGATCAGGAATATGAGCCTCGTAAGTTGTAACGAAACCAAAGCAATGAGTAAAGAACCGATAAATCTTTTCCAGAAAAATCGATCCATTATTCGCTAAGAAGATTCGGTTCAGTTGTCTATGCGCTGCGCAAAGATCACACAGTCCTCTTTTACCTGTTGGCCATTCATAAGCCAGGTAGAGTATAGCACTGTCAGATATCCATTCTCATCAATGTGTCCCTCGCCTTTGAAGGTCATAGGAATACCACGAACGCTTAGCGCTTGTTGCGGGATTGTGATGTAATGCTTGTTGACCAATGCTCGCACCGTCAGGCTGTCGTCACCAAAATTCAACAGCTTAATGTCATCTTCGGCAACACGCAGATCATCCTCCGCAATTGTCATGTAGCGCGGTAATGGAAGCATAGTATCCGGCCAGCAGATATGTGTAAGGCTGTAAATTCCAAGAAACTTGTCTCTCGCATTGATGCAGCTGCCATCATCGCGCACAGCATCCGGATTATAGTTGTCTGCAGTTCGGGTTGTGCAGCCTACTTCTTCTCTACATCCGCTTAATGCCAAAGCAGCGCTCAGCAAAACCACCAACAGAAGTGGTAAAGCCAGAATTTGTATGTTGTTCAGTACTCTCATTTCAGACTATGAACGATTACTATTCCTCAAGTTCTTTGATGGCATACAGATTCAGATAGATCGTATCCAAGGTAGTGGTCAGGTCAGGAAGCGTTATCTCTTCTGTTCTGGTCAGGTTCATTTCCATCACTCGCCCATTGATGTTTCCGCTCCCCCAATAAGTGAAGACGCCCAAAGACTGCCTAATAACCTGAAAATTGTAAGTTGCGTTCACTTTGGCTGACAGTGCATTGACAGGTACATCGAAATTGCTGATACCGATTATCAGTCCATCCTGACCGACAGCGGTAGAATCAACGATGTTCACACCAATCTGTTCGTATGCAATCAGTACGCCCGGATCATCCTCAATGGTTCCATTGGCGTAATACTCGCCTACAAACTTATCTCTCGTAGGCACGCAGGTGTCATCGTCTTGAGTTGCCTCGGGGTCGTAATTATCAGAATAGCTATCTGTGCAACCACGTTTTTCCTGACATCCAATGGTGATCATCGATGCAGTAAGGGCTAAGACTAGGATGAAAAGGTTTTTTTTCATGAAAACTGCTGCTTGGTCGGGGCAGATTTGATGGGTGAAGGTAATAAATTGTGAATTTACTGTTACGCTCGAGCGGAGTTTGAAGCTTTTATAATTTATGGCAGGTTTCAAAACAATCATAGATGAACTCAATGCCGTTCCTGTTTTCTCGGATCCGGTAGCTGAGAGATATGGTACTGTCGTTAAGGGCAACTCCAGCACCTTCCAATGTAATGAATTGCCCCACGGACTGTCTGTCAATCGTGATATTTTCTGCAAAAACATGGGCATCTACATCGCCTAACGTATCTGCTAGATTGGATATTACAACCTCAGACTCATTTTCTGTGATTGATATGGTTCGCTGATAAGTGTCTGTAAAGCAATCCGAGTAGACTGTAAACGAGCCAAGGAACTTGTCTCTGATAGAAATACATGAACCGTCATCGATCACCGCCTCTGGATCGTAATTCTCAGAACCGAACTTGGTGCACCCCAGATCCTTTTTGCATCCTGAAAATGCCAGTACGATAAAGAAAATTGATGCGATTCTCAAACCAGAGCTGTTGGTAAATACAGGCTGCTGATACGAGAATGAGGTTATTGGGTTACTGTTTATTGGTTTTTACTGCAGTAGTAAGTAAAAACCTGAGGTGCGGGTAACAGCTGACTCACGTAAGTTACATTCAATACCGCATCCACAGTATCGTTTGGGAACCACGTGCCGCTGCCACTATAGGAGTACGTCAGCTCCACATGGTTTTCCAGAATAAGATTGTTCTGAGATACCGAACCTTGTAAGAAGAGGCTACCATCAAAATTGAGGTTATATGCATTATTGGCCGTGTTAGCTTCGGTGATCTGCAACGTGCCGACATCTGAAAATTCTTGAGCCGAAATAACATCAACCCAAAACTTGCTATAGCTAAAACCACCTATAAGTTTGTCGCGAGATGGAATGCAGGTGCCGTCATCTTCTTCCGCATTGACATCATAATTATCTGCCGTTGCTTCCGTACAGCCTCGATTCGGGGTGCAGGCGTAGAGGAAAGCCACCGCAACAACAACCAGCAAGGCTGAGAATGTATGTTTCATTTTTCTCAATTATGTTTCAAATATAATCAGTTTGAAAAGTGGAGAACGCATCTCGTTGGAGCTGCACGAAATAAGATTAATTTTGCCCAAACTCATAAACAAAAAAGTATCACACTATGAAAAAAGTATTTGTAATGGCATTGGTTGGCGCAACGTTGGCTCTTGCTTCTTGTGGCGGAGGCCCAAGCGCAGAAGAAAAAGCTGCTGCCGAGCAGGCAAAAATGGATTCAATCAAAGCTGCTGAACAGGCAAGAATGGACGCAGAGGCTGCCGCTGCCGCTGCTGCTGCAGAAGCTGCCGCTGCTGCGAGTGCAGTAGTTGAAGAGGTTGAGGAAGTTGTTGAGGAAGTAAAAGAAACCAAGTCTGACATTAAAGAAGGTAAGATCGATGTGAAAGCTGGTACTGAAGAAGGTGCTGGTAAAACAGGGTCTAAGCTTGATGTGAAAGCTGGTGGCGATGAACCGAAGAAAACCGGTTCTAAGTTGAACGTGAAATAAGTCTACTTGACCTATGTAGAAAGGCCGAACCATTTGGTTCGGCCTTTTTTTGTGCCCATAAATTCCTTGCTAAAGTGTTCTGAAAGAAGCTATCCTCCGTACAGTTTCTACTCGACATGGCGCTACACAAGAATCGTTACCATGGTAGATGGAATGGTGGATGGATCGCTGGCAATAAAAAAGCCGGTCCCAATTTGGGACCAGCTTCAGTTCTCATTAGAGAATTTAATTATTGGCTAACAGCTGAACAAGAATCAGACTGACCAGCTACAGCGATAGTAAAGTTGAAAGTCAACACACCACCAGTTTTAGTTACAGAACCAGAAATAGTTCCAGTACCAAAAGTCTGGCTAGCGATAGTGATTCCACCATCAGCATTCACTGTACCGTTAACGATCAAACCAGCATCGTAAAGGTTAGAGATGGTTACAGCTAGGTCTGTAGATCCGGCAGAAACAGTTACAGCGTACGTATCTGTAGACTGTGAACAAGTTTCCTGAACGTTGTAGCTACCGATATAAGCGGCACGAACAAGAGTTTGGCAGCTAGTTCCTTCGTAACCAGTGTCGCAGATACAATCACCCTCAAGGCAAGTACCGTTATCTCCACAATCCACGTCTTTACAAGCGTCAGTATCGCAAGATACCATACCGATAGTAGCAACAGCGGCTACACCTAAAATTTGAAAAATTCTTGTTTTCATTTGTTATTGTTGTTTATGATTGAACGGTGGCAAATGTATGAATTTCATACATGTGAAGATTTGATCAAAGATCGGTTATTAAATAGATGTTGTGAATAACGTGCTCACAGTGGTGTGCATGTCATAGTGCAGTTGAGGGTCTGCCCACCTGTGGTTTCCATGGTGTAAGTAATGGTCAGAATTCCGTTGGTCAACGTGCCCGTTCCATTCACGGTGGCTCCATTTCCGGTCTGGTCGGAAATAATGAAGCTGGTTCCATTTACAGTTGCAGCTACATCGAAATCAAAATCACCCAGATTGTGGATGGTCAGTTCAGTTCCATTTTCAGAATCGGCAGCTACGTTGATCACGTAGGTGAAGTCACCCAGATCGCAGCTTTCGGAAACATTGTAATCCGCTACAAATGCCGAGCGTTGCTCTATCTCGCAATTCAAACCTTCATACCCGGAATCACACAGGCAATCGCCCGAAACACACACACCATTGTTACAATTCACATCCTCGCAGGCATCTTTCTGATTGCAGGCACTGATCAATAGGGTCCCCATTAAGATGGCAAAGGCTAGGTGTTTCATCTTCTGTGTTTTGTCATTCATTCTTACAGACAAATGTAGAAGAATAGTAAGGGTCTGTGCTGTTGAACCGTTTTACAGGCACGGCCTTTTTCTACATTTGGCCGCATATTCCAAGGCATGAAATTCAACAGGGGTGATCTTAGCGATGAGCGACTTTTAACGCTTTACAGAGGCCTTTTAAAGCCGCGACTTATTGAGGAGAAGATGCTGGTTCTGCTCCGACAGGGCCGAATCAGCAAGTGGTTCTCTGGCATTGGGCAAGAAGCTATTTCGGTAGGTGTGGCAGAAGCACTTGCGGCAGATGAATACATTTTGCCGATGCATCGGAATCTTGGCGTATTCACATCGCGCGGAGTAGAACTGGGACAACTATTCGCTCAATTTCAAGGTAAGGCGCGCGGATTCAGCAAAGGGCGCGAGCGCAGTTTCCATTTCGGTACCAACGAGCATCATATTGTTGGAATGATATCGCATCTGGGGCCACAGATGGGTGTAGCAGATGGCATTGCCTTGGCTCAAAAACTTTCTGGTTCTGGCAAAGTGACAGCGGTTTTCAGTGGCGATGGAGGTGCCAGCGAAGGAGATTTTCACGAGAGTATCAATGTTGCGGCCGTGTGGGAGTTGCCCGTCATCTTTATTGTAGAGAACAACGGCTACGGACTGAGCACACCAAGTAACGAACAGTTCCGCTGCAAACAGTTCATTGATAAGGCCATTGGTTATGGTATTGAAGGCGTGCAGGTTGATGGAAATAACATTCTGGAAGTATATCAGGCCGTTGCCAGGTTGCAGGCACAGATCGCCAAAGATGGTAAACCCGTATTGCTGGAATGCATGACCTTTAGAATGCGCGGGCACGAAGAAGCTTCCGGCACCAAATACGTTCCCAAGGAATTGATGGATCATTGGGCGGAGAAGGATCCCGTGGTCAATTATCAGAAGTTTCTGATGGCTGAAGGTGTATTGTCTGAGGCTTTGGATCAACAGTTCAGGTCTGAAATTGGAGCGGAGATAGCTGCTGGTTTGGACTTTGCCTTTGGCGAACCAGATGTCACCCCCAATTCTGCAACTGAATTGGCCGATGTGTACTCTCCATTTGAATATGCACCGGTTGCAGATCAAGGAGAGCGGAAAGAAATGCGTCTGATCGATGCTATTTCTGACGGATTGCGCGAAGCCATGAAAAAGCACCCGGATCTTATTCTAATGGGACAGGACATTGCCGAATATGGCGGTGTTTTCAAGATCACAGAGGGTTTTTTGGAAGAGTTCGGAAAAGACCGTGTACGCAATACGCCTCTCTGTGAAAGTGCCATCATTGGTACTGGACTTGGACTTTCCATTATGGGAAAAAAATCGATGGTTGAGATGCAATTCGCAGATTTTGTGACCTGCGGGTTCAATCAGATAGTTAACAATTTGGCCAAATCGCATTACCGTTGGGGACAGAATGCCGATGTAGTGGTGCGCATGCCAACTGGGGCAGGCGTAGGAGCTGGGCCATTTCATTCGCAGAGTAACGAGGCGTGGTTTGCCCACACGCCCGGTCTGAAAGTGGTCTATCCGGCTTTTCCTGCAGATGCAAAGGGATTATTGATAGCTGCTTTTGAAGACCCGAACCCCGTTATGTACTTCGAACAGAAAGCGTTGTATCGCAGCATCAAAGAAGAGGTTCCTACAGGCTATTACAATGTTGAAATTGGTAAGGCCGATCTTGTTCGAAGCGGTTCAGATGTTTCCATCATATCCTATGGGATCGGGGTGCATTGGGCATTGGATTTCTTGGACACAAATCCAGATGTTTCTGCTGATCTGCTAGACCTACGGACACTGCTTCCTTACGATAAGGACGCTATTCTTGAAACAGTTAAAAAGACCGGCAGGGTGATCATTTTGCACGAGGATACGCTGATCGGAGGCTTTGCATCGGAACTTTCGGCCTTCATTACGGAAAACGCTTTTCAGTTTTTGGATGCGCCCGTTATCCGTTCTGCAAGTTTGGACACACCAGTTCCGTTTGCCAGCAAATTGGAGTGGGAGTTTTTACCTAAGAACAGATTTGCGCAGCAAGTGAAGGATCTACTTGATTTCTGACAGCAGTTCTTTCAGACGCATCATTGCCGCCTGATTCTTAGCATTGTAAGCCGATCTGCGTATGATATGCTTTTCTTTGGTGGTGAGGTGCCAACTCAGCGAAATGTCTTCAACTTCAGGTCTTGTCAATTCAAGGTCTATCACTTCCAGATCCGCATTCAGCCAATCCTGAGCATAAACGGTCAGCTCGTCATTGATGTAATCCTGCATAATGAACAGGTTGTCGTAAATATGCCCAAGCGGATTGGCAATGTGATTGAATAATGACCGTGGCGGATTTTCCTTAACGGCTTCGATCTTACGGCTATCACGGATCTGTAGAATGACCACCCCACTGGTGTTCTCTTCCACCCATTTACGCATAGCATAAAGGTGTTTCAATGCTAAGGAAGTTCCATAGGTATCTCGGAAACCCGCATCCATCACCTCGATCTCCGGATCTGAAGGAAGCGAAACCTGTGGCGATATATACGGAAACGTGGCATTCATCCGCAATACCGAACTGAACCACACATTGTCAGCATCCTGGTTTGCAAACAACCTTCTGAATTCGACCCCGCCCTGCAATGTTTGGCCTTTCAGCAAACTGGGATGATTGAATGTCAAATGCCCCACAGGCTGCGAACTGATGTAAAGCGAGCGACCATCGTTTATGATGCTCGGACTGAAGAACATCATAGGAATAACGGCCTCATACTCTGCCGCGGCATAATCTCCCAAGCGTTTGTCTACAAAACCAAGCGTATTCTCGTTGAATTGCTTTTCTAACGCATAGCCTCTATCCTTAGAGTAGATGTATTCGCCATCTCTGAACTTCTGAAAACGGATGAACCAATCATTCACCGCCAATGAGGTTGCAATGGGATTGAGCACATCCATTCCCATCCGGTCAATGTATTCCGGACTGTTCAGGTTGATGGTACTATCGGTCAAGGATCGCAGATACAGTTCTCTTCGATAGGCCAATCCGAACATTCCACCCGATGCACCGCACATCAATTGCGTATGTTTCATCAGTTCGCCATTGGTAATGCTGTCTGCCACTTGCATGGCCTTGTAAGACCACAGCGCAGAACGAGCCCCTCCACCGGTGACGCAGACAATGACCAACTTGGGCTTTTGCCATCTCCTTTCCACATTCTTGGTCTTCCATTTTTTCAGGATGTCGTGATGATGAGCCACATCCTTTTCGTAAATGGCAAAATCCTGCTGTACAAGCGAAAGCGAATCGAGATGGTAAACAGCGCGTGGCGAATCGTAATCAAGACCATACGCTCGGTTCTCGTACAACAGAATGTCGTTCTGTACAAGCAAATGGATCACCACAACCATCACGATCAGAAAAATGGTCGACCATCCGCGTAAAGCCGAGTGAATGGCGCTGGTGAGCATCAGTAGCATGGTACAGGTCAGGAAGATGACCGCACCTGCAGGTATGGTGAGTTCTGGCGTTTCGCGGTAAGCGCCAAGAATAATGAATGTGACGATGACCACTATTTCGAACACGGCTGCAATGGCATGGTTCTGCTGAAAAACCCGCTGTACCATTGCTCTGTCGTAGTGGTCAGAATCTCGGGTAAGGCCTATCTTGAACCAGTTGACCATGTAGGTTACCACTTTCCATTCGTAATCATTCTCCCGAGGAGGAGTTACAGTTCTCCATTTCAGGTTCTTTTGTAGCAAAACTTGAATGGCCTTTTTGCCCTTTTTTGGTTTCCTGCTCTCGTTCGGGTCAATGCCGAATACTTTGAAAATGTTGATGCTCAATGCTAGGAAGTAAGCATGGCCAGGAATCATAAAGAGCAGTACACCAGCTAGGAATCCGCCAAGATCCCAAAGCAGAATGGAGGTCAACTCAAGATCGCTACCTAAAAGATAGAGCTCATTCTTGTATTGGAATTCGAGAATCTTATAGATGTAGAGCACCAGAAAAATGCCCGGAATAATGGAGTTGTTGAGCGAATATTTGAAGAATGGTTTACTGACCGTGGCCAGAAATGGAAATCGATATGCATTCTGGATATAGCTGGAAAGATGGAACGCCATAAGAAATCCTCCAAAGGAGAAGCCGAGGATCATAAACGACCAGAAATCTACCCGTCCCATGTATTCGGGGTCCCAAAAGAGATAAGGAACCCCATATCCATGTCCAATGTATCCAGAGAAGAACGCAGCCAGCGCCACCCAGAAGAATAGAAGAACGTAGTTTTTCTTGAGGTGAAGGACTACCAATCTGAAAGGGAAGAAATACAGCGTTCGTTGAACGACCTGATGATTCCATATCTTCTTTAAAAATGACATTGGTCCTAGGTTGAAACGCAAAAAAAATGCGTTCAGCCATTAGAACGCACCTTTTCAAATGATGTTACCTTATTTCTTGAAATTCAGCTACATGCGAATTACCGTTCTGTTGAATAGCTTTTCTCCAACCGTCAGTTTCAGGTAGTAAACACCCTCTGGCAGCTCATTGGCATTAACACGGATGTAATGCAATCCTTGGTTGAGTCTTGCTGCTGGTTGATCGATAACCAAACTTCCTTTTCCATCAAACACCTGCACCGTAACAACCTCATTATCGAACAGATAGGTTTTGATCACAAAATCTTCCCAGAATGGGTTCGGGTAAGTGCCGATTACCGCAGCAACCTGTTGTTCCGCAATTCCAGTTCCTGAAGTGTCTTCTGGGCTCATGCAAGCATTTGGAGGAGGAAGTATGGGCATTTCTGAACGCGGGACTGAGGCGCTGTTGGCTTCGGTCAACTCACGCGCCATATCGTTTGTGAACCAATATGGACCTTCCGTGCTGGAGTTATCATTCGGATCCTCAATGTTTCCAACATAGTTGAAATCGCACTGAACACGCTCTTGGTTGATGTCTAAGATGTAGTAGCCATGCCCCGTTAGTTCTGCGTACTTAATGTGTGGATTAGCTGCTGTTATTACCGCAGCCGGCACGGAAAAAGGCGAATTCATGGTAGTGATGCTTGAGCAAACGAACTCAACGCCCACCTTATCATTTCCTTGTTCCAGATTCATAGCCCAAGCCGTGTGAATGTCTCCGGTAAGTACAACCAAGTTCTCGATATTATGAACCAGAACAGTATCATAGAAATTCTCACGTTCCCATCGGTAGCCGTTCCAAGAATCTTCGCTAGCTGGCGGAATTCCAATGAATGGGATTTCCAATGCACCCATCATTACTTGCTGACCAAGCACTTTCCACTGCGCAGAGCTGTTGGCCATTTCGTTGGTCAGCCAACCTAACTGCGCTTCACCCAGAATGTGGCGGTCTGGGTCATCAATGGCGTTGGCATCCTGCTCATCACGGCCAATAATTCTTGTGTCAGCCATAAACAGATCTACCAGATCACCCCATTGAAGCGTTCGATAAATCTGAAGGCTATCGCTAGCATTTGGTTCCCGAAAAGGAATCCATTCGTGATA
>JBJOHR010000163.1:0-6926 GCA_046047575.1 Bacteroidota bacterium | reverse complement strand
AATAGCTTTTCCTCTGGCGTAAGAACTTGGTGCTTAAGTTGATCTCGGAGCTGGTTGATGCTGATGTGCTTCGGGCTCAATTCGTGACCCTTAGATAGAAGTTCCATAGCTCTATCAAGTTCTCCTCGTTTCACCAATGAGCGCGCGTAAAAATAATAGGGCTCCGGATTGTCTGCCCCACCATAGCGCAGCGCCAATTCGAAATACTTCGTTGCTTCATTCCAATCTCCCTGCGCTTCTCTAAGAATTGCCAAGTTGATGTTGGAATACGGCCAGTATGGCAGCAGTTCCACTGCCTTTCGGAAATACGGTTCTGCTTCGGCATACTTGGCATCTCGCATCAACACCAGACCATAGTTCATTTGAGCGCGTCCGTTGTTCGGACCTTTCGAAACCGCATCGAACCATAGTGTGTCATCGCTTCCCCAAACTTCGTTTCGCTGATAGGTTCCGTAGGCGTGGCCCGCTATTACCATAGAGATCAGAACGAGGAAGGACTGCTTCACAGCCTTACTTTCAGCGCGTAAATAAATGAGATGCACGCTCCATCCCACGGCCAGGCAAAGACCGACATAGGGTAAAAAAGTTCGGTGATCGTTAGAAACCTGATACATAGGGTTTATGGTGGACGTTGGAACCAACGTGATGAAAAACCACAGGATTCCGAAAGCAATGGGGGTGAGTTGCTTTTTAGTGGCACTATAGATGGCTATGGCATGCATGGCGAGAATGACCAACAGACTGAATATTTTTTGTGGGGTAAAGATCTCGGAGGTGACCTTATGATCCGGATCGACACTGAGGTCGATCGGTAGAATGAAGTTGGCCACGTAATGTATTACAACGGGAAACTGAGATGTAAAATAGTCTAGGCGCGGGTAGGCAAGACCTCCGGCCAATCTGGCTGGGTCAGTCATATATACAAGGTTGAATGCCGTAATGCCAAAACCGACAATGAAAACAGGCAGGGCCGCAACAACGCTTCGGCCGAATTTCTGCCATCCGAACTTAGTGCTGAAATCCTGCAACGTGGCGTTCTCTTCAAAGAACAGGTGGTATAGCCCGAGTATCGGTACCAACATGAACGTAACCTCTTTGGTGAAAAGTCCAATGAGAAATGGGATGATGTATAGGAAATACTTCCTAGCCGATGAGGCCTGGTACAACACAAGCGTGGCAATAAAACATAGCGTGGAGAATTGATCGGAACGCGAAATGATATAGTTGACCGTTTCCGCCTGAGCCGCATGAAACATGTAGAAAACAGTTGCGAGCAATGCTACCATTTCCAAATGGGCTTCTGGCATTGCCTTGCGCATCAACCGCAACAGAAAAACAAAAAGCAGCACGCCTTGTAGGAGGAACGCCAAGAAGATGGAAATGTGAAAAACCACCGGATTCAGTTCATTTCCGCCCAAGCGATAATCAATGGCGTTCAGAAGCGTGACCATTGGTCGGTAGCCGCGGTTGTTCGGCATGGTCCCGAAGGTTTCTATGTTGGTGAAGAACTCGGGAATGTTGTCCAAACTGCGGATGTACTCGTTATTGACAATGGTGTGAATGTCATCAAAGTAAAATCCGTTGTCGAAGTGGTTCCAGTAAACAGCGGTAAGTAAAACGGTGAAAAACGTTCCGAAAAGAATCAGCTTGGTGCGGTTCATTTCAACTCCTCGAATTTTTCAATTTAACAAACAGTCCAGAAAAGGAATCTGTGTCGAAATATCGGAAATTGACGTAAAGTCCTGCAATTCCGAATGTGGCCGCCAAGACAGCCGAAACAAACCGGATCAGCAGGGAAGTGGTCAGTCCTTCTTCAAGGCCAAGTCCAGCGGCCATGAAAACGGAACCGATCATGAGTTCTTGTATTCCTAGATTTCCAGGCAAGATCCTCACCAGCGTCACTATTCTTAGAACAACCGTTGCCAGGGTAATTCCGGCCACATCTGGGTGGAATCCAAGAATGAACGCGCAATGGTAGAACCAGGCAGCATGGATCAAGGTAGATACCAGCGTAATGGCAATGAGTTTTTGAACAAGCTGGATGTCTTTCAGCTGATCTCTGAACTGAACAAGCACATTCTGTATGAAACGGATAACGGAGTTTCCAAAGCCTGGTTCTGGCAAGCCTGGTTCCGTAACATATCTGCTCGCAACAAGAAAAAGCAACAAGGTCCCGAACAGAAAGAGCAGTAAAAGCTGAATGGTTCCAACATTGGTCAGCGTGGCAGATAGAATTCCGCCTACCACACACGTTATGAGCAGGCTTGCCACGAAAACCAATACCCCCACAGAAAAACTCTTTGAAAGATCCAGTTTGTATTTTGCCTTCATAAAGAACGTTTGAAACACCAAACCACCTTTCACTGGTAGGATGTAGGTCCACAAATGCATCATAAATGGCAGTTGAAAGGTGTCTGGCCAAGAAACATTCTGCTTGTAATGATGCTTGTAGATCATCTTCATCAGCACTCCGAACGAGAAGAAATAGAGCGTTCCAAACGCAACATTCGCAGCGGCTTCCAAAGGCCCGACATCCGAAAGCAGGTTTTGCAGGTTCACATTCCTGAAGACGTAAACCGATACTGACAGAAAGATCAGTATTGCTGCAAGGAAACCTAAAATGCTGTACAGTCGTTTCAAGGTGCTGTTTCAGTCTGCTTCAAAGATAGGAGCATACGCAAGGTAGGTTGCTTAGTTATTTTTGACCAACATGTATAAAGGTAAGACCATCAGTGTTGTCGTTCCGTGTTACAACGAGGAAACTCAGATAGGAAAGGTTATTGAAACCATGCCCGATCTGGTGGATCATCTGGTAATAATTGATGATAAAAGCCCCGATCGTACTGTAGCAGTTGTACGCGAATTCTTGGAAAGATACCCGAAGATCGTTCTTCTGGAGCATGAGCAGAACCAAGGCGTTGGTGGATCCATTGCCACAGGTTACAAATGGAGCAGAGACAACGGAATTGAGGTGGCGGTGGTAATGGCCGGAGATGGGCAGATGAATCCAGATGATCTTCCAGCGGTGCTTGACCCGGTGGTGAGTGGCGAGGTTGATTATTCGAAAGGTAATCGCCTGTTCACGGGCGAGGCTTACAAGAAGATTCCCAAGGTGCGGTATTTCGGCAATTCGGTTCTCTCATTGCTCACCAAGATCGCCAGCGGATATTGGCATGTGGCCGATTCGCAGACCGGATACACGGCCATCAATGCAAAGGCCCTGAAGCTTATTGATTGGGATAAGATGTACAAGCGCTACGGTCAGCCGAATGACCTGCTTGTGAAACTGAACGTTTACGATCTGAAAGTGCGCGATGTGCCTGTTGAGCCCGTTTACAACATAGGCGAGAAGTCGGGCATTCAGCTTCGTAAAGTGATTTTTACCATTCCGATCTTGCTAGCGCGGCTGTTCTTCTGGCGAATGAAGGAAAAGTACGTCATCCGTAATTTCCACCCGCTGGTGTTCTTCTATTTTCTAGGTTTCATATTCTTTCTGGCGTTTGTGCTGCTCACCGGCAGAATGCTGGTTTACTGGTTCTTCATTACCGGATTGATACCGAAAGTGAATGCCTTGGCAGCGCTTTTCTCGTTCATGAGTTTCAGCCAGTTCACGCTGTTTGCCATGTGGTTCGACATGGAGGCCAACAAGGAACTTAAGTAGTTCTTTCCGTTGGGCCATCAGGTACCAGGACAGACAATAACTCCATATCCAATAACCAATAACCGAACCGCCCGATTACCTTTGCGCTCATGGCCGATGAGGTTTTAGAAGATGATGTGATGGAGAAGGGCGAGATGTCCTTTTTGGAACATCTCGAAGTGTTACGCTGGCATTTGGTGCGTGCCGTTTCGGCCATATTCATAGTTGCCGTGGTGGCTTTCATCGCTAAGGATTTTGTTTTCGATACACTGCTGCTGGGTCCGAAGCGTGGCGACTTCTGGACCTATCGCATGCTTTGCAAATACCTCGACCTGCTGTGTATGGAAGAAATGCCATTCGACCTCATCAACATCAGCATGGCCGGTCAGTTCACAACCCACATCGTGGTTTCCATCATTGCTGGTTTTGTGGTGGCGTTTCCGTATGTGGTGTTCGAAATGTGGCGATTCATTAAACCTGGTCTTTACAGCACAGAACGGAAATACGCCAGAGGCATGGTATTCTATGTTTCCCTGTTGTTCATACTGGGCGTTTTGTTCGGCTACTACTTCATTGCACCGTTATCGGTCAATTTTCTGGGAACGTACCAAGTGAGCGAGACCATTCGGAATCAAATAGATCTCAACAGCTATTTCAGCACCATTGCCACACTTGTTCTGGCCAGCGGGGTTGTGTTCGAATTGCCCATACTCATCTATTTCCTCACCAAGATCGGAATGGTAACACCTGCTTCATTACGGCAATACCGCAGGCATGCGGTTGTGGGTATTCTGATCCTGGCTGCGGTAATAACACCTCCCGATGTTTCAAGCCAGATATTGGTCTTCTTCCCTTTGATGTTCCTTTACGAAGTAAGTATTTGGGTATCTGCTCTGGTTATCAGGAACGAAGCAAAGGCAAATGCCGATATTTGAGCAGTGATGAGAGAAGCGCAGCCGTTCTGATGAGCAAGATCCAATACCTGTTACTGGCGCTGTCTCTGGTGTTCTCTACCGTTTACGGGCAAGAGAAGACCAAGGTCAAGGGAACAATAACCGATGCGCAGACGGGCGAACCGCTTCCCTTCGTCAATGTGGCTTTCGTTGGTAAGAACGTTGGCACCACTACCGACTTCAACGGAAAATATCAGATGGACACCAAGTGGGGTTCCGATAAGATCCAGGCTTCCTTCATGGGCTATGAAGTAATGGAGAAGGAAGTGAAGCAGGGCGAAAGCAACACGGTTGATTTTGCCTTAGAACCAAAGCAGATCAAACTGGAAGAGGTTACGGTAAAAGCTCAGCGCGGCCGATACAAGAACAAGGAAAATCCCGCGGTGGAGTTGATCCAGAACGTGGTGGATCACCGAGATAAGAACCGGAAAGAAGGCTTTGAACATTACCAATACGATAAGTACGAAAAGCTGCAGCTCGACATCAACAATGTCACAGAGAAATTCATGGAGCGCAAGGCCTTCAAGAAATTCGCCTTCATGTGGCAGTATGTCGACACATCGACCGTAAACGGCAAACCGTATCTGCCACTTTACTTCACCGAAACAAAATCAAAGGTCTTTCTGCGCAAAGAACCTAAGGCCGAAAAGGAGATCACCTATGGCCTGAAAACGGTAGGCTTTGAAGATTTTATGGATGAAGAAGGCATTGACTACTTCATGGAGAAGATCTATCAGGATATCGACATCTACGACAATACCATCATGTTGATGGAAAAGCAGTTCAAGAGCCCCATTTCAAACATTGCACCCGTGTCCTACAAGTATTTCATTCTCGATACGGTCGATGTAAGCGGAAAAGGGTGCATTCAGCTGGCCTTTCAACCTCGAAACCCGGCCGACCTTGCTTTCCGCGGAGACCTTTGGATAGCCAACGATTCCACTTACGCGGTCAAGAAGGTGAAAATGAGCATTACTCGAAGTGCCAACATCAACTTCGTCAGCGCGCTGGAGATCGAGCAGGAATTCGATCATTCAGAAGAACTCAATTGGCATTTGGTAAAGGACCAGATGACCATAGATTACAACCTTCTTACCAACAACATGGGCATGTATGGTAAGAAAACGGTCACCTACAAAGACATAGTGGTCAACCAGCCCGCGCCCGATTCGGTGTGGGCCAAGCCCGGATCATTCATCGTGCTGGAAAATGCCAAAGAGCAGGATGATTCTTTTTGGCAGCAGGAAAGGCATGAGAATCTGAACAAGAACGAGCAGGGCGTGTACGACATGACCAAGGAAATGAAGGAATTGCCAGCCTTTAAGCGTGCAATGAACATTCTTTTTCTTGTCATTTCAGGTTACTACGAATTAGGTCCGGTCGACATTGGTCCGCTTTATAATCTGGTGAGTTTGAACTCCGTGGAACATTGGAGATTCCGATTCAGTGTGCGCACCAACAAGAAATTCAGCGAGAAATGGCAGCTGACCACCTATTTGGCCTACGGCTTGGATGATCGGATGGACAAACGATGGAAAGGAGGTGGGGGAGTCTCGTATTTCTTCAAGCAGCGACCGTATCATCAGATCACGGCAGAGTTCCAGCGCGACATTCAGATGCCGGGTCAGGCCTTGCTCTTGGCCAGCGATGACAACATTTTCCTTTCCTTCAGAAGAGGCGTTGCCAACCTCATGATCTACTACGATTCCTACAGACTCAACTATCAGAAAGAATGGCCTTTCGGGCTAGGGGTACGACTGGATCTCGAGCACCGTAGACGCGAGGTTGCCGGGGCGCTCACCTTCGATCCCATCGACCCGAACGTGCCAGACCCTCAGCGAGTGGTGACCAACGAGGTAGGCGTGTCGCTCCGGTACTCTCCCAACCTCAGATACTACGAAGGGCGCTCAAGCCGCGTACCCATGCTCAACAAGTATCCCATTTTAGATGTAAGCTATTCCTATTCCATTCCCGGATTTCTAGATGCGAAGTACGAATACCACAAGATCGGTGTTCGTTTGTTCAAGCGCTTTTACATGAGCCCTATCGGATTTGCCGATACGCAGTGGGAAGGCGGCTGGATGATCGGACGTATTCCCTTCCCGCTCCTTTTTATTCATCGCGGTAATCAGACCTTCTTTCACGACCCCAACACCTTCAACATGATGAACTGGTTCGAGTTCGTATCAGACAAATACGTTTCACTCGATTACTACCACCATTTCAATGGATTCTTCTTCAATAAGATCCCTTTCATGAAGAAGCTCAAGTGGCGTCTTACCTCCGGTGTCAAGGTCGTGTGGGGTGGTGTTTCGGTCCAGAACACACCCGGT
>JBJOHR010000162.1:0-8109 GCA_046047575.1 Bacteroidota bacterium | reverse complement strand
GTCAGACCAGCACGTTTCAACGCCTTTTGCGAAGCATAAACGGGTCCGATTCCCATGATGCGCGGCTCCACACCAGCAACTGCGGCAGAAACGATACGCGCCATCGGTTTGAGATCATGGTCTTTCAATGCTTGGTCGGATGCAACAAGAATGGCTGCTGCGCCATCGTTCAATCCAGAGCTGTTTCCGGCTGTCACTGAACCATCCTTTTTAAAAGCTGGGCGAAGTTTACCGAGCACTTCCAAGGATGAGTTTGCCTTAATGAATTCGTCTTTATCGAAAATGACGGAATCACCTTTACGCTGCGGAATTTCCACGGCAACGATTTCCTCAGCCAACCTTCCATTTTGCTGAGCCTTAGCAGCTTTCATCTGCGAATTGAAGGCGAAAAGGTCCTGCGCTTCCCGTTCGATGCCGTACATCCCCACCAGATTTTCGGCTGTTTGACCCATGGCGTCTGTTCCGTAGAGTTGTTCCATTCTCGGATTGATGAACCGCCATCCGAAGCTCGTATCGAACATCTCTGAATCCCTTCCAAACGGCTGACTGGCCTTTGAAATGACCCACGGACCGCGCGTCATGTGCTCCACTCCACCCGAAATATAGAGGTCGCCATTTCCGGTCTGAATGGCGCGGGCCGCATTGATGGTGGACGCCATTCCAGATGAGCACAATCGGTTCACAGTTTCACCTCCAACCGACCATGGAAGTCCTGCCAACAGCAAGGCCATTCTGGCCACGTTCCTGTTGTCTTCCCCTGCCTGATTGGCACAGCCGAAAATGAGGTCTTCAATGGCCGCTGGATCCACATTCGGGTTCCGTTTCATCAATTCACGGATGGGAATGGCCGCCAGATCATCTGCCCGTACGGGCGACAGTGATCCACCAAAACTCCCTATCGGTGTTCTTATGGCATTTACAATAAATGCATCTTTCATACTTCCCAAGGTTTTCCTGTTCTGTAAACCGTGCCTTTGAACAGCGCAACGGTCTCATTTTTCTGATTCTTCACTTCAATGTCATAAATCCCAACCTTTTGGGAGAGATTTTTTTCAACTGCAACGGCTGTTAGCACATCGCCTTCTTTCACTGGTTTTGTGTGCGAAATGGATGTTTCGATGCTGACGCTCTGTATTCCATGACCGTTGGATGCAAACGCCAACGCGCTATCTGCCAAACTGTAAGTGATACCACCATGTGCGATGTCAAATCCATTGAGCATTTCCTTTCGGACGGTCATTCGAAGAACGGACATTCCAGCGCCATCTTCCACACGTTCAATTCCCAGCCATTGGCTGAACGGATCGTTGTTGTACATGCGGTCGACAACCCGCGTTGGAAGTGGCTTATCCGACATCAGTTGTAGAATTTCTTGCCTTCCTTCACCATTCTGCGAAGAAGTACACAGGCCCGATAACGTTCTTCGCGGTAATCTTCATAGAGATGATCGATCCGATGCAGGACGTTTTCCAAGCCGCGCTCATCACCCCAAGCCAAAAGACCTTTCGGGTAGTTGACGCCTTTGGTCATGGCCAGATCGAGGTCTTCCTTGGACGCAATCTTCAAATGATATGCATCGATGGCTGAATTGATGAGCAGGCAAAGCACACGGTTCACGATCATTTCGCCCAACGCACGGCTAGTATTCGGTTCGGGTTTTTCGGCCCCCTCTGAGTAATCGTAGTAACCGCGACCAGATTTTCTTCCGAGCAGGCCTCCTTCTACCAACCGTTGCTGGATTACGGATGGACGATAGCGCGGGTCATAGAAAAACGATTGGAAAGCCGTGGATGTAACGGCAAAATTGATGTCGTTACCGATCAGATCCATCAGTTCAAACGGTCCCATTCGGAAACCTCCGATCTCTTTCAAAGCCCAATCGATGGTGGCTTCATCGGCAATCCCTTCTTCCAAAATTCTTATTGATTCTCCGTAAAACGGACGCGCCACGCGGTTCACGATAAATCCTGGTGTGTCTTTGGCAATGACAGGAACTTTACCCCACGCTTTCATCAGGTCTTTCATCTCATCGGCCAAACCATGGCGCGTTAGCATACTTGGAATTACCTCCACCAAAGCCATTAAAGGCGCTGGATTGAAGAAATGAATTCCGATAACGCGGCTTGGGTCTTTCAGCTTTCCACCAATGGCCACAATGGGAAGTGTAGATGTGTTTGACGCCAAAATCGCCTCATCCCCGCAGATCATTTCCAATTCCTGAAACAGTCCTTGCTTGATCTCGAGGTCTTCGATGATGGCCTCAATGACCAATCCGCAACGTTTCAGGTCATCGATGCTTCGTGTGTAAGTAATGCGTTTGGCACAGGCATTCGCCTCATCAAAGGTCATTTGGCCTTTCTCTACCAAGCGGCTGAATATTTTCTGGTGGCCCTTAGCGGCTCGTTCAAGCGCATCAGGATAACTGTCATTCAAATACACTTTATGCCCCGCTTGCGCTGCAACCTGCGCAATTCCAGCTCCCATGGAACCTGCTCCTACTACTCCGACTATCAGTTGATCAGTTGACAACGTTTATAAAGTTTACAGGGTTAACACGCATCGTTATTTGCACATTCATTTCTTGTCAAGTTGAGATTGTAAGTGTCGTATGTATCCGTTGAGTAAGCGCACAAGTTCTTCTGCCAATTCATCCATTCTCTTGAATTCAGCTTCATCGATATACTTCTCGTCCAAAGCAACGGTCAGGTGGTCAACTGTTTCCGTAACCTCGCCCCTAGCCATTCGGCAGCTTTGAATATTTTCCTTGTGGTGAAAACGCCCATGCCCTTCAGCTATCATTGCGGTAACCGCCCTAGAGGCGCGAATGAGTTGATCTGTTAATCTGAATTTTTCTTCAACTGGGAACTTACTACGAGCCAACGCTGCGCATTGATTTCGGTATATGCGGCCTTTCTGCCAAACCAAAAGATCTCTAAATCCGCCCATAAATAACTTCTCTATTATGCAACTACATAAACTCTATCAACTTAATCAACTAATCTCCTGTGAAAACTGGTTTACGTTTCTCAAGGAACGCGTTGATTCCTTCGGCATTATCATGTGTTCTTCCCGCTCTTCCTTGCAGGTCTTTCTCCACTTCCAACTGCTGATCGAGGTCGTGTACCAGACTCATATTTATCGCCTTTTTGATGAGTCCCAATCCTTTGGTAGGCATCTTGGCCATACGATTGGCAAGTTCCATCGCACCATCCATCAATTCCGCATCCGGAAGAACCTGATAGACGATTCCGAGTTCTTTGCTTTCCTGGGCCGTCATCTTATCACCCAACATCATCATGGCCGTTGCCTTGTGCATCCCAACCATCCGAGGTAGGAAATACGTTCCGCCCGTGTCAGGAATCAATCCGATATTGATAAACGACTGGATGAATTTGGCACTTTCAGCGGCCACAATGATGTCGCAGCAATAGGCCAGATTGGCGCCCGCACCGGCCGCTACGCCATTCACTGCCGCTATGACGGGTTTTTTTATCGCCCTTATTTTTCGCACCAAGGGATTGTATTTCGTCTCCACATGTTCTTCTATCTCAGCAATTCCAGAAATGGCTTCTTCCAAGTCTTGCCCGGCACAAAAGCCACGACCAGCACCCGTTATGAGCACGCAGCGAATCTCCGCCTCATCCATGCAATGATCGAGTGCTGTCTGTAGATTCCAACCCATGGAGTTATTGAAACTATTGAGCTTATCTGGCCGATTGAGCGTGATCACGGCCACTCCATCTTCTACACGGAATATCAGGTCTTCGAATGTCATTCTACTTGTTTTGAAGCGACTAAGGTAGAAAGCCACTTCAATCCTTCAAACGATGGCCATCATCAACCAAAAATATGACCATGGTCACAGCGGACGAAAGTGGATGTTGTACCTTGCAGCAACATTTAAAAACCATTAAAATGATGAAGTATCTATTTGCATTAGGATTAGTAGTTGCCCTGTCAAATCCGTTTGATGTATCGGCACAAACGGCCATGTACGGAAAGGACGACCTGAAGCGGATTCTTGAAACCTACAATGAGATCGTGATAAACATGCCGGGCTGGGAGTACAAGTATGCCGGAAACTGGATAAGCACTATGCAGATAGAAGGCGATCATACCGTTACCTTCACTCGTGGAAAGGTTACTCACTCTTACGATCTGAGCAAGGCTGTTTTTATTCAGGAAGAAGGTAGTTTTGTAAAAGTGTGGTTGGGCAAATAAGCCTCAGATACACTTAAAATAATCGAACGGCTCCAGGCAGTCGTTGCATTGATACAATGCTTTACAAGGTGTTGAGCCAAATTGGCTCAACATTTTTGTTTTACGGCTTTTGCAATGCGGGCAGGTCACTTCTTTCGGATGACCGAGAATGGCATTTTTATCTGACGTGGCCTGTTCGGGCGGTGCAATGCCGTATTCCTGCAATGCCTTTCGTCCTTTCTCGGTGATCCAATCGGTTGTCCAAGCGGGAGAAAGCACGGTTTTGATCTCGTATTCATCGTAACCAGAACCTTGCAGCACAGCCTCAATTTCCTCTTCCATCACCTTCATGGCTGGGCAGCCTGAATACGTAGGTGTGATGGTAATCTCCGGATTTCCGTTGACGAATTTGGCTTCGCGAATAACTCCAAGATCGACCAAACTGAGAACAGGAATCTCAGGGTCCATTACTTCATCAAGTATGTTCCAGAGATCTTTTTCAGTCATTTCATTTCCGTCATTTCGAGCCAAGCCTGTCTAGTCGTGAAATCCATTGGTTTCACTGGCTTTGAATCAGATTCCTCTGCTTCGGTCGGAATGACAAATGCCAGCGCATTTGTCACCACTCGCAGCCCGGATAAGTACGCTGCATATACTGTAATTCAGAAAGAATGTGACCCATATGTTCCGTATGTCGACCGTGCTTGCTTCCGCTGTGCATCCAACCGTCTTCAGGCATTTGAAGGGTTGCTTCAGTCAAAACCTCGCTCACTTTCTCTTTCCAGATCGGATATATCTTCTCTAGATCAGGTCCAATTCCTACTTGGATCATCTGTCTGTCACTTTCATCCTGAATGAATAGGTCGCCCGTATAGGCCCAAAGACCATTGAATGATGCCTGAATCCGATTGCGACTTTCTTCAGTTCCATCTCCTAAACGCAAGGTCCATTCGGTGCTTCTTCTCAAATGATACCGTATCTCTTTAATGGCTTTGGCTGCTATTGCTGCAAGGTTCTCGTCTTTTGAATTCACCAATTCTGAGAACACCAAGTAGTTGAACTGGTCTACAAGGAACTGACGGGCAATGGTATCTCCATAGTGTCCATTGGGCAATTCGCAGATCAGCGCATTTCTATACTCCTTTTCAATGCGCAGATAGGCGATATCGTCTTCATCTTTCCCTTTCCCCTCTACTTGTCCGGCATAGGAATAGATAGACCGTGCGTGGCCTAAAAGATCCAACGAAGTATTGATAATGGCAATGTCTTCCTCCAATTCAGGTCCATGGCCACACCATTCGCTCAACCTATGACCAAGGATGGCTGCATTGTCTCCCAAACGGAGCAGGTAATTGAATAGGGCTTGTTTCTGTTCCATATCACATGTGGCCTACTTCGTCCGGAATGTCGTAGAATGTCGGGTGGCGATAGATCTTATCGGCATTGGGGTCGAACATGGACTCTACATCCGTTTCCAGTGTGGAATGAATGTGCTTGCTTTCCACCACCCAAATGCTAACGCCTTCGTTTCTGCGTGTGTACACATCGCGTGCATTGCTGATTGCCATTTCGGCATCTGGAGCATGCAGGCTACCTGCGTGCTTGTGGCTCAATCCGGCCTTGCTTCTTACAAAAACCTCCCAAAGAGGCCATTCTTTTCTTTCCATCGTCTAAGATTTCAGTTATCAGACTTCAGAATTCAGACAACCTAATCTATCATCTGACCTCTCAAATCCGACATCTCATTTATGCTGCGTCCTTTTCTCGTTTTTGTGCTCGTTTTTTAGCATAGGCCGTGGCTGCTTCTCTGACCCAAGCACCATTATCATAAGCTGCCTGACGGGCCGCCAGTCTCTCCTTATTGCAAGGCCCGTTGCCTTTGATCACATTGTAAAACTCCTCCCAATCAATCTCGCCCCAGTCGTATGATCTCTTCTCTTCATTCCATTTCAGTTTGGAGTCTGGTATGGTCAACCCAAGGAAATTGGCTTGCGGAACGGTCTGGTCAATGAACTTCTGACGTAGTTCGTCATTGCCCATCCGTTTGATCTTCCATGCCAAGCTTTGAGCCGAGTGGTCTGAATCCTTATCAGAAGGACCGAACATCATGAGACTTGGCCACCAAAAGCGGTTCAAGGCATCTTGTGCCATGGCCATTTGCTCTTCTGTTCCACGGCACAGCGTTAACAGTATCTCATATCCTTGGCGTTGGTGGAAACTCTCTTCCTTGCAGATACGGATCATGCCTCTTGAATAAGGTCCGTAGCTTGTTTTCTGTAGCATGATCTGGTTCACAATGGCCGCTCCATCCACTAACCAACCTATGGCGCCAATATCGGCCCAGGTCAATGCAGGATAGTTGAAAATACTGCTGTATTTTGCCTTGCCTTCGAGCAATTCACGCACCAAAGTATCTCTGTCTTTGCCCAAGGTTTCTGCCGCGCTGTAGAGGTAGAGTCCATGTCCGGCCTCATCCTGAATTTTGGCCAATAAAGCCACTTTTCTACGCAGACTAGGAGCGCGGGTGATCCAATTTCCTTCAGGAAGCATTCCCACTACTTCTGAGTGCGCATGCTGCGCCATTTGCCGCAAAACATTTTTGCGATAGGCATCTGGCATCCAATCCTTAGGCTCGATCTTTATTTCGTTCTCGATCTTATTATCGAAGATGGCCTGTAAATCCTTTTCCTCTGACATGCTTGATGATTTGGTGAACAAATTAAGGCAATAATCGCTGACGAAGATTGACATCGGTCAGTGTAAATGGCCTACTACCTAACCGATCCGATCAATAATAGTTGAGCGGTCTGGGAATGATGATCTCAGTTCCCTTGGCCGTATTTTTTCGAAGTTCCGCCTCCATTTGCTGCAAACCCTTCTCGTTTATCGGTTTGAAATCGGATTCTTTAGAACGCATGAATTTTTCCCAATGGATGAGAAAAATGCGCTTTGGCCTAGTAAGTTCCACTACGGGTCCAGGATACTTTGCGTACTCAATTTCATCTGTGCAGGCAATGAAGAGGTCATCTATGGCCCGTTCTTTCAACAGGTACTTGGGAAAAAGCCCCAACTCACCTTCTGACATAGCGGCCATGAAGAACATTCGATAACCAATGGTGTCAGCTTCCAAAAAGTCAACCAGAAAGGAAAGTGTCTGTCCTTCCTGCCAGTCAGACATCATTTCGGGTTCTGACACCACATTACTGGTATAGCGTCTGTTCGATGACACGATGCCCGCAACCTTGTCGGGGTGACCGCTCTTAAAGGCCATGGTACGGATGCTTCTGTCTTCATTGTAAAACCAGAACCCTTCCTGGTTACTATCGCCCATCAGATCATTGGCCATCATGGCCTGTTGCGGAAGACCATAGAATCCAAGAATATGTTTGGAAGTTCGGTTACAAACTATGAGCGTGGTATCGGGCAGGTACTTGGAAAGGTAAGGGAGGTCCATTAAATGGTTGAAATGCCCATGCGATGCGATCACCATCTTCACCATTCTGAAAGCGGCCGGATTGATGTACTTGTCCACATACTCGCTGTTGGTCCTTATTCTTCCCAACATTACCTGCACGCCCGAAGGATTTCCGATATAAGGATCGGTAAGCAGAACAGTCTGACTACGTTGTATGGTCATACAGGCCGAACCATAGTAGCGTATCTCCGTTTTGGTGTTGATGGGACGCTCTTCCATCTCCAATTGAGCTGTAGCAACCGATACATTGATCAGCACCAAAAGCAGCACTGACAAGGGTCTGAAGATGGCAGATATGATTTCGGTCATGGGAATATTGGGGTGGAAAGGCCTTATTTTCGCCATCAAATATCGCACATGGCTCATTTCCATCCCTTAGAAGTTGTTGACATTAAGCGCGAAACCGAAGAAGCGGTTTCCATCAAACTGCGTAT
>JBJOHR010000161.1:0-7412 GCA_046047575.1 Bacteroidota bacterium | reverse complement strand
GCATAATTGTAATTGGCCCGAACACAGTTGGGAAGCTTATCTATATCCGTTTGAACCAATGTCTTGGTGTCCTTCCATGCTGGCACTCTCGAGTAAGATTGAACCATCAATGGTAGGCCGATCGCCAGAACTGTCAAATTAATCTGGCGCTTGCTAACATTTGGAATGAGGTCAACACATCCCATGACGATTAGCAGCAACCCGATAGATGGGACGAACAAAAAACGTTCGGCAAAAATGTCGGTAGAGGGCACAACTACGCTCAAGTAAATGCTAACCGTTACCAGGAACCACACAGCCCCTACCGTGATCATGGTTTTCCTTTTGAGGCCATAGATGCTGATTCCGATGAGCAGAAAGAACAGTGCTGTGCCGATCCAGAATGAAGCATGGGTCCAGAAGAATATGGTCAACGGAAAATGATTGAAACTATAGTCATGAACCAACGGGTGTGGAAACACAAACACCTTGATCGACTGCCACAAAACGGCCATGCCATTACCGAAAATCATAGCCTTGCTTTCAATATCTACCAAAGGGTTGCCCAAGAATCCATCGAAACTGTAGACCCCCATCTCTTTCATCTCAGCACTTTTATCCACTATCACATTCTTTGCCTCCAGCAAGAATTTTGCAGGTAGAATGAGTGCAAATACACTTACTGACGAAACCATGGAGCTCAGTCTCCTTCTCCAGCCGAATTCAGCTGAAAACAATGCGATGGCCAATGAAACACCCAAAAAGGTTATACCGCTCTCTTTGCTGGTGCAGGAAAGCAAATAAAGCATTGGAGCAAGTAAGAGATACTTGATCTTACCAGTTTCGAAGTAAGTAAGATGTGCCCCAATGAACAAAACTCCGAAGACCATTGCTAAAAGCTCGTCTCTACTTTTAATATTGGCGACAACTTCCACATGAAGCGGATGAACCGCATACAATAAGGTTAGAAGGAATATTAGCCATTCTTTTTGCGGGAAGAGTTTACTAAGAACCTGCATCAGTAAAATACAGGCAATTGCATAGATCAGTACGTTGATCGTGTGAGACACATGCGGGTCGAGACCGAAAAATTGCACGTCTGTAGCAAAGCTTAGTAAGGTGATCGGTCGAAATCCGGTCCTGTCTTCAGACCTTCCTGACCATTGTGCTTTGAACAAGCTTGGAATGTCATCCCAGCCTTTCTGCACGCGTGTGTTATTAGTGATGAAGATCGAATCGTCTAACGCATAATCGTATGTGGTGGTCTGACCGTATTGCACCAGAACTAGACCAACAATTACCAAATACTTAAACAACGCCCTCTCCCAAAGAGGTTGTTTAAGAATCGGTCCCTGTGATTTGCTGAACTTATTCAATTTAGCCAAAGATACCCTGTTTCAGCTTGCATAATAGCGGTCAGTGTTCCTTTGACTGAGGAATTATAGATGCTTTTCAATGGTAAATCCGGCATACTTTCAAGAATAACTCTTTCCAAGCTTACAGCAATGATCCTGGCATTATTCTCATGCAATGGCGCAAAGAATTCGGCTCGAATCAATCATAATATTGCTTCTTGGGTCGGCTAATGCTTTTGAAATAATAGCGCACCCCGCCCCACAGCTCAACTCTGGTCAAGTTGTCTTGGTTGTCTCCATTTAAAGTAATGCGATCTCTATTGGTGCCATATTCTGCATCGTAATAGCTCAGAATTCCTGTCGTATAATCAACACCCAACATGGCGAATAGATTATCGGTAAGGGCAAAATCTGTGGAGAGATGAACCCCCATGCTGAAGGTTCCGCTTGAAAGTTTTACAGGATATAACACCACGGCATTATTCTGATATGCTGTGTAACCTGCACTCAACGCTGGAAGAAAATGGAATTTCCCAGTCTTATTCAGCACACGGGATGTGACCACAAACTGAAAAGAATGAATGTTGATATTGTCAGACACCTCTCCCACTTGATACCCTCCTCCGTTCAGCTCAAAAAGAACATTCTCTAATCTATTCTGTGAATGTGTCAAATAGTATTTGGCTCCGATTCCGAAGAATCGACCGAAGAAATAAGCGGCATCCACCTTAACGGTTATTCCTGATTTCAACTTTTGAATATACTCCTGCAACTCCACAGGCAAATTCTGACTGACCTTTGCAAGTCGATACGAATAGCCCAGACCAAATCCAAGCATAAAACCTTTACTCAGGTTCTTCTTTTTTATTGGGGGATTGACAAATTGATATGATTCCACAGGCTCAAGAAATAACCTGTTGCTGGGTTGCACGTCCTTCTCGTAGCTCTTTACTCGATCGAAAGCTATCTTCTTTCTGTCTGTCTCGTTCCCATTTTGAGTGAAGATCAGGAAACTTCCTTCTATTGTCTCGATCTTGCACGCAATGGTATCCCCTGCTGATGTCACTATCCTGTCCTGTGCATGTAAACAGGTCGGGACGAGAAGCACCGATAGGAGGAGGCCGATTATAAAAATGAAGCGGTTCACGACCCTCTAAAGTAGGCAAACAATGGCTGCGAGAAACGATGGAACCTATCTACGAATCAATGAAACCTGATCGTTTCTACAGGGTCACTCCTCTTTCTTGTAATTCTTGATGAAGAACTGCACGTATGGAGGAATCTCCTTCTTCTGGTAGAATTTGGTGAAATTCTCCTGAGAAATAATGAATTGGGAGGTTTTCTGCATATCGATACCTGCAAAAACCGTAGTGTCAGTTAAAACGGAACTGTAATAGTCCATTGCCTTCTTCGTGTCGACAAAACCCTGAACAAAGATCAGTTCTTCATCTGAGGTGAACTGTAGGTTCTTGATGGTGAGATTCTCTAACGAAAAAGCCGTGCTGTTGAAATCGGAAAGTCGCGATTTCATCTGGTTCACATCGGGCATGCCTGCTCCTATGAGTACGTAATAGTGCTTTGCTGCTTCATCATATACGTATTCATCAGTAGGCACCTGAACTTCATCTTTTCCTTTACCGGTACTTTCAGAAACAGGCTCATCCGGCACTGTTTCTCCCATCAGTCCTTTTACATATTCCAGCATTTCTATGGCCCGTTCCTTTTCTGGCGCTGCAGTGTATCTGGCTATGTAATCTTCGAGCGCCTTACGGTAAACAACAAGCTTTTCAGTGGCGCCTATGGCCATTGCGCGCAACAATGCAAACTTGGAAAGGATCTCTCCTTCCGTAAACTTGGAGAGGGCACTGTCTGCAGCTTCAATTACCCGTTCATATTCACCTTTGGAAAAATTACTGAAGGCCATATCATACATCTGACCCAGTCGACCGCGTATCTCTTCTAATTTCTCTAAGTATTTAGGGTCGCGTAAGATCTTGGCGTATTCGCTATCAGAATATTCCTTCAGGATCTTGTTGGCATAGACCTGCGCATTGCGCTCGTCTCCTTCTGCCTTATACAGCCTGTACAACTGATAGTAGGTTTCCAAATTCCAAATACCACGAGGATAACGCTTCAGCAGTTCTTCAAAGGTTTTGATGGAGCGCTGATTCTCGGAAAGTTGTTCCTTATAGATGGTACCCAGGTCGTAATAAGCGTTCTGGATCTTAATGTTGGCACTGTCTTTCTCTGCCTTGGTCCGAGGAATTCCCTTTTTGTAGAAACTTGGATCGAGCAGTTGTGCGGCAGTAACCTGCATGGTGTCGCCATCCTCTGTAATGAGGTTGCTTATGGCATTGGAACGTTTGTTTGACCTTCGCCAATTGTCCTCCCGTTTTCTATCGCCCCATTTTTGGCGGAAGTTGTTGGCACCGAAGCTCAATGCAGTGGTGTTGTAGAAATACCATCCGGTACCGCTTGTGCTAAGGGCGTTGCCTTGTGTCTGATTCAGTTGTTGCAACTGCTGCTGCGCACTAGGCGTGTTGGCCTCTTCAAATTTGCGTTGTTCCTCGGCTAATCGCACCTCCTCAACAAGGTCAGCAATGAAAGCATCCAATTCTATATCAGACATCTCTCCCAAACGTAAAAGGCTATCCTGTTTTTCAATGATCCGTATGTTCTTAACCAGTTCTGCCAAACTCTGCTGCCGAGCAGAAACACGCTGAAAATTGTCATGTACCGGAGGTAGAATCGCAATGGAACTATCATAATAAGCCGAGGCCAATTCGTATTCAGGCTTATCAAAATACAGGTCGGCAATGGTGTAGTAGGAAACGGCCTTCTGCGTCATGTTCTGTGTGGTGGCAGCAACAGACTGTTTCAGGTAGCTCAATGCCAGGTCCTCTTCGCCTTCATCCAACGCAATATCTCCCAATGCATAAAATATCCTGTCGTAGTAGTCAATGTTCTTCTCGTCTTTTGACATCTTGACCAGTTCCTTTTTAATGGCTTCGATATTCCCAGATTTAGCACTGGCCATCAAAGCCCTGTTAATCCGTGCATTGAATTCCATGACATAAGGCGAATTCTTCTTCAGCACTTCTGCATAGAAATAATATGCGCTGTCCTTATTGTTCAGTTCTTCGTAAAGCTGGGCAAGAATATAGGTGTAACGGGTTTTCTCAGATCTCTTCTTTGTGGCTGTTATTGCAGCCTTCAATTGGTCTTTGGCCTTACCAAAATCCCCTTTCTTGATGAAGTAATCGGCTTTCACGGCCGCCAGTTCTGCTTTCTTCTTCTTGGGAAACTTCTTCTCTTCCTCCAACAAGGTGATGATCTTCTCGCCATCCTTATATCTTGCCAATGCGGTATTTGTCCTAATCAGCCACAGATAACCATCAAATCGGGCATCCGTGTTCTTATACTGCTTGACAACGTAGGTGAACATTTCAAGCGCTTGCATGTAATCGCGCTTATAGAAATGTGCCTTCCCAATAAGCATGTAGGCATCGTCAATGGTACTTACGTACTCCTTGTCCTTGATAAGCATGGAGTGTTTCGCAATGGTGAGCCCTCCCTTCTCAATGGCTCGGTCCATTTCGCTATAGACTGACTTTGCCGACTCGGAAGTTCCAACTGGGAACACCTCCAAGATCTCTTCATAATTGTCGGTGTGGCCTTTTTCCAACTTCTGCACACCTTCTTTCATTGCTTCCTTACCGTTCCAATACACATTGTACTTGGCAGTGACATTGTGATAACCCCTACTTAGGAAGTTCTTCTTCTTAGTTGAGCAGCCGCTAATAAGTGACGCAGCTACGGCTAAAAGAACAATAGGGATATAACGGTTGATCCGATTCAAAACAGTATGCGCTCTGCGTGTAACTGACGGAGCGCAAAAATATTTCATTTTAAGCAAAAAGCCTGTTGCTCCAAACAGGCGGTCAAAGGTAACATCTTTCATATCCGCCTATGCTTCCTTGCCAGAGAGAATACCGACCATCAATTTCCGATATTTGAGCACTCCATGGCAATCAATACCGACAAGAAGGAAAACCTACGCAGCCGGCTTCGGGTAAAATACCGCCTCGTTATCATGAACGAAGAAACGTTCAAGGAACGGGCAAGCTTGTTGCTTACGCCTATGAATGTCATCGTTTTCGGAGGTTCATTAGCCATCTTTCTGGTAGTTCTGGTCACTTACATTATCGCGTTTACGCCCCTCAGGGAATATATTCCCGGTTATTCTGACACGAACTTGAGGTTGCAGGCATATGAGAATACGCTTCGCACAGATTCGTTGGAACGCGAACTGGCCATGAAGGACCTGTATCTACAGAACATCAATATGATCATTGCTGGGCAGGTTCCGGATCAGGAAACGACCGAGCCCGACACGACAAAGGATTACGAGAACATTGAATTCAGCACTTCCAGGCAGGATAGCATGCTGCGCGCAATGGTAGAAGAAGAAGAACGCTACAATATCCAGAACCTTCAGTTGGGGGTAGAGCCAAGAATGGAAAGCAACATTCGGAACCTGTTCTTCTTTGCACCTATCAAAGGAGATATTACGTCTGAATTCGACACTCAGGAAAAGCATTACGCTGTAGATGTGGTGGCCAAGGAAAACGAACCGATCAAAGCCACGTTGGATGGAACCGTTATCCTATCAACCTGGACCTATGATGCAGGGCACGTAATTGGCATTCAGCATTCGAGCAACCTGACATCGTTTTACAAGCATTGCTCCGTGCTACTCAGAAAGTCTGGCGAGGCTGTGAAAGCGGGCGAAGTGATTGCCGTTGTCGGAAATTCGGGCGAACTGACAACTGGCCCTCACCTACACTTCGAACTTTGGTTCAACGGACGGCCTGTGAATCCGCTGGATTACATCGTTTTCTAGCTTCCAGTCGCAAGCTGCGAGTTACAAGTGGCTGAGTTTGATGACCTTCTTTGTGAACCGGGATTCTTGGGATTCTACAACCACCATCAGAATTCCGTTGGGTAATTGGTTGAGGTCGATTGTCTCATTATCCGAATGGACGGTTGAAGTGAGCAGTTTCTTTCCCAAGATGTCATAAATGCTTAGCATTGAATTGGGGGCGTTTTGGATGTGGAGTTGATTATTTGACCACACGATATTCTGATTTGATAACCGTTTGTCATCAATTGAAAGAATCTGTCCGCAGCCAGAACTTGGGGAGATGGTCATCTCATTATCGGAGTAGCAATAAAACTGGGGTGGCCAATAGCCCGCTATGGGCGAATAGCAAAAGAACGGGTTCTCTACAGGGTTAAGTTGTATAAACCCAATTCGTTCGATGAACTGACCAGCAGCACCTTCACCGAACCAATCATTGACCAATAAGTTGAACTCAAAACGCAAAAGCTGTTGCCCATGAATAACCGTATCCCCGACATCAGTAATAACGATGGTGTCATTCATTACACAGCCACTGTCATCATATTCGTCCAAATACACGATTAGTGAATCACCCGCTTCTGCTCCAGTATCGAATACCAAATTCCATTGGTCATTCTGATAAATCAGAATAGAATCATTTTGAGTGGCAACAAATCGTTCCTCAGAAGATGAACTCTGAAATCCATCATTATAGTGGTCAATTGTTCTCCTCTCAGTGGTTAATCGCTTCGATTCTAGACCCTCAATTACCGTATCACCAGATATAGTAGTTAATTCCTCTGTTTCGGGATAGAACGCCCCCCATCCGCAGGCAGATAATAAACCCAAGTTGCCCCAGGAACACAGAAATCGGTCTGAGCCGTGAGCTGACTCCAGGCTGTAACCGAATACAGAAAAACTAACAGTCGCTTCATAACACTAAAAATACAGCTTTAACCAACAAAAAAGGCCGCTGGGATGCGGCCTTTTCATTTTCTCTTTCTCTAAACTTAATCCTCGCTCGTAAGTGAAGCCGAAAGATACTCTCTGTTCATTCGGGCAATGTTCTCTAGGGAGATTCCTTTCGGACATTCCACTTCGCAAGCACCTGTGTTGCTGCAATTCCCGAAGCCTTCTTCGTCCATTTGCTTCACCATACTCAATACGCGCTGCTC
>JBJOHR010000160.1:0-6679 GCA_046047575.1 Bacteroidota bacterium | reverse complement strand
AGCGTTCGGAAACTCATCACACCTCCAATGGCATCACTTCCGTAAATGACCGAACCCGCCCCGAAGAAGACCTCCGTGCTCTCGATGGCAAAAGGGTCGAGGGAAATGACATTCTGGATATTCCCACCACGGAAAATGGCCGTGTTCATCCGAACCCCGTCAACCGTGTAAAGCAAACGGTTGGTGGCAAAACCACGAATCATGGGGCTTCCACCACCCTGCTGACTCTTCTGCATGAACACTTTCCCCGAAACGGTGAGCAGGTCGGCCGCTGTTTGCGGGTTCTGCAAGGCGGCTTCGCGTGGCGAAATGGTTGTGATCTTAGAGGGAATGTCGCGCGATTCCTGATTCCAACGGGTGGCCGAAACCACCACGGCATCGAGGCTGATGTTGGTGCTTGCCAATTGCAGTTCAAAGGAACTGGCTTGCAATTCGGCATAGCTTTTAAGTAGGGTCTGGTAGCCTAACGAACGGATCTCGATTTTCTCAGCTTCCTTAAAAGCCGAAATATCGGCCTGTCCTTTATCGTCTGTGGCGGCAAAGGTCTTACCGTTGCCCGTCATCAGCGTGGCCATCGGTATCGGCTCGCCAGAATCTTGGTCTTTGATAGTTACAATCTGTGCCAGGCCATTAATGGAGAAAAATAGCATTAGCCCAAGGACAAACCATGATGACTTCATTGAATTGGCTTCGGTGAATTCGTTTCGGATTTGCTGCGAAGCTGCAAAAATCAATCCACGTAGCATGGTTCAGGCTAACCAGGAAAAACTTTGGAAGATAGCATCATGGCGCTGGCCCAAGCATGGGTATCTATGCCAGAAACGATCTCTTTCTCCTCCAAGAACTGCAAAACCCGTTCGGTGGGCATATTTCCGGTAAGATCGTCTTTGGCCATGGGGCAACCTCCCAATCCTTTCAACGCAGAATCAAACCTCTGGCAACCGTTATCCCAAGCAGCATCCAGTTTTTCTTTCCACGTATCTGGCGTTGTGTGCAAATGCGCACCAATGTCAAGTTTGGGGAATTCCTTATTCAGAAGACCATAGACCGCTGAGATTGAATCTTTGTCGGACGAACCGATGGTATCAGATGGCATGAACAACTGAATGTCCAGCGCAGCCAGCTTGGCCGTCCATTCGGCCACAATTTCTGGATGCCATTTCTCTTCGTATGGATTTCCAAAGGCCATACTCAAATAGATGAGCAACTCCTTATCGTGCTTAACGCAAAGGTCTTGCACTTCCTTCACCCGATCCAAAGCTTCTTCTCTGGAAGCGTTCGTGTTACGCTTCTGAAATTCATCCGAAACGGAAAAAGGGAAACCAAGAATATCCACTCGAGGATGGTTGGCTGCATCCAGCGCACCACGTTTGTTGGCTACGATCACCGAAAGCTTGGTTGCGTGACCTTCCTCTAGCCTATCCAACACTTCGGATGTATCTGACATTTGGGGAATGGCCTTCGGAGACACGAAACTGCCGCAATCCAACGTGTGGAAACCGCAGTTGAGAAGCGCGTTGATGTACGCTACTTTTTTATCCGTGCTAATGAATTCGTGGATGCCTTGCATGGCATCTCTCGGGCATTCTATGAGTTGCAGTTCGCTCATTCAGGAAAGTAACCCTAACGAGCCATTACTTGTTCTCTTTCTTGGTTTTAGCCTCGTCATAACTGAGCGTAAAACCAGGCACTTCGAACGGAGTGCTGGCAGATTCTTCCAATGCGGTATCCCACACAATGAAGACAGAATCGCCTTTACCAACGGCTCCTTGCTCAAAAGGTCGGACCACCGTAACGGTTTTGGTGGCCATTGGCGGAATGATCAAGGGCTTTGGCCTGTTTTCTTTGTTCTCCAGAATGCTGCCGTCTTCTTTTCGGATCTTTACTTCACCTTCATACACGATACCAACGCTCTCTCCTCTATATCGGATCATGAAATCTGCAGAAAGCTCTTTCGGGTCGAAACGCCATTTCTTCAAGGTAACAGCAAAGGGTTCCATCATCAGACTGTTCTTATCGGGCTTCATTCTGAACTCGCCACCTTCGGTTGGTTTACCTTTTAACGGAGCGCGACTGAACACGCCATCGAAGGAGATATTGAGCTGATCGACCTTGCAGCCAACACCGCCATCTACCTTGATCTGACGGGTTATATCGCCATTAGGTTCCACGAAATCAATGTCTTCGGCAGGATGCTTCTTTCCGTATCCCATTTCATCACTCTGAAAAGTGATGGCATGTTTCTTCATCAGAATGTAATCCCCCGTTTTATTATACACCTTGATGGTGAATTGAGAGAAATTGACCTGTGAATGCGGGCGGATGATCTCAACCTTTATTTCAGGTGTCTCAATAACGGCCACATCGGCATAATGCTTTTCGTGATGTGGATGATCTTCTGGTTGTGCGTAAGCAATGACGGCACTCAGAAGGAATGTGATGCTTAGAATCAGGTTTTTCATGATTATGACTGTAGTGTTGTAAAACTAAAAATCCCACCACAAACAAGCAGCGGGATTTTCAAATTGCATTACGTTAGATCACTTATTCTTTTCAGCAGTAAGTGCTTCGTCCAAGGTGAATGTTACACTTTCGTCCAACTCCAAAGCAACTGCTTCGGTCTCGACCATACATTCTCCCCACTGAATGAACAATTTGGCGAACTGCATGTCTACAACTTTGGCCGGAATGTGGAACACTGCATCTACCGATTTGGTTTCTCCCTTTTCTAACAGAATGGTCTTTGACTTACGGAATTCATTGGCAAACTGCTCTCCACTTTCGGTCTTAATGGAAATTCGGCTTGGGTCCACGATTCCGTATCCATCGCCAGTGTACTTTATGGAGAATACAGCCCAAGTTTCCTTTGTTTCCTGACTGACCCGCTTCAAGTTCACCTCAAAATTGCCGCTTTTCATGTTATTGGTAGATGCAGGCAATTGGAACTCCGACATTTGGGTTGGCTTTCCATCAACAGGGATCAGGGCAAAACCGTCCACCGAAACCTCAAACTCTTCTGCTTTGAAGTTTTCCCCTTCTTTCACATCAATGGTTTTCGCTTTGCTGTCATTCGGGTCAAGGATAAAGGCCTTCTCTTTTGGTTGATGCGTTACGCCATCCGTCTTAATCTTGAATTTGGCTGGATCGACTATCAGAAAATCGTTGGTGTTGTTGGTGAACTTGGCTTTGAACTTCAGAAAATCAAAGCGCGATACTCCGTTGGTGAACTCAATGACCACTTCTTTGGTCTCTACCGGTTCTTCCACATCCTTGTAATAGTTGGTGTGTTTAGGGTCGTCTTTCTTTTGTGCACTTGTAGAAAAAGTAAAGGATGCGGCCAATACCGTCATCAAAAACATGCTGGTTGTTCTCATCGTTATCGTGATTTTAAAATTAATGAGGTCGAGATTGGCAACAATGATACCAAATAGTGATTATTAATAGTCTAAGCACAAAATCAAAATCCCAACATGCGATCAGGGATTTTACTCAAACCCACTGAACTACAACTTTTCCACTTTAATGATCTTGACAGGGCATACACTGGCCGCAACCACGTTCTCTTCGTATTCATCATCGCCCACGATCACGGAATGGAAACCACGCTTGTCCTTTGAACCGATCAATGTGCATTTACCATCTTTCTTGCTCATACGCCATCTGTGCAAAGCGGCTTCCACGCAGTAATTGCAACCAATGCATTTGTCGCGCTGTTGAGTAATGCGGATCATACGGCCTCTACCTTGTAAAGCTTATCTGAAGGCCGGATTATCTCATCTATTGGAATAGAAAAGCTTACACCCTTCTCTACCACCTCTACGAGCTTGTCATCAACACGCATTTCGGAGATGATCTTCTCCACCACACCTGTGGTCGGTCCAGTAACAAGTATCTTGTCTCCAACTTTCAAAGAATGGGATTCCATCAGGAACTCGGCCACGTTGATCTTCGGAAAGTACTTTACGCCCTTACCAATGTACTTTTTCTTGGTAGTTGCCTGCGAACCGTGTCCTTCGCTCCATTCGCCCAACTCTTTGCCGAGATAATATCCATCCCAGAATCCACGGTTGTAAACCGTTGATAGGCGTTCGTTCCAACCTTCGATCTTTTCTTTGGTGTAAGTCCCATCTTGAATAGACATGACCGCCTCTTTATAACACTTGGTCACCTCTTTCACGTATTCTGGTGCTCTGCCCCGACCTTCGATCTTCAACACTGTTACTCCCGAATCGATCACCTTATCCAAAAAGCCAATGGTGCATAGGTCTTTGGGCGACATGATGTACTCATTGTCAATCTCCAACTGATTGCCTTCCTCATCGGTAACGGTGTAGGTTCTTCTACAATTCTGAACACAAGCACCGCGATTTGCAGAAGAATTGTTCGTGTGCAAGCTCAAGTAGCACTTGCCCGAAACTGCCATACACAAGGCGCCATGCGCGAAAATCTCAATACGGACCAACTCTCCCGATGGGCCACGGACATCGTTGCGTTCAATTCCTTTCGTGATGTCTTTTACTTGCTTCAAACTCAGCTCGCGTGAGGTAACCATCACATCCGCAAAATTGGAGAAGAACTCCACGGTTTCAAGGTTCGTTACGTTGGTCTGTGTACTGATATGAACCTCCACGCCTTGCTTATGCGCATAATTGATCACCGCTTGATCGGAAGCGATGATTGCCGTAATGCCAGCTTTTTTCACGCCATCCACAATCCGTTTCATCAACGATAGATCATGATCATAGATGATGGTGTTGAGCGTCAGATAGGTCTTTACGCCCTTCGGTTCGCATATCTCCACGATCTTCTCCAGATCTTCAAAGGTGAAATTGTTGGCCGCTCGGGCGCGCATATTCAACTGTTCTATTCCGAAATAGACCGAATCGGCACCTCCTTGAATGGCTGCGATCAACGCATCAAAAGAGCCCGCAGGGCTCATTACTTCAATATTTCCCGTCATGATAGATGGTTTTTGGGGCGGCAAAGATACGCACGAAGCTGAACGCGCACAATTTCAACTGGTTAGCGACCGAACTGCCTCAAATGATGGTCAAGGTGCTTGTAAATGATCAATCCCCAATCTTCTTTCGTGAGGTTTCCGAAGATCGGATGCGGATAAAGTTTTTCAGCTTCAGGAAACGCAGAAACAACTTCAAGCAACTTCTCAAGTTCAACATCTAGTTTCTCCTCGCTTTTAGCTACCATTTCTGGTGCCGTGATCAAGTTCTTTGGCCACGGAATGTAATATCCGAATGTGACCTTGGTCAACCATTGCAGCGGACGTGGAAAGAGCGGTTTGGTTGGAATTTTGCCGATTGCCATCTCAATCTGCCTGCGACAATGCTCCAGCATTTGACTTTCGGACATCGTTCCCCATTGACGCGATTCAGAACCATCCAACGAGTTCAAACGCTCCATGATAGCCTCATAATCACTTGGTTGGAGAAGTGTTCTCATAGCTTGAATGCTCTAATAGCGTCATAAACCGAATTCAATTCCTCCTTTGAGATGCAATAAGGCGGGATGATGTAAATGATATTCCCTAACGGACGAAGAATGATTCCGCGCTCCAAGAAGAAATCGTACAGACGGTCGCGAAGGGAGTTGAAATAGCCCGTCTCAGCGCTTGTACCGTATTCGATGGCCAAGATGGTGCCTTTGTGACGAACGGCTGCTACACCGCTCATTTCTGCGGCTTCTTTGGCAAATGCGGCATGCTGCTGCTCAATGCGCTTAATGTTTCCCCACGTTTCGTCCTTTTCCATGAGATCGAGACTGGCACAAGCTGCGGCACAAGCCAACGGGTTTGCCGTGTATGAATGACCATGTAAGAAGGTTTTCATCTTCCCTGCTTCATCATCCGACCAGAACGATTCGTGCATTTCCTCCGTGCAGACCGTTACACCCATCGGAAGAAACCCTCCCGTAATGCCTTTACTCAAAGCGATCAGGTCGGGCTTCTGCTTGCATTGGTCCATCGCGAACATGGAACCTGTACGTCCAAAACCTGTCATAACCTCATCTGCAATGATGATAATTCCTTTCTCGCGACACATGGAAATCATCCTGTCCAACACCTCTGGAGAATACACCTGCATACCAGCCGTTCCTTGCACTAATGGCTCATATATAAAAGAAGCAACTTCTTCTTTTTCAATGATTTGACGCAATCTATTTAAAGCCTCACTTTCTTTTCCTGGAACGGCCGTTGGAACAAATTCCACCTCAAACAAAAACGGGTCAAACGGCTTTGAAAACACACCTCTTCCACCAACTGCCATAGCCCCGAACGTGTCCCCATGATATGCATCCTCTAATGCAATCACCTTCTTCCGTGGAGCGCCTTGATTGAACCAATATTGAAAAGCCATTTTCAGCGCGACCTCCACAGCCGTTGAACCATTATCGGAATAGAAGACCTTCGTGAATTGCTCGGGCATTTTCCCCAGCAGCCGTGTTGCCAGTTCAACCGCTGGTTCATGTGTAAAACCAGCGAACATCACATGTTCCAACCTTTGAGCCTGTTCCGCAACGCGCTTTGCGATGTACGGATTTGAATGCCCGTGCAAGTTCACCCACCAACTCGAAATCGCATCCAAATAGCGTTTTCCGTCTGCATCAATGAGCCACGCTCCTTCTCCTCGCACAATCGGCACGTTGACCGTATCTTCCTTCACAG
>JBJOHR010000159.1:0-2727 GCA_046047575.1 Bacteroidota bacterium | reverse complement strand
GTAGACACATAGACAGAGTTCTTTGTGCTAAGTATGCTATTCACTGCATTGGCAAGTTTTTCGGTAGCTCTGTCCTTTGCGGAGAATTCTTGCTTGTTGTGGTCAAAGATGTAAATACCTGATTCCGTAGTGCCTAACCAGATCCTACCGTTGAAGTCTTCTTCTATGGCGGATACCTGATTACCTCCAACATGGAAGTATTCGTACTTCGTTTTGCTGGCGTATTCCGAGGTTTTGAATATTCCCTTGTCTATTCCCAGCCAGATGTTGGATTTTGAATCGCGGAACAGTTGTGTTATGGACTGTTGCTTCAGCCAATTCTCGTCAAATGGACGGTGAAAAACATTCTCAACTATCTGAAGGAGTCCTCCACCGAATGTGGCTATCCAAATGTTCTGTTCGTTGTCTTCAAAGATGTCTCGTATCAAGTATTCGTCCTTCACTTGATCCTGAAACCGGTCGGAGATGTATTGCTTATTGCCTTCGCCATAGAACTCAATTCTTATCAGCCCATCTCCGAATGTTCCGAGCCAAACCCGATTGAGATGGTCTGTGTAGATGGTCTGAACATCATCGATGGATGTTCCCGATTCCAGCGTAAATTCTTTCACTTGCTGCTTAGCAGTGAATGGGGATGTGACCAGATGAAGACCAGCATCTTCAGTCCCTACCCAAAGCACATCTTTTCCTGTTTCGTATTTAAGTGCGGTGATCTTGGTTTCTGGTAGCCCTTCAACCTGCCGTAAAACCTGAAAATCGTTGCCACTTTCAAACCTTATGAGCCAAAGTCCATCATTGCTCCCAACAATAAATTCTTTGTGTTTGTATGGAATGACCGCATTGATGAGCATGTCCCTTTCAGCCATATCGTATCGACTGGTGTCGCCATCACTTGCCCAAAAAACCATTCCCGACCTTGAAAAGGCCCAAACACCACCCTTATTGTCTTTGAAAATGTGTTTGACCTGTCCGTTTATTCCCGTTTTGATGATTCTTACCTTATCACCCAATACACCGATGTCTCCATCGAATTTCCCAAACCAGATCTCATTTTCTGAGGTGTGAATGGAGGTGATGTACCCGAGAGAGTTGGTGTCGCCTATTGGTTTAATGTTCTCGAAACTCTTTCCATCGAATCTGTCAATGCCGCCTTTATTTGCTATGATCAGATGCCCTGTTTTGCCTTGTGCCAGCGCTTCTGTGAAATTGCTGGACAAGCCGTTAGCTTCATCAAAACTCCTGACCGTGAAATTGTCCTGTGCAAATAGGTAGGGGCAGAATAGAAAAAACGCAGGTGCTAACTTGAGCACCTGAATCATCTTGTCATATGTTCTGCAACCTATCACTTGGTAAATATCTTGTCGCCTCCAGAACGTTCTCCCTCTCGCAGTTTTTCAATTAAAGAAACGCTGTATTTGAAGCGTTGAACACCACCGATCGGAATGGTGTAAAAGCGCATGAATTCACCGTATTGATTTTTGAAGCTGAAACAGACGTTGTTGTTGGATTTCGCTTTTTCCTTCGTTCTAATGAACTGGATATCCAATGATGAATTACGTTCGGTGGGTAGGATCTGGTGCGTGCTGCTTTTCCAGTCAGCTTCGTTGCTCATCGTTACCCATTCTCCCTTCTTCTCGTAAGATACGATCTTGATTATTCCATCATCATCCCAATCGAAATTGAACTGCTGGATGGAGACGACATCGTCATTGATGAACGGATAGAGGTGACAAACAGCACTTTTTTCTGTTGGCATTCTGAATGTCCACTCATAGCCGAATGCATTCGCACCTTCTATGGCAATATTCACATTGGGTCCTCGACTGAAGAAATAGTTGTAGAGATTCCCATCGTTTCCCTGTATTCCTTCTGCCACTATCTTGAACACATAGCCTCCAAACTCCTCAATGTATTCTCCTTCCTTAGGGTCCAGCGGTCCAAAGCTATACCAAGCGTTGTCGTACTTTTCAGATTCTGTAAATGTCCGTGAATCGAGCAGAACACCTGCTTTATAATTTCCGGTTGGCTCCGTCAGTTGGGCATCCGGATCAGACCAAGAGCCTTTCCCACCATAGATGCTGAATTTCGTTTTTGTATCAGCCCCGCTATAAATCTCGTCATATTGCCCACCAATGTCAGGGTCGAACACTCTGATGTAGAATGGGTCGGTCTCATTTTTCGGAATGGATAGAAAGAATACCTGAGAGAAATCATCATCTCCGTAATTCTTGCTGGCGTCCTTGCCAAAGGTCACGAGAAATGGAATGTTGCTATTGGCAGGCGGAACGGGTTGTGCAGAAACTTCGCGATTACAGGTAACAACAGCGAATGAAGCTAAGATCGTGGCAAATACTCTGATCGACAGTTTTTTCATAATCACGGACGCTTCTTCGATATGGTGAACGGCTTACGTAGAACACGCATCTTGGTTACAGTTAATGTTTGAGTTGATCGGCCGTTTTCAATATTCATTCCAATATTCTGAATGGCCGCGAATTAGCCTTGTCATATTGTAATTTCGAGGTCGGAATGAAGTTGATCAAAGCTGTATTCGGTTTGCTCTTACTTGCGGCCTTTTGTTACGTTGGCAACGTAAGGATGTTGGGCATTCCTCCGGTAATGAAATTCATTGACCCTTACCACGGGTTTTGGCAAAATGCCGAATTCTTATGTGCAAAGCACGATTCTATCTTAAGCATCGCAACGCGGTCAGAGGCGCAAGTGGCA
>JBJOHR010000158.1:0-7900 GCA_046047575.1 Bacteroidota bacterium | reverse complement strand
GGTAATTAGAAGGTCGAATAACGTCAAAGTGATGATCGATCATCACCCGCAGCCCGATGGTTTTGTGGACTTCATGCTCTCAGATACCACCTCATGTTCTACAGCTCAGTTGATACATCGTTTTGTTGCCATGATGGGCGACCGAATTCCGAATAAAGAATCGGCAGAATGCCTGTACTGTGGAATCATGACCGATAGCGGCAGTTTCAGATTTCCATCTGTAACTGCTGAAACCCACAGAGTTGTAGCGGATTTTATTGAGCTTGGTGTGAAGCAAGATGAAGTTTACAACTTGGTTAACAACACCAGTTCTGAACATCGTTTACGATTGTTGGGCTATTGTGTAGATGATAAACTCACGGTTCTGCCAAAGTTGAACACCGCCTTTATTACCCTGACGCTAGAGGAGAAAAAGCGGTTCCACTATCAGCAAGGCGACTCGGAAGGAACGGTCAATTATCCACTTTCAATAGAAGGAGTCAATTTCTCGGCCATTTTCATTGAGGCCGAGGACTACGTGAAGATCTCGTTCCGATCCATTGGGAGTTTTGATGTGAATGAATTTGCGAGAGCCCATTTTGATGGAGGCGGCCACAGAAATGCCGCAGGTGCCCGTTCGGATCTGCCTATGGATGAAACCATAGAAAAGTTCGTTGCTCTTTTGCAGGAGAACAAAGCCAAACTCAACTATTGAAATTGAGATTCTTCGCAGCCATCATTCTTCTTGCTTTCACTGTTTCGTGTAATACGGAAACAGAACAGCAAAAAACAGTTGATCCAACCAAGTTTAAGAAACCTTTAATGCACGCCAATAAGGAATTGGTTGAGTTAGAGGAAATGGATATTGAGAATTACATCCAGCGCCATAATTGGAAAATGGAGGCGACCGGTTCGGGTTTGCGGTATCTCATTTACGAACATGGGAATGGTAAAATGGTAGAAGCAGGGAAGGTCGTTCAATTTCATTACCAGACAGAACTCCTTTCTGGCAAGGTCTGCTACACTTCAGATTCTTTGGGCGTACGAGAATTTCTGGTTGGGCGTGGTGGAGTGGAGAGCGGCTTGGAAGAGGCGGTGCTTTACCTGCGCGAAGGAGATAGGGTCAAAATAATTTTACCTTCGCACCTCGCTTTCGGGCTGCTGGGAGACGAAGATTGCATCCCTACTAAAGCGGTTGTTGTTTACGATCTGAAAGTGTTAGCAGTATTAAATCCAATAAATAGAAACTGAACTTAGAATGAAGAGAATTACCCTACTTGCTGTATTCGGATGGTTACTGATGGTGGCCACCAAGTGCAATGACAAAGCAACAACATCGGAGGCAGGAACTGCCAAAGAAAAGTCAAGCAATGATACCATAACCACGGCTTCTGGGTTGAAATACATCATTTGGAAGAAAGGGACCGGTGCAAAGGCAGAGACAGGAGACAAAGTGTCGGTGCATTACGCTGGTCGTTTGTTGAATGGTACTCCCTTCGATAATTCTTACGACAGAGGTCAGCCATTTGCTTTTCCTCTTGGTCAGCAGCGGGTTATCAAAGGTTGGGACGAAGGCATCGCCTATATGAATGTGGGCGATTCGGCCACATTGATCGTTCCGGCCAACTTGGGTTATGGCTCCATTGAGCGTCCGACCATTCCGGCCAATTCTACTTTGATCTTTGATGTTCAGGTCATGGATGTGAAGAAGACAGTGAAGCCCGTGGCGTATGACGTGGCAGGTAAAGACACTGTTTACACTGGTACCGGTCTGAAGTACATCAGAATGAACAAGACAGAAGGCGCATCCGTTACGGCCGGTGCCACGGTAGCGGTTCATTATACAGGATATCTGCTTGATGGAACCATGTTCGATAGTTCGGTGGAGCGTGGCGAACCAATTACTTTTCCGATTGGGGCAAGCCGCGTCATTAAAGGTTGGGATGAAGGTATCGCATACTTGAAAGTAGGAGAGAAGGCGCGCTTGATCATTCCTCCAAGTCTGGGTTATGGTAGCCGTGCCATGGGCCCGATACCAGCCAATTCAACCTTGGTATTCGATGTGGAATTGGTAGAAGTAAAATAATTCAAATGACTTGATTTCAAGTTCATTACCACTTAAATTAGGGGTTCACTTGTTGAACCCCTTTTTATTTGCCATGAATCCGAATTACATCCTATGGGCTATCCCGTTCTTTCTCATTTCCATTTTTGCAGAGTTGCTTCACAATCGGTTGAAGCACGGAGGCAAGGACTTCAATTTCGAGGATAGTATTACCAATCTCAATTTGGGTATTGGTAGTCAGGCCATAGGAGCGCTGACCAAGGCAGTCTTGATCATGCTTTATGTTTGGGTTTACGATAATTTCCGTGTTGTTACGCTAGAGGCTGATCTGCTGAACACGGTGATCTGCATCTTCGTTTTTGACTATCTGTACTATTGGGCGCATCGTTGGGGTCACGAATGGAACATTTTCTGGGGAGCACATATTGTACATCATCAGAGCGAAGAATACAATCTAACGGTGGCACTACGTCAGAGTTGGTTCCATAACTTTCTGGCGTTTCCAATCTTTCTGCCGATTCCATTCTTAGGTTTCGACCCGATGAGTTTCGTGGCTGCAGCAGGAATTGTAACCCTCTATCAGTATTGGATCCATACCAAGGCCATCAAGCGAATGCCCAAATGGTTCGAGTACATCTTCAACTCACCGGCACATCATCGCGTGCATCATGCAACCAACGAGCAGTATTTGGATCATAATTATGCGGCCACTTTCATTCTTTGGGATCGACTGCATGGAACCTTCATTGATGAGGACGAAGAACCGGTTTACGGAATAACCACGCCACTGAAAAGCTGGAATACTGTTTGGGCCAATTTTCATTTTTATGCGGAGATGTGGCAAGGCAGCAAACAACTCAAAACGCTGAAGGAGAAATTGGCACTCATTTTCCGTGGACCAGAATACTTAGGCAAATTGCTCGGGCAGGTTTCTGATGGCAGGAAAAAAGCAACTTCAGCCATCAAAAAGTACTCAACCGAAACACCGTTGCATCTTAAGATCTATGTGAGTCTTCAGTTTCTGTTGCTAACGTATTTCCTTACGGCTTACATGGGGCAGATTCACAATCTCACGCTGTTCTATCAGTTTGCCTTCTTCTTCCTTATCTGTTTAAGCACACTTTCCATTGGTGCTATAATGGAGAACAAATCGTGGTTCTATCCAGTTGAGATTGCGCGATTCCTCATGTTCATTCCGCTTTACAATCTGTGTTACCACACGTATTTCTCAGAATGGTTCAGCGTAACGCTGCCGTTCTCAATTGCCATCTCGGCCGTTTTCACAGCGTGGATGCTGCTTGATCTGTTGTATCTGAGAAGGTTTCGAGAGCAAAGCTTGGCTCACTGACCTAACAAGAACATGCACGGCCGTTTGTGGAGGTCGATCTTTTCGGTTTTCCACTCAGCAACGGCCAATGTTTTGATTTGTTCTGTTTCAAGGGTAATGTCAACCGCCACGCAGAGTTTGTGATTGGAGTTACAGGTTTTCAAGACATCTTCGAACAGATATTGGTTCCGATAAGGTGTTTCCATAAAGATCTGGGTGTGGCCCGTTCTTGCCACTTGGCTGTCCAATTCACGCAGCTTGTGCAACTTTTCGCGCTTGTCAATGGGTAAATAACCATGAAAAGCAAAGCCTTGTCCGTTCAATCCGCTTGCCATTAAACCGAGTAGGATAGAGGAAGGCCCGATAAGCGGAACGACTTTGATGTTGTAATTGTGCGCTTCAGCAATAAGGATCTGACCCGGGTCTGCTACTCCTGGACACCCCGCTTCAGACATGAGTCCAACATCTTTGCCTTGGATCAGTAATTCGATCGGTCGGGAGATTTCATTTTGTTTGGTTCGCTTGTCCAGCAGGATCAGTTCCAGTTGATCGAAATCACGCTTGTTTCCTGTAGAACGGATAAATCTTCTGGCAGATTTCTCATTCTCAACCACCAGGTAATTGAGTTCATCCAACAAACGCAGATTCAGATTTGGGAAAAGCTTGTCGTTGTTGGTTTCTCCCAACGAAACAGGGATCAAGTAAAGTGTTCCTGTGCTCATTTAAGCGAATCTAAGAACGCAGCACAAGCATAGTCCAAGAGGTCGTATACGCGGTCGAAACTATCATCGTAATAGGGATCTGGAACCGACATGCCTTTTTTCTCGCTGCCAAAATCCAGAATCAACTGCACTTTGGCCGCATCATCTGCATTGCGGGCCAAACTCAAAACGTTGGCCTTGTTGGATGAATCCATCACCAGAATGTGATCGAAATGGTCAAAATCGTCTGTTCTAAAGGGTCTTGAACGTTGATCGGAAATGTCAATACCATTCCTGCGCATTTCTTCCATGGCCCGTTCGTCAGCCTGTTCGCCTTCGTGCCAATTGCTCGTTCCTGCACTGTCTATAAAAACGTCAAGGCCCAATTGCTGGGCCTTGTGTTTGAGAATGCCTTCAGCCATCGGGCTTCGGCAGATGTTCCCGAGACATACCATAAGTACGCGGGCTACAGGCATAGTTTACTGAAGTTTGATCTTCTTGTCAAGATCCGTAATGTAACCGCGGAATTGCTTATCGGTCTCGATAAGATTGTTAACGGTTCGATAGGCGTGAAGTACAGTTGCATGATCTTTGCCACCGCATTGTGCTCCAATAGTTGCCAACGATGCCTTGGTCATGTTCTTAGCGTAGAACATGGCTATCTGCCTCGCTTGAACAACCTCCCGTTTACGGGTCTTCGATTTCATCAGTTCTATTGGCATGTCGAAGTAATCAGAAACCACTTTCTGAATATAATCGATGCTGATCTCTCGGGCAGTGTTCTTCACGAACTTATCGATCATCTGCTTGGCAAGATCCAAGTTGATGGATTTCTTGTTCAGAGATGCTTGTGCGAGAAGCGATATGAGAGCTCCCTCCAATTCACGGATATTGGTAGTGATACTGTATGCAAGGTATTCCAACACTTCCTCTGGAAGTTCAATGCCATCTTGGTAAACTTTCTTTCGGAGAATGGCAATACGCGTTTCCAACTCGGGGGCTGAAAGATCGGCCGCCAGGCCCCACTTGAAGCGAGAGAGCAACCTTTGCTCCATTCCCTGCATTTCAACTGGAGCCTTATCACTGGTCAATACAAGTTGCTTTCCGTTCTGATGCAGGTGGTTGAATATGTGAAAGAACACGTCTTGTGTCTTTTCTTTTCCTGCCAGAAACTGTACATCGTCCATGATCAGCACATCTATCATCTGATAGAAATGCACGAAATCGTTGTGACTGTTGTTCTTCACAGCATCTATGAACTGATGGGTGAACTTTTCTGAGGAAACGTAAAGGACTGTTTTGCTGGGATCCTTCTCTTTGATCTCAATTCCAATAGCGTGAGCCAAGTGCGTCTTGCCCAAACCGACCCCGCCATACAGTAGGAGTGGGTTGAAGGCTGTTCCTCCTGGCTTATTGGCAACTGCGTATCCTGCGGATCGAGCTAAACGATTGCAATCGCCCTCTATGAAGTTGTCGAAATTGTAGTTGGCATTGAGTTGAGATTCAACTTTAACCTTCTTCAGCCCTGGAATGATGAACGGATTTTTGATGGCATCCGATCTTCCCAGATCCAAAGGCATGGAAACAGGCTGATTCTTGGTTGTTGCCGAATTGGTAGGTACGCGCACAGAGTACGGCTTACTGTTGTTGTAAGCATTCTCCATGATTATCTGGTATTCCAGTCGTCCTTCTGAACCAAGTTCTTTTTTTACGGTTTTCTTCAGTAACGAAATGTAATGCTCTTCTAGCCACTCGTAAAAGAACTGACTCGGTACCTGAATAGTCAAAACATTTCCGTCCAACTTGATGGGTACAATGGGCTCAAACCAGGTCCTGTAACTCTGATAAGGTACGTTATCTCTTATCACATTCAGACAATTGTCCCAAACTACCTTACAGTCTTTCTTCATGCTTATTCGGTCAAGTTGCTTAACGTTAGTGCTTTAAGAATTCCACTGTTAAAAGAGCATCGGATCCGAACTCATTTTAACCCCTTATTGCTTGGCAAAAGTTGATAAAAGAAAGGTTAAAAAAAAATCAAAATGCTATTGACTTTGTGAAACTTTTGGTGCAATATACAGGCCATCGAAAGCGCGTTCAACAGCATCAAAGAATAGGTCTATTCTGCCGAGTTTGATTCCAGCCCAACCTACCTGACAGATCATTACGGATTTACCTAAGGAATTGACCACATAGTCTGGCGAGTCTAAAAAAGTATGGGTATGACCGCCTAGGATAATATCAACGTTTTGACTGTTCAGAGCTACGTGTTTGTCGCAAACTCTCTCTACGTTAAAGTTGTACTTCTCGCTGTTGTAGTCATATCCTAAGTGAGACAGGCAGATAACTAAGTCGCAGTTCAGGTCTTTTTTCAGATGTTCGGCTTGCTTGTTGGCTTCTGCAATCGGGTCGTTATAACGAATGGATCCATAGAGTTTAGGATTCACCAAACCTTCCAATTCAATTCCAAGTCCGAAAACACCGATCCGCAACCCATCCATCTCAAACACCTTATTCACAAGGTTCGATTCTTCTAAAGCTGTATCGCTGAGGTTATAATTGGAGTTGATGAATGGGAATTGAGCATGCGGCAATTGCTTTACCAAGCCTTCAATGCCATTGTCGAAATCATGATTTCCGTAGGTAGCGGCATCATAGCCCATTTCGCTCATAAGCTTGAATTCCAATTCACCCCCATAATAATTGAAATAGGGTGTTCCTTGAAAGATGTCGCCACTATCAAACAAGAGAACGTTCTTCTCCTCAGCACGAATCCGCTTGATCATTTCTGCTCTTCTGGCAAAACCTCCCAATCCGGGGTATTTGCCATCGCTTGTTGGAAATGGATCGATACGACTGTGAACATCATTCGTATGTAGAATGGTGAGTTTTATGATTCCATTCTCCCTTAACCACCAGTTAGAAAGGCCACCAATTCCGGCCAGTCCAATTCCGGCCAAAGCTGAATTCCGTATAAAGTTGCGCCTGTTCATACTCAGAATTTTACTACCGAAATTCTACCGTCAAGCTCCGAAGCAAGGGGTTGACCTGCCAGTCCTTTCTGTCTGAAGTCGTCCATTATGGCGTCTCTTATTTTAATGCCCGTACGGATTCTATAAAGTGGGTCCTTGAAGAAGTCCATCTTATCACCGCCATCAGCCAAATAATCGCTTGTTACCACATATAGGAACTCCTCTATCTGGTCTCCATCGTCCAAGGTGTACTTGGTGCGTCCCTTAGCTGAAGAAACGATCATATTCAAACCCGAAAGTGGTTGGCCGCCAACTTCATTCAGATAGGTGAACATATCATTGACCTTATCGGGAGATAGTTTGACCACGTCCAATTCATTCTCAAATGGCATTAGTTCAAACACTTTTCCTACCGTAATCGGGCCGGCAGGTAGGTCCACTCGTAGTCCGCCAATGTTAATCAGGCAGATCACTGGCCTAATGCTATCGGGCATTTCTATCAAAGCTCGTTCAAGAAGCAGATCTGCTATCAGGTTACCTAAGGTCGATTCAGGTATTCCACGTGTCAACTCGGAATCGTTTTGCACCAGCACCATGTTCATGGTCTGTTCCAAGCTATCCTTGTATGGCGCAATAATGCTCTCCGAATTGGAATCAGTATTAACGGAATCCGACATCGGTAGCGATGTATAATCGACCGAATGTTGGTGCGAACCGCAAGCGGCCAATAGTAAAAGACACCAGATGTAACGCATTGCACAAGTTTAGTGAACGAGAATTGGAAAATTGGAAATTCGAAATGAAGAAATTCGAAAGTGTTGTTTCAATCTTCCATTTAACTGTTCTCATGTGGCTA
>JBJOHR010000157.1:0-6807 GCA_046047575.1 Bacteroidota bacterium | reverse complement strand
GTTTCCTCAGCGGATTCGGCCTGAGTGGAAACTACACGTACATCCACTCTGAAATGAACGTTCCGGGTAGAAGTAACGCTCAACCGCTGCCTCGTCAGGCCGAACATCTTTTCAACGTGGCGCTCTTTTACGAGAAGCATAACATTCAGGCGCGGTTGGCCGCCAATTACAAGGGACCCTATCTTCTCGAACTGAACTTGGCGGCCGTGGATGACGGCAACGGCAATCCGATCCTTCTGCACGACAATACCGACTTTGACGTGTTCTTGGATGACTTCCTAAGCTTGGACCTTTCCATCTCGTACACTTTCAAGAAGCACTGGACGGTTTTTGCAGATGCGAACAATCTGCTCAACTGGCCATACAGACTGTACCGAGGTAACGAAAATAGGCCCGTACAAGTGGAGTATTACGACCGGAGAGCCCAGATCGGGGTGCGCTATTCACTGTGATGTTATCATTTCGTTAACTGCCTCATTCTTAACATGATAATCCAACTCACACACCATTCGGAAAATACTTTTGCCGAACAAATCAAATCGAAATGAAACAGGCTCTATTCATTCTTCTTTCAACCATTTTTATTACCAACATTCAAGCGCAAGAACGCAAAGTGCTTTTTATCGGAGTTGATGGCGTTCGATCTGATGCCTTGCAGCAGGCTAACACGCCAACGTGGGACAGTCTTACATCAGTAGGCCTTTTCACATACACTTCGTGGCACGTTGGCATCACGGTTAGCGGACCATCATGGTCGAGCATGCTTACTGGTGTATGGCAGGATAAGCACGGAGTGACCGACAACAGTTACACAGGCAGCGATTTTAACTCATATCCATACTTCGTTACTCGTGCCAAAGAGCATATTCCAAACTTGAAAGCCATTGAAGTTTCGAGCTGGACACCAATGTGCGATGTTTCGGTTGGAGGTGCCGTTTACAACAATGGTTGGGACGCTTCTTTGAATCCTCCGACTGACGATGCCGTTGAGGCCGTTGCGGTAACTCAACTCCTTGACCCAGACCTCGATGTCCTTTTCGTTCACATTGACGATGTGGATGCACAGGGACACGGAAACGGTTTCAGTCCGACCGTGAATCCTTATATGTCGCAGATCGAATACGTTGACGGACAGATAAGAACCATTCTCAACGCCTTGAAAAACCGGGCCAATTATGCTAATGAGGATTGGTTGGTATTGATGACGACCGATCATGGCGGCATAGGCACAGGACACGGAGGTCCAACAACCGATGAGCGTGAGATCTGGTGGGTGGCCACAGGAAACAACGTTCCAAACACAGAGATATCCATAGATCTTCCAAATCTGTTAGAACTATTTCCCGATCCGGCTGAATACCGAGATGCACCTATGTTGGTTGACATTGCGGTGACAGCCCTAGATCACCTTTTGGAACCCTTGAATATCGACCCAGAACAACAGACCGCTTGGGACCTTGACGGTCAGTCTTGGTTGAACTATGGAACTTATATTGAAGAAGTGAAGAATTCGGATTTCAATTTCGACATCTACCCGAACCCGAATGAAGGAGCTTTCAAATTGATGGTGGGCTCAGAGGTGGAAATAGAAGATTTTACATGGGAAGTGGTAGACCTTTCTGGAAAAGTTGTTCAGACGGAAACTGTCAGCCGTTCTTCTGGTTCGGTCAGTCTTGTTGACGTCAACATTTCGGACCTGAGTGCAGGCGTTTATTCGTTGAGAATTTCTGATACTTCAAAGGTTTCAGTCCGCAGAATCATCAAGAAGTAACTACAGATACTGAAGGGTTCGGGTAATAAAGTCATTGTAATTGGCGCAGGTAGCAAAGGTGCTGCCTGCGCTTTCTATTTGAGTAAGACTCCAGCCTAGGTTACAATTGTATACCGTAGAATGGTTGGAGGTCAAAACACCTCCATTCTGGAGTTTTCATATGTCAATGTTTTGATTTTACCGACTGTTTGCGGATTTGAACGTTGTCTACTAAAAGTAGCACTTGCTTAACCAGTGTAACTGATATTGTTAACCAATACCGTTGATCAAATAACTGAACGATAATAATCTTGAGTAGTATGAAATTACATTCCAGACGTACTCTTGCACCAACAAAATGGTGCATCGCATCCGCGTATTCTGGGCTGTCTCTTTCACGATAATATTATCGTGGTACGGTGCTTACTCTCAAACATTGATGATCAATGAGGTATCTAATGGCTCCAATGGAAACAAGGAGTTTGTTGAGTTTGTAGTTGTTGATACTGCAGCCGTTTACAATTGCGGATTGACAGAACCTCCGTGTATTGATATTCGAGGATGGATCTTTGATGACAACTCCGGATACCATGGATCAGGTGGAATAGCATCTGGTGCCTTACGCTTTTCAAATGACCCGTTGTGGAGTTGTTTACCGCTGGGTACCATCGTATTGCTGTACAACGATGATGACACGGGCTTGCTGATTCCTGCTGATGACCTGACCATGGCTGATAACAACTGCCGTTTAGTTGTTCCTGTCAGTTCTTCCCTGATTGAAAAAAATGGCACTACTCCTGGAGCAGTGAGTTGCAGTTATCCTTCATCTGGTTGGATCCCAAGCGGAATCTGGAGCAATACCTTTCTTGCCAATTCGGGAGATTGTGCCAGAATCGTGGACCTTAGTGGATGTGAAGTGTTTTCCGTTTGTTGGGCGGGATGTAGCGACAACACACTCATTTATTTCAATTCTGGCGGTTCTGGTTCGCAGAATGTCTGGTACTTCAATGGCAACGACCCAACACAGCAGTCCAATTGGAGCGAAGGTTCTGCCTCTGGAGGCGATGAAACACCGGGGGCTCCCAATAATGCTGCGAATGCAGAATACATTGCTCAGTTTAACAACGGATGCCAGCCAATTCCTTCAATAAGCAGTATTGTAACAAGTACAAATGCAGCATGCGGACAATGCAACGGTTCTGCTACCGCGATAGGAGCAGGGTCGTTGCCAGACTATTCCTATGATTGGTACGATGCCAATTATTCAAGTATTGGGCAAACAACAGCAATGGCAACTGGTCTGTGTGCAGGAGACTACCATGTCATGGTTACATCATCCATTGGGTGTGTGGATACATCTCATGTATCGATTACCGCAACCGGCTCTGTAATCACGGTTACTCAGAATTTGGACGCGTGTTTAGGAAGCACGGTTACCTATCCTGATGGCAGTTCAGAAATAGTCATTGGCCCTACCTCAAATACCTCTGTGCTAACAGGTGGTTCAGGCTGCGATTCTACAATTGTTACGAATGTTGCCATCGTATCAAGCTATGCCGAATTAGAAAACATCAGTGTTTGTGTAGGGAGCATGGTAACATATCCAGATGGCTCCACAGAAACCATTACTTCCAATACTATTCACCTATCATCACTTACTAGCACAAGCGGTTGCGATTCCATTATTACAACCAATGTCACGGTAACAATGGGTTACAGCGTGGTGGAGACATTTAACGTCTGCGGAGACACCACCATTACCTATCCGGATGGGGTAACTGAAACCGTAACCATGAATACCACACATGCATCGTTTTTGCTATCTGCAGACGGTTGTGATTCCATTGTTACCACAAACGTTAACATCTTTTCTAATTATCTATTACAGGAAACTGTAAGTGTCTGTACAGGAGAAAACTACACTTTCCCTGATGGTAGCACGCAGACCATTTCCAATGATCTCATCTACACTTCTCAGTTTAATACCGGTACCGGTTGCGATAGTATTATTGTTACCGATGTAAGCGTGCGTCCATCTTCTTTAGAGAGGGAAACCGTCTCGCTATGCATTGGTGCCTCCTACACTTTTGCAGATGGTACAGTTATAGATCCCATTACGGTTGATACGGTATATAATTCCTTCTTCTCCAATTATCAAGGTTGTGACAGCGTGATTCGGACAACCATTATCGCTCTGAATTCTTTAAGTGAACCAACGTTTACCTGGATTCCTATCAACCCAGACCAAGATGATAATGAAGTTACCTTCTCCACAGAAGAAACGGGCATACTCAATTGGTCTATCAGAGACTTTCAAGAAAATCTGTTATTCAGCAGCTCGGATACAGGGTTTGTATATGCGTTTCCTTACGACTCCATTTACCCGCACATAATTTGTCTTGCAGTAGAAGAGAATGGTTGTTTTGGAGAAGTGTGTGATACAGTTTCTATTGAGGCTGAGACCACGGTGTACATACCTAATACGTTTACTCCGCATGAGATGGGAGAGGCTGACGGTATCAATGACGTCTTTCTGCCCATAATTGGAGGTGGTACCCCGTACAGATACACTTTGGAAATATTTGACAGATGGGGCGAGAAACTCTTTGAATCTTCTGACCCTTATCAAGGTTGGAATGGCACTTATAAAGGCAAGTTGGTAGAACAGGCCGTTTATGCTTATAGGCTAAGGTTTTCAATCGTTCCGTTGACCTTCATACGTCAGTACACCGGGCACATAAACGTGCTTAAATGATTACGAAAATAAGTTTGCCAACGGTCTGGCCAACACACTCGGCTATGCTCTTAGTAAACACTAGACTACAGTTGATTGCAGCATTTGTTTCGTATTGCTAATTGATTTGAATCACAAATGTTTACCGACAAAAAAGTCTTACTCAATTTAATCAATCCTCACTACAATTTTACCGTGATGTTTACCGTCTCCAAACCGTTGAATGGCCTCGGGTACTTGTTCAAATGAGAAAGGGCCGTCTATCTGGAATTTGAGCTGGCCTTGTTGATACAACTTTAGTATCGTTCCCATGCCTTGGTTGGCCTTTAACGCAACCATATGAAACTTCTTGTTGCAACCGAGTTGATGCAGTCTTCGAAACAGCATCATGTTGAGCAGTTTTCCTGATTGTCCGCCAATGGAAACGTAATGCCCGTTATCTTTTATTGCTTTTTTATGTTGGGAAGGACTGCGACTGGTTCGACAATCGAAAATGATATCGTATTTCGCTTTGGCCTCTGTGAAGTCAACCTGCTTATAGTCTATTACTGCATCAAATCCCTGATCGAGCATACGGTTGAGTTTTTCGCCCGTATCTACTCCAACCACATTGACGTTATGCTGCTTGGCAACCTGTAACGCAAACGCGCCCACACCGCCTCCGCCACCATTTATCAGAATATCCATACCATCCTTTACACCACCCACCAACTGGTATCCCTGTACGGCCAGCATACCAGCGTGCGGAATGGTGACTGCTTCTTCAAACGACATCTTGTCTGGCTTCATGTTCAAGGCATTCTCGTGCACGGCCATGTATTCTGCAAAACTTCCAAAACCGTATTCGGAGGTATCTCCGAATACAGCATCGCCAACCTTGAATTTTGAAACACCGGTACCGACCTGTTCAACTATTCCCGCTACCTCCATGCCAGGTGTGCGGAGGGATCTTCTTGGCCTTAATGGCCCAAAAAAGAGTCGATATTCATACGGTCTGCCAGAGCAAATGCACCAGTCGTAATCGTTAACGGCCGCTGTTCTGACCTTTATCAGCACCTCTTTTTCCTTAGGTTTTGGAACAGGGTGATCAACTACTGACAGCACATCTTTTGGCGCCCCGTAACTACTGACTGTGTAGGCTTTCATATGTGTTCAATATGAACATTAACGGTTTCCGCTAAAGATAATGCGTTAGAAACTGCCATCCTTTCGCCATGTATCGACAGCACAGAACTAAACTGAGACTGACTGACGCACCGTCACAAGCATTAGGTTTAATGGAATCAAATGTCGAACCCCTCGAATCAATGAAGCTGCCGCGCTGTGTTTCAATATGGACGCAGCTTTGAGAGGAAAAAGAAAGGGGACAATCCATCCGAAACTTGAATTGTCCCCTGTGGTGAGGGTGAAGGGACAAAAGTCGAACCCTTGGAAGGACTTTGCAAGAATTATTGACTCGTTTGAAAAGCTACAGGTTCTGTCGTGTTAAAATTTACAGTTTCTTAAACCGATGTTTTTACTGGTGTTTAAGAAACGAAATACTTGAAAGTTCCAATATGGGTTAATTTCAAAGTTCTCATTTGACCCTTCCTCAAAATGCTTAGAATATCTACTCCGTCTAAGCTTCTTTGTACAGATTCGAACTCTGAAAACCCCAAACTTGTACAGTGTCCATCATCGGCATTGGATATTCCAGTGGTCTTGCTCTACCCCAATATTTAAATACTCACAGCTTAATCGATTTCTCTTACCCATATTCGGCTCAATCATAGGTGAGAATTTGAACACCAGCTTTGAAGAGCATAATGATCAACCTTCACACTTTTTATTCTGAGTCATACTTCAAATTTTCATTACTCAATTTGAAGCGTAATTTGAAATAAACTGCCTAAAGAATGATTCTTTGGGAAACCTGCGATGCTTTATCGCTCTTATTGTGTTTGGTTTAAACCAAATCTAAACCATCATGTGTTTCTAATGAGTACACGACATAACCACAAAGATTTTAATTGAGTATTGTAATTAACTCATCTTGCTATTTAATCCGTAATCCAGCTACGGTTACATCATCCATCTGTTCCTCATTAGCACACCATTCGCTAAAAAAACGCTCAATGGCTTCATGCTGCAACTGAAGGCGATCAGAACATGTATCTGTTAACAATTGCCGAAACCCCTTGGTTTTAAGTTTGGTAGCTTCTTGTCCACCGAATTGGTCCGGGTATCCGTCAGAATGAAGATAGATGACATCCTCTGGTTCCAACTCCAAGTTCGTAGCTGTAAATGGTACTTCTTTTACCCAAGACCCCACAGGTTGTCGGTC
>JBJOHR010000156.1:0-16099 GCA_046047575.1 Bacteroidota bacterium | reverse complement strand
TTCCTATCTCGGTCTGATCGATCGTCAGTGGTATTTGACGTTCGGTCAGTTTTTTCATCTTTTTGGCCAGATCATCCACGCCATTAGGCCCGATGAACGCGTCATGTTGGTCGGATGCGTGGCTTTGCAAGTAGAACTTCAGTGCAATTTCCCAATGTTCGTAAGTCCCATTGACCACATCTTTCAGGATCAGATCGATCTCACCAATGGTTTCGTTTCCCTGTTTTACCTGATGGTTTTTTGCCAGGACTTCAAACCGCTCGTCCTTTTCAAAGATGTAGAAGAGCAGTTGTTCGAAGTACTTTCCCATCGGCAGCTTTGCCAACGAATCGAAGTAGGCGTCCACTTCATCAGGTATTTCATCCAATTGCTTGAGAACATCCAGAATAGCTTCCGCATGCGCATCATCCCGAACATACGCTGCGCTGAACGGATAGGAGAGAAGCGATGGGCTGAAAATGGCCCAGTGAATTCTTCGGAGATGAATGTTTTGAAGAGAATTCACTCATCTAATGTAGGACGTTCTTCATGATCCTGCATCTGTAAAAACACTATCATCCACTTTGCGGTTCAATTCTACATTCGTTATCACCATCTTCACCTTGCCCGTTTCGTATTTCCCTTGGGCTTCGTCTTCTCGGACAGGCGTGCTGCTGAAATCGCCACTGATGGCCTTCGGCATTTTGAACCTTCGGAAATCGGCCATGAATTCCATTTCCCTTGGAAGAATATCGGTGGCATTGGCGTAAGTGTTGAAGTAGGTAACAGTGCCTTCTCGCTTCAGTGTAAGTTCAGATTTATGAATTCGACCGTCCTTTTTCCCCACCATCAAGCGCATGATCACCAACTCTTCGGGGTTATTCGGAATGATGTTGATGTTGTGGCAGGCAATGCCATTCACTACCGATTCTCCAGCCAAAATGGCGATGTACGAACTTGGGTCGTCCAACAATTCCAACTGCTCAAAAGGATTCTGCTTCGGTAGGAAGATCAATCCTTTGGTCTGTACACGGAATTTATCCGGTTTCTTATAGAACATCTTTCCATTGATCTTCTCAATGGCCACACCTGGAATGTCGAAGTTCATCTGCACATCGCATTTCAGGTCTTGTACCTGATCGAAGCTGCCTCGTATCTTCTTAACGATTTCGTTCGCGTTCTGTGACCAGGCAAGTTGCGTGGCAGCGATCATGAGTGTAATAGCGGTCAATTTTTTCATTATTCAATGATGTCTTTGTTCTTAAAATGATATTGCGTGATGCCGAAGAATACCAACGAATGCAGCACAAGAATGCTTGCAGATCGGAGTATTTCGGCAGTTGGGATCGGGTCGGAGAAAAGTCTGCGCCACAAGCCCATGTGGTTGGTAAAAAGGAAGGGCATGATCGGGTCGAAAAAGCTCATTTCAAAAGAGCTTATGACCGTGAAGACGATGATGACAACCATGGTAAGTACAATCGGGCCAACGCTATTGTTCGAGAATGCCGAGAGCATCAGCGAAAGCGAAGCAACAGTTGTCAAGCTGATGAATGCGAACACGAATGCAGCCATGAATCGCCAGAATAACTCTGCATCGCGGATCACGACCAATCCATCGGCATTGAGAACTAGCAAGTCGCCCGGACCGAAAATGACCAACGATAATCCGTAGGCGAAAACGCCTAACAGAAGTAGAATTCCCAAGGAATAGAGCATTGCAGTTATCCACTTGGCGGAAATGAACTTGAATCTGCTGATGGGCTTGGTAAGCGAGTAACGTAAGGTTCCCATGGCCGCTTCGCCTGAGATGAGATCGCCCGTTACCAAAGCGACCAACAACGGCAGCTGAATGATGAGCGTTTGCAGAATGATGAAGCAGATGAGGTTTCCGTTCACAACCGTGCCTTCTAGCGAAAACACCTGATCGAAATTCTGAAACAAAAGATCGATGTATTCTTTGCCGGTAAAGTAGAACGAGGCATCAATAAGCGCTACCAACGCAATGATGGAACCCATGCCGATGTAGCTCCTTGGGCGGGTAAACGCCTTTATGATCTCCGCTTCCAGGATCCTTCTCATGCCGCAGTCAGTTTTAGGAAGTAATTCTCCAGTTTACGTCTGTGGTCGAGGCGAAAGATCTTCTGATCGGCAGCGGTCAGTTTGGCCACCACCTTAGGAATGGCGTCCAGTTCTGCATTAAAGTTGATTGCTTTTTGATCTTGCATCACGGAATAACCTAGTGCTTCAATCATCACTTTGGACGCAGCCAGGTCGTCCGTTTCCAAACTCACGGAAACGGAATTCTTCGATAGCAATTCAGACACGTTTCCTTGCGAAACGCACACACCCCTATTGATGATGGCCATGCTATCGGCCATCTGTTCCACTTCGGAAAGGATGTGGGAAGAGAGAATGACGGTCTTGCCGAATTCTTCTTTTAGGCGGATAATGAGTTGGCGAAGTTCAATGATTCCCTTCGGGTCGAGGCCGTTTGTCGGTTCATCCAAAATGATGATCTCGGGGTCGTTCAGCATCGCTTGGGCAATGCCCAACCGTTGGCGCATGCCTTGAGAGTAGGTTGAAACGCGGTCGCTTTCTCTTCCCGTCAGTCCAACCAGATCGATCAATTCTGAAATCCGCTTGTTGCCGATCTTTGTTGGATAGTATCGGGCTGAAACCTGCAAGTTCAATTTGCCGCTCAGATAAGGGTAGAAGCGAGGCTCTTCAATGATGCTTCCGATTCGTGGCAAGGCAACGTTCAGGTCTTTCAGGCCAATTTTATCGAAATAGCGAACGGTTCCTTTATTCGGTTTGATCAATCCCACCAAAATCCGGATCATGGTGGTCTTTCCCGCACCGTTCGGCCCCAACAGACCGAAGATCTCTCCGCGTTTTACTTCAAGGTCCAATCCTTTCAGTGCATGGAATGTACCGTAGTACTTTTCTAATCCTTTAACTGCTAAAATGGTTTCGCTCACTTCGTTCTGTTCGGTTGATGCTACTCAAACACTTTTAATTGTTAAATGTTTAGGTAAAATAGTTAAACAAAATGAACCAAGCGAGATTCCAACTGTTCCAACCCAAAGACAAGTAAGATGAGAATTGCAATCATAATAGTGGCCGTGGTGATGTTGGTGTTTACCGCTGCCCAAGCCTACATATCCATTGACATGGCTAAGACAGAACAACAACCCTATGAAGTGCTTTGGAAGAACGACAAGATCGAAGCGCGTTACTATCCGAAAGCAGTACTAGCCACAGTCAATGATTCGACAAAGAGTTATCGGGCTAGTTCCAACCAGAATTTCCGGGTTTTAGCAGGCTATATTTTTGGCGGAAACGAGAAAGGTCAGTCCATTGCCATGACTGCTCCTGTTCACATGGCGTTTAACGAGAACGGTTCTCAAATGAGTTTTGTGATGCCTTCAAACATGAAAATTGATGAGCTGCCTGCACCGAACGACCGAGGTGTGAAGTTTTCTGAGACGGAAGAAAGGTATGTGGTGGCACTTCAATTCGGTGGTTGGGCTGACGATGCCAAAATCGAAGAGCACGCGGACAAGCTGGTTTCAACACTCAAAACCATGGGAATAGAGATTCAATCTGAACCTTGGTATATGGGCTATAATCCTCCGTTTCAACTCATCAACAGAAGGAACGAGGTAGCTGTTGAAATACGAGCTGAGGATTTGGAAATTCTTCGGATGCTCTAAGGGAATGAATTTTTAGCTTAACGATAGAGTTGATTTGTAGTTTAGTGCTTTCACTAAACATCCAATCATGGAATTCAGTCCAATTGATCTTATCACATTTATAGGGTTTGTGCTGCTCGTTTTAGGCGTTTCGCTTTGGGCAGGACGAAAAGAAGAAACCTCAGAGGATTATTTTCTGGCAGGAAGAGGACTCACTTGGTGGATGATCGGCCTTTCGCTCATTGCTTCCAACATCAGTACCGAACACTTCGTTGGAATGGCGGGACAAGGATTCATGGCCGAAATTGGAATGGCCATTGCCAGTTACGAGTGGATTGCGGCCTTGGCGTTGATCATCGTTGCCTTATTCTTATTGCCGCGCTTTCTGCGTTCGGGCATCTACACCATTCCTGAATTCTTGGAATACCGCTACAATAAATGGCCACGTATGATCATGGGTTTTGGTCTGCTATTCATGTATGCAGGTGTAACCATGGCAACGGTATTGTATGCAGGAGCCATAGCCATGAATACCATATTCAACATTGATATGACAATTGGTGTTTGGGTAATTGGCGGTATAGCAGGACTTTACACCATTTATGGAGGTCTGAAAGCCGTTGTTTGGTCGGATGTGATACAAGGTACAGCGTTGCTTGTTGGCGGTGTGATCGTTACCTTCTTGGCAATGGATGCGGTTGGCGGTTGGAGCGCGTTTGTTGAATTATCTGAAGGACGTTTACATACGGTATTACCCGCGGATCACCCTGAGTTACCATGGACAGCCGTATTCATAGGTGGTATGTGGCTTCCCAACATCTTCTATTGGGGATTGAACCAGTTCATCACCCAGCGTACATTGGCCGCAAAGAGTTTGTCAGAAGGGCAGAAAGGTGTGCTGTTCGGAGCAAGCCTGAAGCTGATCATGCCTATGATCGTGGTCTTTCCGGGTATCATAGCATTTGAGCTGTATGCAGATCAGATCCCGAATGCCGATCTTGCCTATCCAACGCTTTTGAAGAACTTACTTCCGGTTGGCTTGGTCGGAATCATGTTTGCAGCGCTTTTCGGAGCAACCATGAGTACGCTCGATTCACTATTGAACTCAGCCGCTACCATTTTTACCATCGATTTCTACAAGGCTTGGAAACCAGCAGAATCATCAAAACACTACATCAAAGTAGGGCGTCTTGCAACGCTGGTGTTCGTAGTCATTGCGTGTTTGAGCACTCGCTTTGTAGCCGATTTTGGCGAAGGATTGTATAAGTTCATTCAGGTTTGGTGGGGCTGTATTCAACCAGGCATTGTAGCTGCATTCTTCCTTGGGTTCTTCTGGAAAAAGACTTCGTGGCAAGCAGCTGTTGCGGGAATGCTGGTCAACGTGCCACTGTATCTCATCCTGCTCAATCAGTTCCCAGAAATTGCATTCTTGCATCACATGGCCATCTGCTTTGTCATTTGTCTGGTTGTGATGGTTGGTGTGTCACTGGTAAAGCCAGAAACACGCGATATAGTTTATCCCGTGAACGAAGGCTACGAAATGAAACCAAGTAAGACGGTTCTTGTTTGGAGTGCTGCCATCTTCCTTTGCACCGTTGCTTTATACTGGGTTTTCAGATAGATGAACCGCGTTCTTGGAATGATTCGGAACGTGCGGAATTTCCCTGCATATCTGCTACATAAGTGGGGTTTAAGCAAGCAGTCGCCTTTCATTCTACAATCGTTGAACGGTGTGTCTGTTGAAGTGCCCGACCGAATGATGCACACCGCCAAAGAAGTGTTCTTTACGGATGATTATCGCTACGATCTGATTCAGGATGATGTGCTTCGAATGTCGAATTCGCCAGTTATTGTTGATGTGGGCGCTAACGTGGGTTACCTGTCAGCGTTCAGTTTTACGCGTTTCCCGCATGCGAAGGTCATTTCGGTAGAGCCCATTCCAAACAATTTGAAGCTACTGCAACGGAATAGAACGCGCAATGCCAATGTAGATTGGAAGGTGTTCGAAGGTGTTTTGTCTAATACCGATGGGCAGTTGGAAATTCAGTACGACAATACCGATTCGTTCAGTACCTCGGCCAGTATGTATGGGCTTGATGCCGGGAGTGATTCTGTTACCGTTCCCTCTAAGAAGCTAAGTTCCATGATGGGTTCTTTCGAACTGCATCACATTCACCTTCTAAAGCTCGATTGCGAAGGCGCGGAGTACGATATCCTTTACTGTTTAAGCGAAGAAGAATTGAATCGCATCGCGTTCATCACCATGGAAACACACCAGATAAATGCAGCAACAAGAAACCGAGATACGCTCGTTTCTTGGTTGAATGGTAGAGGCTGGAAAACAGATGTTATTCGTTCAAAGGTTCTGGCAAGTAATCCCAAATTTTCTCAATGATAGATCTGAGCCAAATACCAACCCCTGTACTTGTGTGGTGGTTTGGTATGTCGGCAGTGGCCGTTTTCAACCTGATCATGCTTTTCAGCAGCAGAAAGATGCTGGTGAAAAAAATTCCGAGCATGAGTCAGATGGTCCAGAAGGTCAGGTATTGGCAGTTTCTGTTGGCAAGCATTTACACCATCGGCTGTGGATTCCGTTCTATTCTTCCGAGGGGCGATGTGCGAAGAATTGTCCTAGTTGACCATTGGATTTCTGCAATAGCAATTGGTCGTTCAGTAGCAACTTTGGCAGAATTGGCATTTGTAGCTCAATGGGCATTTCTGCTGCATGAGATCGGAAAAGGAACGGGCGACAAGGTGGTTTCGACCATTTCAAAGGTCATCGTGCCAATGATATTCGTTGCTGAATGTTTCTCGTGGTATGCCTGCACCACCACCAATTTCTTTGGTACAACCATAGAGGAAAGTCTTTGGGCCGTGGCTGCTTTCTTGACCATGTTGGGTTTTATCCATGGCAGAAAACACTACCAGAACGGTGCGCAGAAGAACTTCCTCACGGCTGGAATTGTGGCCGCGTTTGCATACGTGGTCTATATGGTAACGGTGGATGTGCCCGCCTACGTGAGTAAGTGGATAACCGATGAGGCCAACGGAAAGGTCTATGCCACGCTTTCAGAAGGATTCCATCAGGTGGCCACCGTTTGGCGACAGACCTACGCAGTTGCTGATTGGCAGTACGAATTCGTGTGGATGTCGCTGTATTTCAGTATTGCCGTGTGGATCAGCATTTACATCACCAGCGGTCCTGAGATGGACAAACGATTGAAGTGATCATTGCTCAACCCCAAGCTGGTACTTGTACTTCTCCACATCGGCAGAAGGTATCCAGTCCTCGTACTTCACATTCTCGTCCAGTTTGACGGGGTTTCCGAGGTAATCCAACCGCTTGGCAGGCCAGATGCAGGTTTTCCACAGATAGGGTAGGAGATACTCCTGATTGAGGTTGGGATGAAGGTTGGGCAGTATCTCCTTCTCGTGGTATTCGGGCAATAGACTCCAATGCAGGTAAGGATTGTTGTGATGCGCCCCATGAAATCCGTTATTGAACGCAATGAAGTTCAAGAACTCGCCCGTGAAATTGCGCGAATGGTTGTACGGATGGTTCTCATCGCAACCGTCATGCTGCCAGTAGTTGGTGCCAACGATTCCCCAAGCCGCGTAGAGATGAGGTAGCCAAATGAGCAGCAGCGCATATTCCCAATTGTAGATGGTAAAGGCGATCTTGAAACCGATGACCAGCACCATTTCCATCACATATTGCGCAAACCACTTGGGCCGCTCCTTCATCATGCGTTTGGCAAATTCGTTCTCGTCCTTCATGATGCCCGGTGCATTCTGAAAGAAGATCATGAACTGATTCAGAAAATTCCACTTGTAGCGCATCTGTGTGCTACGGATGCGGTCCTTGGCCTTCTGCGTGTGCTGGTGGTGACTGAAATTATGTCCCGAAACATAGGCACTCACCGAATGCCCGTACGTGAACGAAAGAATAACCTGAAAGACCTTGTTCAACCAACGACTTTTGAATATGGGATGATGGATGGTATTGTGAACGATGACCGCACACATGAACGACAGCACACACAACAGCGCGATGATGGGCAGCCGCAGATACCATTCCTCCGGAAAATACAGCCAACCCAGTACAACCACCGAGAAGTAAGTGGCTACTACTGCCAGGGTTCGGATATCGGCCTTGTATTCGAGCATGGGGCGAAGGTAGGGATTAGCGCTTGACGTTGCTTGATCGAAAATCTCAGCCTTTAAAATGACTCAGGTCACACAATTCAGGTTGCATGGCAGTATCTATGTGAGGGAATAGATCTCGGTATGCGTTTCATTTCGGTTGTGATTCTTTCGTTCGTGCTCCTTACATCGCGGGTGGTTGCGGTTTCGAGTTCAGATGCTGATAGTACGAGGTATTCCGGTTACGCAATTGCCTTGGCCTGGCCGAAGGCATGGGCCAAGGAAGCGGGTGACGGCTATGATAGATTGATGCGCGGTCTGGGGTTCAATGATGGAGGGTTTTACCGGGTGGGACATGCCGCTTTGATTCTTGTCGATGTTTCGGATGGTTCGTGTCATTACTTGGATTTCGGACGCTATCACACCCCGGTTGGTATGGGGAGAGTTCGGGACGAAGAAACAGACCACGAACTGATGATCGCCACAAAGGCTGAGTTTGAAGGAAAGCGGATCCTGAACTTGGATGCGATCCTATGCGAAATTCAGTCGAATGCAAGCACCCATGCTTCAGGTCCATGTATGCCAGTTATGTGAGAATTGACTTTGCGGGTGCGCATGTGGCAGCCAAGGATATGCAACGCCAAGGAATGTTGCCTTATGGACCGTTTGAGAAAGATGGTTCAAACTGTTCCCGCTTTGTGCGACAGATCATCTTGGCGGGCGAACCCAATTGGGCGCATGCGCTGCGGTTGGAAGTGGTGCCGATGATCACACCGACCACCTTATATCCCGTATCTGCTTTGTATCATTGGACCAAAGTGCCTGGCTGTTTAGATGAACAGGCCGAGGAGATCAAACGGGAACTGAGTTCACTGCCCGATTCGCTCTTCCGTGAAGTACTGACAGAGCCGTTACAACCGTTGTCCGTTCCTATAGAAGCACAGTGGTTGGCGGGTGAGAGTTCTGGGTCTTGGTTTAAAATTGATAAGAATAAGCTTGTTTATTCCGTTAAGAGGTATTCAGCTGAAGGCACGTTGGAGTGTCAAGTTTCGATGGAATCAGATGGCAATTCATCGGAATCCTTACATGTCCCCATGCTGGTTACCTATCCATCCGATTGCCAAGAAGTGACATTGGCCGTTGGCAATGACACACTGAAACTAAGGGCCATAGCTGGTTCTACGGAACCTTGATCTTCATACAATTAGCGAGTTACAACTATGCTGCGGCTGTACGGCTTTCCATTGGCAATAATGCGGTAGATGTACTGCCCACTTGCTAGCTGGCCCATCGAACCTTTGACCGGAACACGATAAGTGCCCTGAGTACGATATCCTGATTCCAATTGTTCTACCTGTTGTCCCATGATGTTGAAGAGTTGCACACTGATCTCCATGCCAGTTGGAAGTGCATACTCTATCACCACCGAACCGTCTTGCATGTACAATGCCTGATGCTTGAGTCCAGAACGGTCATTATCGGACACTCCTGTAAGGCACTCAAATCCGAGTTCAAGGCGATCGTAATGAACATCAAGTAATGCGTCATCTACAACCGCTTCAGGAATACAGAGCCAATGCTCTAACACCGATGCATACAATTGCCTATAATCTATCTCATGTATCAGGTTTCCAGCAAAATCCAAGTTGGTGAGTGATGGATGGTTGCCAATGAAACCGTTGCCTTCCAACGCAGGACCGAAGAACATGGATGGTGCTGCGGCTCCGTGGTCGGTACCGTCAGAAGCATTCTGTTCCGGACGTCTACCGAATTCCGAGATGGTCATGGCAAGCACATCGTTGTCTCTTCCAGAAGCTGCAAGATCCTGAAAGAAGGTGGTAACGCCATCTGCGAGATCGGTGAGCAGGGTCTGATGCACATCGGGTTGAAGGGCATGAGTGTCAAATCCATCCAAGGTAACCAGATACACCTTGGTGCCAAGACCGCCTTTGATCAATCTGGCTATCAAGGCCAACTGTGTGGATAGAGCTGAATTAGGGTAGGTGACCGAATTGGATGATGCTGTATAAGCATCGTTTATAACCCCTGCGTAAGTGTATGTGCTGTTGGTAATGGCACGAATGTATCCAAGTTGTTCGCCATACAGACATTCGGGCAGGTTGACCACATCATGCAACCATCCGTTCTGCGCCAATTGGTACAATTGTTCCGGATCGGTAACGGAGAAGGCATAGTCGGTAGCATCAGAACCTTTGAACATCAGGTTACCAACGCTGCCGATCTGAATGGCCAGCGGGTTGGATGGCGGGTTGTTCAGATAGTCGGGGTATTCCTCCTCATAGTACCTACCAAGGAATCCCGAACTCAATACCTCGCTTTCATCTGTTCCAGTAGCCCAGATGTCGGACGAACGGAAGTGAGAAAGACTTTGGTCATCGTACCCGACCCCGTGCACGACTTTCATTTTACCGTCATTCCAGAACGACTCTAAACTGTTCATGAAATTGGGCATGGCAAATTCCGCACTAAGACTGAAAGCATCCGACTCGTTAATACGAATTGTATTTCTCAAGTTGGCATAAGTGGAATAGTCGTAAATGGGTATGATGGTGTTGAGACCATCGTTTCCTCCCTTCAATCGGATAAAAACCAATACACGGTCTGAATCTGCAGCAGCCAATGCCTTGGTGAGTGGTGAAAGGGCAGTGGCCCCAACGCGCATACCGCCCAACATCATTGAACCACCAATGCCAACGCCCAACGCCTTGAAGAACGAACGTCTGTCCCACGCAGCGTGTTGGTCTGCGTGATCATCATTGGCCATTTCGTGTTTGTTCGGCATATTGAACAACGGTGCCTTATTTTTTGGAAAATGTGTCATGGCTGAAATGGCTTAAGTAAGTTGGAATTCAGGTATGTGAGATAAATGCAGCAACAGAAGTAGCACTTGGTAGTGTGCAAACTCCACATTCATATTCCATAGATTCAGAGTGTAGTAGTTCGATGGATATACATCTCTGAAAACGGCATAGGCCTGCTGATATTCTGCCGTTGTCTGCAATCCACGAGGTAGGAAATAGTCGATGATCTTCTGGCTGACCAGATCGGGATCATTGGTAACCCCTCCAACCAGATCGATGGCAAAGGCCCTGAACTGCTCTGGGTCTTGTTGAAAAGCGTATTGGCAGAAATAATCAATAATGAGCCACCGGCCGGTTAGTGTGCTGGAGTTGACCCATTCGTGGTTTCCTTGCCAACCGGCCACATCGGTTGGGTTGAATATCTGCTGGCCTAGAACGCCACCGTAGTATTGCGTTCCGTTGATCACGGCCTCGTCATAGCCGAAGTTGCTCTCAACGATAAAGGTCACCATCATCTCCATCGGACTTTTGATCTTTACTCCGATAACATCCTCGTCAAAGAAATGGTCGCTCTTGAACATTTGTTTCAGTACGGGGGCTATCTCGTAATTGCTGCTCAGGAATGTGTTCGCCAGTTCGTCAATCAGCAATTGGTCTGGCACCGGGCTTACGAAATACTTGTAGATTTTAGTGCAAATGAATTGAGCCACCTGTGTTTGGCGCTGAGCAAAAAGGATGTTGATCACATCATCGTAACCCCAGTTGCCTGTCTGCCCGAAAATGGTCTTATTATCATTGGAATGACTTCCAGGGTTGAAAGTGATTGGCGCACAGAATTCCGTAAAGCCGTTGAATCCGGTAAGTGCTTTGGCTGTTTCAACGATATCGGTCTGAGTGTATCCGTTGTTCTCGCCTAGGGTGAAAAGTTCATACAATTCACGAGCGTAATTCTCATTAGGAGAAACGGAGGTATTCTCGTAGGAATTGAGATAAACGATCATCGCATTGCAGGTGCCTATGGCGTGCACAAAGTCTTTGAAGTTCCCCGTGCCATAGGTCTGCAATAGGTTATAGTATTGGAACATATAAGACGGGCACTGATACACGTCCAATTCAGTTACAAAATGATTGCTCCAGAAAAGCGTAAGCTTATCGCGCAACCCATTGTTGATCATGTCGGTCACAAATTGGCCATACCAAGCGGTTACTTGTTCAGGTCCCTCGACACCAATGTTGGCATAGTCTGTCAAGTCCCAGTTTCCCCAAGATGGCGCTGGTGTAGGAGGAAGGTTGACTGCCTGATCCACGAGCACATCGACCAAGGTGGCCGGGTCCATTGCTAAAGCTGCCTGAATGCCGGCATTGTTCACTCCGAAGCCCATTCTTCTGTAAAGGTGTTTTACACGTCTTTCGTCCCACGGCTTGGCCATGCTGGGAACATATGTGGTGACTCCATCGAGATCACATGCTGGAGGTGCTGCCATGTTTGTAGTGCTGATTAGTACTGCTATATTAGGATTTATCTGAATTATCCAATGTCACTAGGTTCGGATTTTTCAAAATGATAACGCGGAAAATTGACCTCGAAAGTCGCGATGGGTTTAATGAAGACATCAGGATCCAGGCATTCGATCCAGGCTCAATGTTCATTTCCGTTTCTTCCAAGTATTAGTTCAACTAAATTTACACCATGGAAACACCTGTCAGAGCCGCCAACTTCCGTAATTACAGTGAGGGAGAAACCATAGCCACTGTTCGTGAGAATTACCGAAAGATGCGCACTAACCAAACGGTTGACTATGTGCAGCGCATGCGCAAGAAGTACCTCAACTTCGATAAGCCGATGCATGTTTGGGATGCCATGGAAAAGCTCAACGTGTTTGTTGACCTGAGTGATCCTGACATGAACCTGCCGAATCTGCATCACCTTATTCAGACTGCAGAAGGCATGCGCTCAGATAACAGGCCGGATTGGATGCAACTGGTAGGGTTGATCCATGATCTGGGTAAATGCATGTTCCTATGGGGAGAAGATGAGGACGGAACCAGCATGAAGGAGCAGTGGGGGTTGGTGGGCGATATCTTCTTGGTGGGCTGTAAGTTCCCTGAGACATTGGTATATCCTGAGTTCAATGACCTGAACCCCGATATGCAAGACCCACGCTACCATACCGAGTTGGGCATGTACAGAAAAGGCTACGGTTTAGACAATGCCTTAAAGGCTTGGGGTCATGACGAATACCTTTTTCAAGTGCTTTCCAACCACAGGCAGAACAATATCCCTAAAGAAGGAATGGTCATGATACGCTACCACAGCTTTTACCCGTGGCATACAGGCGGTAGCTACATGGACATTATGGCGGAGAATGAGAAACCTTACCTTGGTTGGGTGCGCGATTTCAATCAATACGATCTATATACAAAGCGTCCTCAGAAATACGAACTGAACGACATTAGAGATTATTATCTGCCCATTATAGAAAAATATCTGGGGGCAGAGCCGGTGTATTGGTAGAATGAGCAGTTGGCAGAGCAACGGCAGTCATGCTTTGTAATTCGCCAGGAAATCATTGTAACTGAACCAGTTCTGTGCAAGGTGCCAGACCAGATCCTGCAATCGCCAGAGGCCAAGGATGCACCATTCTTACTTGTCTTTCTTTTCAGAGGTCAAAAAACCGAATCTGAAATCATCATAGAACAAGCTTACTAACAGTACTGCAACTCCTAACAGTAAGGTGTTCAGTTTCCATCCCATTACGGAGTATACATATCCGCCCACCAATCCGCCAAAAAAGAAAAAACAGATAATGTAGACCCGTAGCATGATAGTGGACTTTAATGCCTGACGGTCGGGGTGGGCAGCTGGAAAGAAAAGCTGCGAAAGTTCGATGCCCAGATCTGTAAAAAGACCTGTAAGGTGAGTTGTGCGCACAATGGCGTTCGATATTTTGGTAACATACGAGTTCTGTAGTCCCATGGCAAACAGGAGCATACATGCGATCACATCAGGGTGGTGAATCACGGCCACATCGCTCCAAAGAGCTATGACCACCAGCACCACCGATTCCAGTATTGTAGGGAGTACATACACATTGAGCGCTTTACTTTCTCTGAACTTTTCAATCAGAAAACCAGAGAAGAAGGAACCGAATAGGAACGAAAGGATATACAGCAGATAGACCGTCCCTTTCCAGAATTCAAGATTCGAAACATCGTTTATGAACAGTGCGAAATGGCCTGTTACGTTGGTCGTCAGTTGTTTCAGAGCCAGAAACCCAGTTACGTTCACTAATCCGGCAACAAACGATAGAACGATGGCAATTTGCAGATTATGCTTCAGTGTTCTGCTTTTGCCTTGATGTCTGAACATGATGGTTCGCCTGTTAACGGAGTCAAGTTTACGCAAGTTATTGTACTGCAGGACATACACTTTCCGCACCTTACATCATGGGCTTACGAGTTTCTTATGGCATAGCAATTGTAAACTACCAAGCATGATAACTCTGATTTTTTTCCTATTCCCGACCGTGGTACTTGCTCAAACTGATACCCTGACCATCGAATATCATTATCATAGCGGACAACTGAGTCTGCAGAGCCGCGGACCCGAAGATCGGATGCTTCACATCGTGTTTGATATCTATGGCAGGGAAGTGGCCCGACAGGAGGACCATCGATCCAGTTTCAGCATTCATACTTCGTTCACATTTCATGCTAATGGTGGCGTCAGGCAAATGAAGACCCATAACAATCCTGGTGCATCACGTTATTGGTACGACCATATACGCACATTCTCAGAAATGGGGCTATTATTGCAGGAGGAGTCGCAACGCAACGGCCTCACCACCTCACGCATCATTTATCACTATGACGAACACGGCAAGCGCACTTCTGAAACTCAGGAGTGTTGGCCTATTGGACTTTAGAACCTCTTCAGTCTCCGCAATTGAATTCCATCATGCTCAGGTTGGCGTAGAGCAATCCTTTCGGGTCACCAATATCAAAGCGTTCACCTTCTAGAATGGCGCCATTCACGCCTTCGGATTCCAACAGCTTCTGCATGGCATCTGTTAATTGAATTTCGTTGTTCAAGCCCTGTTCGGTAGCTTTTAAACAATGGAAAATCGAAGGGGTAAAAACATATCTGGCGCAGAATACCAAGTTTGAATCAGTAGCACTTTGGTCCGGTTTTTCAATCAACTTCTTTCCGCAAAGCACGCCATCCTCAAATTCAGCACCTTCGAAAACTCCGTATCGGCTGATCAGACATTCATCAACTGCCTGAATTCCAACTACAGAACGTTGATATTTCTGAAATGCATCTACCAACTGCTTCGTGAAAGAGTGGCAGTCATCAGTTTGAATGATGCTATCGCCCAACAGAACAGCAAATGGTTCGTTGCCAACTGCGTCTTTGGCACAAAGCACAGCATGCCCTAACCCGTTCTGTTCGTGCTGATAGACCACCTTCACTTTTACCATGTCCCAAATGCGCTCCAACTCCTCCAATTCGCGGTGGCGACCGCTTTTCAGCAATTGGTCGATAAGGCGCTTATTAGGTCGGAAATAATCGGCTACAGCTTCTTTTCCTTCGCTAAGTATGAGAATAACTTCTGTAATGCCTGCTTGTACCGCCTCGTTCACCACATGTTCAATCACGGGCCGTCCGTTTACGGGAAGCAGCTCTTTCGGCACGGCCGAAGTGATCGGAAGCATGCGGGTGCCAAACCCAGCTGCCGGAATAACTGCTTTTCTCACTTTCATTCCTCGTAAACGATATTGGGTAGAAGTATGTTCACGCCATTCGCACCAAGGTCGGTTTTCAGGCGATCCAAGGTGGTTTGGTCCTGATACATACCAATGATAGCACCGCCCGAACCGCAGAATTTGGCACTGGCACCACTTTGCCGTGCCAATTGTACCAAAGCCACTTGTTGTGGTTGAAGTTTGGTTAGCTCATTACGAACGTCAAAGTTGGTATTGATGCTATCGTTCATGGTCTTCAGGTCGTTCCGCTCCAAAGCATCTTTGAACAAGATGGTGAGGCTTTTCCACTTTTCCACGGCCTCCAGCATCTTTGTATCGCCACTGTTGAAACGTTCACGAAGGTTGCTATGCGTTTTTTCGGAGCCCTCTGCCAACGTATCAGAATAGGCGATGTATATGTTCTTGAGAGGACGAGTCAGTTTTTCGTATTTCCCGAACGGATTGGTGTTAAAATATCCTTGGTCGAAATCCATGAAAACCGGATAATTGTAGGCCTGTGCGACCCGATCCTGCAGTCCGGCAGGAATTCCCAATTCTACGGTTTCGACCTGCCACGCCAAATTGGCCAATAACCATGGTTGCATTTTTACGCCATACCAGCTTCCCAAAGCCCGTAGGCCGGCTGAAATGATTGCACTGGAACCGGATAGTCCGAGTAACACAGGAATGTTGGTCTCATAACTGAGCGAGAACCCT
>JBJOHR010000155.1:0-15070 GCA_046047575.1 Bacteroidota bacterium | reverse complement strand
TCCCGATTCGATTATGACGGAAAGGAAAATGCCGAAGCTGTGCTACTACCCGACCCTAACGTGATCGTGAGATATTACCGTCATATACAACAGCTGGATGTCTGATCCTACTATCATAAAGAAGGTTGATCTGAGCGTAGATGACGTTCAGCTTCTGAATTCCAAGATCGGGGTGAGGCAGTTGATCCGTTCATCTAAGGTAAACCTTGACAAGGCCTTAGAATATACCAGATACGATCATAAGCTGAAGGAACTTCAGGCAGAGATGATCAAGCTGCAGACCTGGGTGATGGAAAATGAAAAGAAACTGGTGCTTGTTTACGAAGGACGCGATGCAGCAGGAAAAGGGGGCGCCATCAGGCGTACCACTGCCCACATCAACCCTAGAGCATACCGGGTTGTAGCATTACCTAAACCTACTCGCGAAGAGGCCGGACAGTGGTATTTTCAGCGTTACGTGAGGCGACTTCCCATTCCTGGAGAGATCGTATTCTTTGACCGAAGCTGGTACAACAGGGCCGTGGTAGAACCCGTGAACGGATTCTGCACCCAGAAACAGTACAGAATATTCATGCAGAATGTGAACCAGTTTGAACGTATGCTGGTGCAGGGCGAAACCTATCTGATCAAAATGTACTTCTCTATTACAAAAGAAGAACAGGCAAGGAGATTCGCAGATATTCAGAATGACCCGCTCAAGCGTTGGAAAATGAGCCCGGTAGACCAACGCGCTCAAGAACTATGGGATGATTACACCAGCTACAAACAGGTGATGTTCGAAAAGACCAACACCAAACTTTGTCCTTGGACCGTGATTGATGCCAATGTTAAAACCGAAGCCAGAATAAGGTCGTTGGAGCATATATTGAATACCATTCCGTACGTAGGTTAAGTTTCGGTCGTTCGTTTTCATACATTCGGGTAGCAAAATCCCGTCCATGAAACGATTTCTACTACCCATACTTTTCTTTCCCGTTTTTTACGGTAATGCACAGGTTCTAGACCTTTCATCGCTCAATAATAACGGTGCAGCTACCGATACCTTCAACCTTCCTTGGCCTTCGTGGGTTTTCGAACATTGGGTATGGGAAGACGAAAGCACGCAGCACAGCGCCCTTCAATTGGTGGACGATTACCTATCCCGAGATATTCCGGTGAGCGCCATCATTATTGATTCCCCGTGGGAGACCGGTTACAACACGTTTGAGTGGGATACAACCTTATTTGAGAACGCTCAGGTCATGATCGATTCCTTGCATTCGCGTAATGTGAAGGTGCTGCTCTGGATCACAGGAATCATCAACATTGACGAAGGTGCCATCTACGAATACGCCCGCGACCAAGGCTATTTCATGAAGGTGCTGCCATTTGACACTGAACCGGCCGTGGTCAATTGGTGGAAAGGTGACGGAAGTCTGATAGATTGGTTCAATCCCGATGCGGTAGCTTGGTGGAAAGGCCTGATGGATAACATGTTGGATATGGGCATTGATGGTTGGAAATGCGATGGCACGGACTTCTCGGCCATACAAACTCCGTGGTCAGACGGTGCAGGCGGCTTCATTTCCCGCTTGGATTATTCGCATGCCTACTACCAGATCCATTTCGATTACACCCGAGAAGTTTTGGGCGATGACCGCGTGATCCATGCCCGACCGATCGATAATTACGGAATTGCCGACATAGGAGGCGAACAGGTCTCCTTCTCCCCTGTCGAAACTGGTTTTGCAGCTTGGGTAGGCGATCAGGATGCCACCTTCGAAGGGTTGGTTTGGGCTTTGAACAGCATGTATCACTCCTCAGATATGGGATATCTTTCTTTTGGGTCGGATATTGGCGGCTACCGCGAGAACGACCTATTTCCAACGAACGGACGTTCCAAAGAGCTCTTTATTCGATGGGCGCAACTGGGAACTTTCTGTGGGCTGATGGAAAATGGCGGAGGCGGAGAACACCGTCCGTGGATGTTCGACCAAGAGACGGAAGACATTTACCGCGATCTGGTAGAGGCGCGCAATGAACTCATGCCTTACCTCATGACCAATAGCGAGGCCTACTTCGCTAACAGTCAATCGCTCATGCAGTTTTTCAACAAAACCGATTACAGCTACATGCTTGGACCGGACATTTTCGTGGCACCGTTTCTTGAAGAAGGCACCAGCATTACCGTGAATTTCCCAGCGGGTTATGAATGGATCTACCTGTACGACAACAACCAAATTTACCAAGGCGGAACCAGCGAAACGCTCACTGTACCATATACCGAATTCCCCGTTTTCATGAAAGGAAATGCGCTTGGGGTTGATGAACAGACCGAGGTTCAGGTAACTGTGTTCCCAAACCCTACAAACGATTGGTTGAGAATTCGAATGACCGATTTAAGCTTCTGCGATGGAACAGTTGAGCTATTCGACCTTGCCGGAAAGCGGGTTCTCTCACAATCCGTTACAGGCGTTAATTCGCAGCTGAACATGGAGGCATTGGGTTCTGGCATGTACACCTGCCACGTAACTCTAGATGGCAGGTCGACACGGAGAAACATCATCAAACTATAATATATGCATCGGTTCAGATCAAGGGTAAGTGTGTTGCTATTGGTTATTCTCGTAATAACGATCCTACCGGTTTTCGTGTTAGACGAACCGAGCAACGACCCGAATGAAAAATATCTGGCCTACGGAGTCCTGTGCCTGTCCATGCTGCTCGTTGCCCTGTTCCTGTTTGCTATGCGCTACGAGATAAGTAAAGATCATCTAGTGGTCAAGATCGGTCCTATTCCCTTTTCCAAGATCAGCATTGATGAAATAAGCTTGGTGGAGCGCTCTTACAACCCTTTATCATCCCCTGCTTCCTCGCTAAAGCGGCTTTATATCAAAGCCAAAAACAAGGATGTTCTCATTTCTCCGGTGGATGAGCAGGAATTTGTGCGTCTGTTAAAGACCCGCAACCCCAACATTACCGTCAACATTTCCGATAAGGACAATTGGTGGCGCTTTTGGGATTGGGACATCTGAGCAATTTCAACGCAACAGCAAATTCCGAACGTAAAGCTGGCAAGTAGTGAAACTCAGAACGGCTAGAACAATACTCATAGCTGTAAATACCCAACATAGAGCATTAAGAAAGACGAAGGCATCAAAGGATTTATGCGAGATGCCAACGTACTTAGCCGAAACACGACATCATCCAATCCTTTGCGTAAACGGTTAGTCCATAGTTGAGAACTAGGTTCACCGGCATGGCTATCATAGAGCCAACCACAAAGTATTTAAGCTTGACGGGAGAAAAGGCCAAAGCATAATTCACCGGTGGGGATATAAAGAGCAACAACCTTAGGATGATCGTAGTCTGTAGCGGCTTCTCGGCAATTTTATGTACGTATTTCCTTACCAAGGGATGGTCCACCTCAGTTAATACTTTGCCTGTTAACGAACGGGTGAAGAAGAAATGAGCCAACATGGAGAGTAAAGTAGTGACGTACGCTATCAGAAAACCGTCCAGCCCATCATATACCAGAAACAACACGAACAAGAAGATCATTCCGGGAATATTCATCAAAGTGCCAATAACGTACACAATGGTGAAGAGAACGATGCCGAACATTCCCGTGTTGCGAATAGTCATTTCCAAATACTTGAGGCCGAAGTACTCGCTGAACTGAGAATGCCTTCCAATGTACATCAGCACCAGTGTCACAGTAAGCAACACCAATAATCTGGATATGGTCTTATTGGACACTTGAATGTGTTTATTGGCTAGCCACAAGCTACAACTTTTGATTCATAAATGATGAAACTGCCAAAAGAATGACCATAAATAGCTATAACGTCTGTTTGTAGAATCAGTTTTTCAAAGACGGAATCGAAAAATGCCAGCAATCCGAACAGTGGCAGATTCACTTGCGCGTACTTCGTCAATTCGGTTAGTTTTGTCGGCATTCTCAAAAAAAACGGACGAAAATGGCAAAAGAATATATGAGCATGCGCAATCTGCGCTTCTTGCTTCATGAGGTAATGAACGTTGAGCAGTTGACCCAGTATGATCGGTTTGCTGAACATAATAGAGAGATGTTCGATCTGATGTTGGACACTGCCAAACAGATAGCAGACACGCACATGTTCCCCATTTATGAAGAGATGGATGAGAAGAAGCCCACCATGGGCGATGGCGTTGTCCACGTTCATCCGGGAATAAAAGATGTAATGAGAGAAACTGGTGAAAGCGGATGGATAGTTGCCCAAGAAGACCACGAACATGGCGGGCAGCAGATGCCACACACCATTTACAATGCCGCCAATTTTATTTTCCATGCTGCTAATACCTCGGCAGCCTCTTATTTTGGGCTTACTATGGGTTCTGCGGAGCTCATTTCTTCATTCGGAAGCAAAGAACTTCAGGAAACGTATATGACCAAGATGTTCGCTGGAGAATGGCAGGGAACGATGGCCCTTACCGAGCCGCATGCTGGTAGCTCGTTAGGAGATATTTACACATCAGCGACTGATGCTGGTGATGGTTCTTATAGAATTAAAGGACAGAAGATATTCATTTCTGCAGGCGACCATGACGGGGTTGAGAACATTGTTCATCTCATGCTGGCCAAAATAGATGGTGCCCCAGTCGGTACCAAAGGAATCTCTTTGTTCGTTGTCCCTAAGAAACGACCAGTAAACGGATCCTTGGTGCCGAATGACGTGATTACGGCAGGATTTGAAGGGAAGATGGGCATGAAAGGCTGCCCAGTTGCCCACCTGATCATGGGCGACAATAATGATTGCCATGGTTGGTTGGTGGGAGAACCGAATAACGGGCTTAAGTATATGTTCCAAATGATGAACGGAGCCCGTATCAGCGTAGGTGTCATGTCGTGTGGGCTCTCATCTGCCGCTTATTATGCATCGCTGGAATACGCCAACGAAAGACCTCAAGGTAGAACACATTCCAATCGCGACCTTAGTTCGCCCATGGAACTGATCATCAATTATGCTGATGTCAAACGGATGCTGTTGTTTCAAAAATCGGTGATGGAAGGCGGCTTGGCACTAGTGATTCAGTGTGCCCTTTATGCTGACCTTGCACGGGTTTCCACCGGTTCGGAAAAAGAAAAATATCAGATGCTTCTGGATCTTCTTACACCAATGGCCAAAACCTATCCGGCCGAAATGAGTGTTCAGAGTACAAGTCAAGGAATGCAGGTGCTTGGTGGTGCCGGTTTCTGCAGCGATTTTCCACTTCAGCAATACTACCGAGACACGCGCATCAACCCCATTTATGAAGGTACCACCGGCATTCAGGCCATGGACCTCTTAGGTAGAAAAGTGACCATGAAAATGGGAGCAGCCGTTATGGCATTCGGAACCGAATTACAGGAAACCATAAAAGCCGGGTTTGTAGTAGAATCGCTGAAACCACAGGCTGAAAAGCTTGCCGCAGCGGCCACTAAATTCCAAGAAGTGACCATGAAACTGATGAGTTTGGCACAGAGCGAAAAGCCAGAGGTCTTTTTGGCTGACGCCACTCTTTATCTGGAGAATGCTGGCATTTTGGCTGTAGCATGGCAATGGCTGAAGCAGGCATTGGTCGTAGAACAGAAATTGGCAGAAGGTCAAAGTGGTGAAGAATTGAAATTTTACAAAGGCAAACAGGCGGCTTTTGAATACTTCTTTGAGTACGAATTGCCCAAATCTATCGGCCTTACCAAACGGTTGCTGAGTGATCACCGACTTACTCTTGAACTCGACCCTGAATACCTGAATTGATATGAACTACGAACATTTCAAGTACAGCGTTGAGAACAAAATTGCCCACGTTTCCATTAATCGACCAGATAAGGTCAATGCTCTGAACGAAGCTGCCTGGAAAGAACTTCAGGCTATTTTCGAGCAGATACACACGGATCCCGAAGTTCGCGTTGCGGTGCTTTCGGGAGAAGGAAAACTGTTCTGTGCCGGTATCGATCTTCAAATGCTCATGTCGGTTAAGAATGTGGAAAACATGAGCTGTGCCGGACGTAGAAGCGAGCAGATCCTGAAATTCATAAAGGAGCTGCAAGCTCCGATAAACGCCATTGAGAATTGTTCCAAACCGGTTCTCGCTGCCATTCACGGAGCTTGTATTGGAGGTGGCGTTGACATAGTTGCCGCCTGCGATATGCGTTACTGCACCGAAGATGCTTATTTCACCATCAAAGAAATAGACATGGGCATGGTTGCCGACCTTGGAACGCTGCAACGACTGCCCAAATTCGTGAAGCCGAGTTCGGTTGCGGAATGGGCATACACTGGCAGAAAAGTGCATGCAGCTGAAGCTAAGGAAAGTGGTTTGGTCAATGCTTTCTATGACAGCAAGGAAGAACTACTTGCGCAGGTGTTTGCCACGGCCGCCATTATCGCTTCCAAATCCCCTTTGTCCATAAGAGGTACCAAAGAAGTGCTTCGGCACACTAGAGACCATTCTGTTCAGGATGGGCTGCACCACATGGCTGTTTGGAATTCGGCCATGTTGCTTTCAGAAGACCTTACGGCTGCGTTCATGGCTGCTATATCAAAGCAGCAACCTGACTTCAAAGACTGAATCTATTTTTCCAAGTTCACGGTTTGTGTTACGTGTTTTACGTAAGCTTAGTATTTTCGAATCGTGAAACAAGTTGAACTCGTAGATCTAGTCTTGAAAGAGTTGGTAGAAACCCACCAACCATCTATTAGTGTTCGTAGAGTTTTCATCAAGCATAAGATCGGCCTTGACGAAGAATTGATCGACCAGGTCGAATCGGTTCTAAGGTCGAAGAGTTTGGTCGATGCAAAGAGCCATGATTCTGCTGGGTATACACGCTTTGTGCTATCGGGCACTGGCCAGGATTTTATTAAAACCTATGGAACTTATGCTAAGTTCCTGAAAGGAATTGAAAAGGAGAAAAAACGTATAGAAAAGGCAAAGAACAAAAAGCCATATGATGCATTGAAAACCCATTCAGGCGAACCGCCTACTGCGTATGTTGCTCCACAAAAGTCGTTCATGCAGAAAAATGGATTGGGTCTTGCCATATTGGCCCTGTTCATCATTCTGTTCTATGTAGTGGCAAAGATCACCGGATGATGACCTTCTACAGATCTGTATTCGCTTTTGTTTGTGTGTTCCTAGCAATTGAAACTCAGGCTCAAAATCTTGCGCATTTCGATTGGTTGGTTGGAGAATGGACCATAGAGCAGGAACAGACAACCTTGGAGTCATGGACAATGGTCAATGATTCGCTGCTCACAGGTTATTCAATCACTACAGAAAATGGCGAAGAGGTTTTTCGTGAATCGCTGTCAATCGAGAAAATTGGATCAATGATTTACTACAAGGCCATTCTACCATTTAAGACTGCTGTGTTCACCTTGGACTCCACTTCACATAACTACTTTTCGTTTGTTGATCCCGAAAATGACTTCCCATCAAGAATTGAATACAGAGGTTTGAATGACTCGTTGATCATCTCACTTTCAGGCACAGGCAATAAAATGGTCATGCCTTTCGTAAAGAAGTGATTGAACAATTGGTATAATTGTTGACTTTGACTTTTTTCAAACCACTCATCATGAAATCAATACTTCCTATTGCAATTGCTCTGGTTTCGCTAAGTTCCTGTTCCTTGAATAGAATGTATTTTACAGTTGAGACCAAACAAGAGATCGAGAAAGCAGGTGTAGACCTGAATCAGGTTCAATTCTACAATTCGGAAGAGATCATTTTGGCCCGACAGATCAGTAAAGAAGAATTGAAGGTTGCCGAAGGGAAGATCAGAATTGAGAACGGTAAGAACATTGAAGAGATCATTATTCCTGAGAATACACCTGGAGTTTGCGAACTGTATGACGAAAAAACCTTGAAAGTGAGTTTTGATACAGGTGATGGTAAGACCATACCATTTCTGGTAGAGCGTAAAGGTGATATGGTTGTAGCTGGTAGTTACTTTAAGATCGGAGCAAAAACGTGGACTAGAACCGATCGCGGACGAAAGATTGGAACACTGGATTATCAAGGTCAGGATTACCAATTGGTGCGTGGAACCGAAGCCAGATTGATGATCGATAAGGCTGTTCTGAACAAGGTGAAACGAAACACCCACGTGGCCAAAGGCCGAAAACTGTGATTGCTACCTTCACGCTCCTAAAACGCAGTTCCGCATGGAGTTATTGATGACCAAAGTGTGCATGACCAAAGACATTGGCGTGCACGGAAATCTGTTTGGAGGAATCATGCTTTCATGGATTGACGAGGCCGCTGTTTCCATGTCTAATCGAATATGCAAGACCCCGAATATGGTAACGCGCAAAATGACCGAAATCTTGTTTGAACGACCAGTTAAAGTTGGTCATATCATCAATATCTACGGGCGGGCTTCAAGCATGGGAACCACTAGCATTGCATTGAACATTGAAGCAAGGCGCTATAACGTTTACACTACCGAAGAAGATATTGTCTGCTCCACTCAGGTTGTTTTTGTGAGGATCGATGAAAATGGAGAAAAGATCCCAATTGCCGGTGAGGTGAGAAAGAAGTTCAACGAAGGTGGCATCTGAACCTAAGTTCGAACGCATGCTCACTTATTCTCCGACCTGAAAACAATGTCATCATGGCGGGCGTTTTCAGTTTCCAACAAGGGTGGATTCATGGTTCAGAGCTCGGATTCTGTTAAAAAAATCTTAAAATCGAGTTCTGGCAGCAACTTGAAAAGTGATCTGCGTTTAGATAGACATTGAAGGCGCTGAACAGCTATTTAGCGGTTGAATTGCTAATTTCGGCACGCCTTTCTGAACACGTTTAAAGTAGAATGATTATGAGGAGATTGTTGTTTACGTTGTTTGTTGCTTACACTACAAGTGCCTTTGGTCAGAAAGAAGGTTACGAGCTCAAATTCAAGATAGACGGCTGTCAAGAAGGAACCGCCATCTTGGCCTACTACTACGGCAACAAACAGTACATAAAAGATAGTACCAAGATAGATGCCACAGGCAGCTTCACTTTCAAAGGAGCCGAATTCTTGGACCAAGGTATTTACATCACGGTAATGCCGCCTGACAATAAGTATTTCGAAGTGATCATTGATGAAGATCAGGAGTTTGCCATGACTTCCAAATACGCTACTCCGGTTAAAAGCATGAAGGTTTCAGGAAGCGATGAGAACAAACGATTCTATGAGTATCTGAATTTCCTTAACGACCAAAAAACAAAAAGCGAGCCTCTTTCAGAAAAGGTTACGCAGCTTCAGAAAGAAGACAGTGTAGGGTTCAAGAATCATCCGGAATTCAAAGACCTACAGGATAAAATGGCAGTGATTGACGAAGAAGTCAAAGTCTACAAGAACAGGTTCATTGACGATAATCCAGATGCGCTGCTGACCAAGGTTTTTCTTGCATCAAAGGATCCGGATGTGCCCGAAGCCCCGGTGTTGGCCAACGGACGAGTGGACAGCACTTTTACGTGGAGGTATTTCAAAGATCACTATTGGGACTATGTGGACTTTGATGATGATCGGATCATTCGAACACCCGTGTACCACAGCAAACTGGAACGGTTCATGACCAAAACCATTTACCAGATTCCGGATTCGATCATTAAAGAAGCAACCCTTCTGGTTGAAAAAACCAAGGCCAGCCCAGAACTTTTCAAGTACACCGTTTTTTGGATAACCAGTCATTTCGAGACTTCGAAGCAAATGGGAATGGATGCCGTTTTCGTTCACATGGCCAAGAACTATTACATGACCGGCCAGGCATTCTGGGCTGATTCCGCAACCATAGCCAAGATAGGTGAACGCGCACGTAAATTGGATTATTCACTGATCGGTAAGGTGGCTCCGAATCTTATCATGAACGACACTTCAGGTGTTTTTCAGATTCTACATGCGATACCGAAAGAATATACCATTGCCTATTTCTGGGATCCAGACTGCGGCCATTGTAAAAAGGTAACGCCAAAAGTGAAGGAGTTTTATGACGCGTTCAAGACCGAGTTGGATGTAGAGGTTTATGGTGTGAACACGAACGCCAAAGAGCGGGAAGATTGGATCAAATACATCAATGAACACAATTTGGATTGGATAAATGTGGAGGATCCGGAGCAGAAAACTGCCTACAAGTACCTTTACGACATCTATTCCACGCCTGTTATATACCTCTTAGACAAGGACAAGAAGATCATAGCCAAAAGAATTGGTGCCGAAGATCTTGAAAACTTCATCCGTCATCACAAAAAGAAAAGTTCATAACCGTACCTTCGCTTCAAATCAACAGAAATGATAAACGCAAGAAACCTATTCGTACTTGGATTGATTCTCATTGTTGCAGCCCTTAGAATTTGGGGTAATCTTCCATACAACTTCACTCCTATTTCGGCCATTGCCTTGTTTGGTGGAGCCATGTTCAGCAATCGCTTGCTAGGATTTGTTCTTCCTCTAAGCATAATGATCGTTTCAGACCTCTTCATCGGTCTTCATAGTAGTCTTTTTGCTGTTTATGCTGCGTTCATTGTCATCGTACTTATCGGTCAATTATTAAAGTCTAACCCATCGATGCTGCGCGCTTTCGGTGGAGCATTGGCGGGTTCTGTTCTGTTCTTCCTGATTACAAATGCGGCTGCATGGTGGGTTCTTCCAGAATACACAAAAGACCTTTCAGGCTTAATGAACAGCTACGCTGCCGGGGTTCCATTCTTTAGAGGCACATTGGCCGGAGACCTATTGTTTACAGCGGTTCTTTTTGGAAGCTATAAGCTTGCAGAAGTAAAATTCCCTTCGCTCGTTAAAGCCTGATCATTGTTTAAGCATCCGGTTTCGGCCACCATCGTTGCGCTAATTCTGGCGCTCATAGTTAACGTATATTATTTCTCCACCGGAGACGACCTCGCCATTGTGGTTTCCAGAACACTTTTTGCTGATACGCTGCTGGTGTTGACCCTTGTTCCGATCTACGAATCAATCCGTCTGCGGGATTCCAAGGTAGCCTATGAACTGATCGATAGGATCAAATCAGGCATGAAAGCGGTAACGCTTTACACGTTTGCAATTGGCATCATAACCTTCGTTCTGTTCAAGCTTTTTGGTGAACCGTTGGTTGCCGATAGAATTCACCAACTGACTATTGCGTTGGAAGAAGCAATAGCATCAGGTTCAATTACTGAGGCTCAACAGAAACAGCAGTTGGAAGTTGCCAATCAGGTCTACTCGGCAACATCGCAAGTGCTGATGGTTTTGCTTGCCAATCTGTTTGTAGGATTTGTGAGTTCTATTTTGGCGGCTATGCTGATCAGGAAGTAACAGCTTCTGCCAGCTTTTGCAAATCCAGACCATCAAAGCTTCCCGAACTCATCATCAGTAGGTTCTTTCGTTTCCAGCTTATGGATTTCAAATGCTTTTGAAGTTCCTTTGAATCGGTAATGACCACCAGATCTTTTCTGCCAAAAGCCTGCTTCACCTGCTTTTTGGTCAACTCTGGCAACTTCTTGTGCTTAATGGTTTTCGGGTTGAAGTATACGATGGCCTCATGAGCAGCTTTCATGCTCTTTCGGTATTCCTCCAAGAACTTGAGGCTCAGCGAACTGAACGTATGCAGTTCCAAGCAGGCGATCAGCTTACGATCATCAAACTGTTTGCTTACTGCTTCTACAGTTGCCTTCACCTTTGATGGCGAATGAGCAAAGTCCTTATAAACGGCTGTGTGCTTGGTTCCGGCTAACAATTCCAATCGTTTAGAAGCGCCCTTGAAACTTTGAATGGCACCGTAAAAATCGTCTTCCGAAACACCCAAACTGGAACAGACCAATCGCGCACCATTAAGGTTCACGAGATTGTGATTCCCGAATACTGTGAGCGGAATCTTACCCTTGTCCGTAAGCAAATAGGTTATTCCATTCTCAATAACGTGAGGCGGAATGGAATATGGCAACAGTGTAATATCGTTATCCGATTCCTCCGCAACCTTCTTCACTTCCGCATCATCAATGCAATAGATCAGCTTACCTTTCTTACTGATAAGGTCAACAAACATCCCGAATTGCTCTACATAGTTCTCAAATGTTGGAAACACATTCACGTGATCCCAAGCAATGCCGCTCAGCAGAGCAATGTTCGGTTTGTAAAGATGGAATTTCGGTCTTCTATCGATAGGGCTGCTCAAGTATTCATCGCCCTCCAACACCGCAATCTTGGCTTCTTTGGTGAGTTTGACCATGGTGTCGAAACCTTCCAACTGCGCACCAACCATGTAATCAGCATCCACTCCGCAGGCATTAAGCACATGAAGGATCATGGCCGTAATGGTGGTTTTACCGTGGCTACCACCAATAACCACACGCGTTTTCTTCTTGGTCTGATTATAAATGTATTCGGGGTATGAATAGATCTTTAATCCCAGTTCCTTCGCCTTCTGCAGTTCCGGATTGTCTGCCCGAGCATGCATGCCAAGAATAACAGCATCGAGATCATCGGTGATCTTATCCGTATTCCAACCAATTTTTTCTGGTAACAGTCCGTGTTTGGCCAACCTACTCTTTGAAGGTTCAAAAACCTCGTCATCAGAGCCAGTTACCACATATCCCTTGTGGTGCAATGCCAGAGCCAAATTGTGCATGGCACTTCCCCCGATTGCAATGAAATGGACCTTCATATCAAATAAGCGTTAAGGAAATGTTAACCCGTGCAAAATAGAACAGCCCGGCCACCTGACAATGTTAAATTTCACAGGAATGCACTTTCAGTATATTCGCCCAAATTCGAATTATGAAACTATACAGCATAGAGACCGGAAATTTCAAATTGGATGGAGGTGCCATGTTCGGGGTTGTGCCAAAATCAATGTGGCAAAAGACCAATCCGGCAGACGAGAATAACATGTGCACCTGGGCCATGCGTTGCTTGCTGATCGAAGATGGAGATCGTCTGATCCTGGTTGATAACGGAATTGGTCAGAAACAGGATGACAAATTTCTCCGGCACTACTTCCTGCATGGAGATTCCACCTTAGAAAAGAGTCTGGCTCAACACGGTTTTGGAAAAGATGATATCACAGATGTTTTTCTTACGCATTTGCATTTCGACCATTGTGGCGGAAGTGTAGCCTGGAACCGGGACCGAACCGGATTCGAAATGAGTTTCAAGAATGCCACTTACTGGAGCAACGAACGCCATTGGAAATGGGCCACAGAACCCAATCGTAGAGAAAAGGCCAGCTTTCTGAAGGAGAATATTCTGCCCATCAAGGAATCTGGGCAATTGAAGTTCATTGCCGAAGGAGAACAATGGCATCCTGAGATCAATATTTTCTTTGCGCATGGACATACGGATGCCCAAATGATTCCCATCGTTAATTATAACGGCAACAAACTCGCTTTCATGGCCGATCTTCTGCCGTCAGTGGGCCACTTTCCTATTCCGTTTGTAATGGGCTACGACACGCGACCACTTTTAACTTTGGATGAAAAGGAGAAATTCCTGAACCAAGCAGCCGATAATAATTACATTCTGATGTTTGAGCATGATTCCGTGAATGAATGCTGTACGGTGCAGCATACTGATAAAGGAGTTCGTGCCGATCAAATGTTAAAACTTGACTCGATCTGATAGGAGTTGTCGGACAACCCGATCCAGCGTTGGCCGTTAATAAGTCAGACCTCGCGCTTGGAATATCCAATGTGAGTTGATTAATTTCGAATGGCAACCCCGTGGTTGCTGATGATGACAGAATGAAACGACCCCTACCGTTTTTTCTTCTTTCGGCACTGATCACCGTATTCGGTGGATTTCGGGCCACTGCTCAATGCAATGAATTGATTCCATTGGAGGTGGTCAATCCAGGTTTCGAAGGTCCTACCGGACCACACATCACACCGAACCCTTGGAGTACCTGTGGAATCACTCCAGACACGCAACCGGGTTCATGGGGCGTTACCGAACCGCCATCGGAAGGGAACAGTTATGTGGGTTTTGTTTACGGAGGCCCCAGTTGGCAAGAAGGCGCATCGCAACAATTAAGTGGTGCCATGCAGGCAGGTGTTCAGTACGATTTCAGTATCGATCTTTCTGCTACACCAGCCTCAGGAGGCGGCATCAATCCCAGTTCTTTTTGCAGCATGGAGGTTTGGGGAGCCAATTCGATCTGTGTAAAAACCCAGTTGATGTGGAGTTCGCCTGTGATCACACACTATGGTTGGCAGACTTACAATGTGAGTATTACACCGACCCAGAATTGGACACACATCTACTTTATTTGCAACTGCGGAGACCTTGGTTATATCCTCTTGGACAACATCACTCCGCTGCAAGCCAATAATCCGAACGTGTTCATTACATCGCACGTAGATGGAGATGCAGAGACCTGTGGATTTCTACTTGAGGGAAACATCAATAACGCCATTATCGATTCTGTTATTCTGAGTGGAAATTTTCAGGGTTCACCAATGTCTGCCACTATGAACGGCTTGGATTGGTCGGCACCGATCACTTTCAATGGGCCAGGCAATCAGACCATCGTTGCAACTGCGTATTATACCGATCAGCAACTACAGGAAACCTGTGTTTCCACGCATGTCGACCTTGTGATCAATTCCCCTATTTCCAATTTCAACTTAACCGAACACTGCGATGGCACTGCCATTCCGTTCACTGATGCTTCCGTTCCCTTCGGGTCCAGCACTATTAGCCAGTGGAACTGGGATTTTGGAGACGGAAACACATCTACCCAACAGCATCCAACTCACCTCTACTCCACTTCTGGAACGTATTCAGTCAGTCTGGAAATCACCTCTTCAGATGGTTGTTCCGTAACGTCCACCCAAGACATAACCGTGTTTGAAAACCCTGTGGCCGATTTCAATTTTACCGAGGCCTGCGAAGGTGATATTACCGACTTCTGGGATGTTTCTACCATTGGTATTGGAACGATCACCGATGCGTTTTGGGACTTTGGAGATGGCAATACTTCCACCCTGCCTAACCCTTCCAATCCATATGCAAACCTGGGTACTTATGACGTTACGCTTACCGTAACCACCAGCGATGGTTGCTTTCATTCAACAACCCAACAGGTTGGCA
>JBJOHR010000154.1:0-3903 GCA_046047575.1 Bacteroidota bacterium | reverse complement strand
TGAGGTTATCCATTGGACGCTGATCGGGCATATTCCGTCCAAGCATCCATTCCAAATGGCGTTTGGCAGTAAGATAGACCCAAGGCATGAAACTCTCTTTCACACTCAGGTAACCGAATTGTGGATCGCGTCCAAGTAAATAATGCAGGTAAGTTGTTCCGCTACGTTGATGGCCTAAAATGAAAACCGGGGCCTTGACCTCCGTTGCGCGGATTTTCCGATCATAACGCAGCCGCTCCCACCAACGCAATGGAGCATAAAGGCAGATTATAATGGTTATTACCGCTATTTTGGGATAGAACCTCCAATTGATGTGTTTCCGGAATTGCCATAGCAATGAAAACCAAGTAAACAGGTTGGAACCCATCACGGTCGGTGCTGAGAAATCGAAATAACCTGGCGGACCGATGACCTTGCTCAAACTGAATGCTATCGTGCGTGTTTTCTAACTTGGCGGCAAATATGCGGAATTGACATTGAAGCCTATCATAACAGCCATTCTGCATCGCTTTGTTTTCGCGTTTTTCCTCCCGATAACTATGGGGATTGCCATTTGGCTTCAGCCATTGTCAGCATCAGCTCAGAAACGGACCATTATCTACGGTTCGGTTACTGACGTGCTCACTTCCAAACCTGTTCCATTTGCCAATGTGCTTTTCAAAGGCAGCAGCGTAGGCACTATTTCAGACACTTTAGGGAACTTTGTGTTGGAAACCAATCGCAGGTTCGATTCGCTTCAAATTTCGCTTATCGGGTACCGAACGCAGAGATTGGCCGTTGTGCACGGAGTTACCGAAGAGATAGACATTCAAATGGAACCAAGTTCGTATGAACTGACAGAAGTGCTGGTCCGCCCTGGCGAGAATCCGGCCTTCAAGATCCTTCGGAAAGTGATAGCCAGCAAACCCAAGAACACACCAGAAAGGCTGGACGCGTATGAGTATCAGGTGTACCATCGCGTACAGTTCGACCTGAACAACTTCACAGAAAAGATCAAGAAAAACCTCTTTTTGCGCCCCTTCGATTACATGTGGGATAATACGGACACCACCGAAACAGGAATCAACTACCTGCCCATGTTGCTAACCGAAAGCAGCGAGGAACACTTTTACCGAAAGGAACCGCGCAGCAAAAAAGAAGTCGTCAAAGGCCGCAGAACCTTCAAATTCTTTCAAGCACCTAAGATCATGGAGTTTGTGCAGGACATGTACGTTGATCCCAACATCTACGAGAATTATGTGGTGATTCTCGACCGCAGTTTCCCTAGCCCTATCAATGACTATTACAAGCGGAACTACAACTTCCTGCTCGATTCGGGAATCCACATCATCAATGGTCATCCCTGCCATCATATCTTCTTCAAACCCAAAGGCAAAAGCGATGTGGCCTTTACGGGCGATATGTACATAGACACCACGCATTTCGCTGTGGTTCAGACCGATCTGGAATTCAGCGTAGAAGCCAACATCAACTTTGTTCGGAACTATTGGATCCAACAGCAATATGCCTTTGTGGATGGTACTCAGTGGTTTCTTTCCAAAAGCCGTGTAATTGGAGATTTCACGGTAATTGAGAACGATAAGGACATGACCGGATTCTTTGGCAAAAAGACAACTGAGATCCGTAACATCAAGATCAACCAACCGCGCGATGCTGCCTACTACTCCACCATCGACCCAATTGTAATTCAGGACAGCGCCTATGTGCGTGACGAAGATTTCTGGAACGAAGCACGGCAAGACACCTTCACGGTTGAACAACAGAATCTGGTGAAGATGATCGACCGGATGAATCGCGACCCGAAGTGGAAAGCCTTGGTTGGAGGGTTAAAACTTTTAGCCGATGGATGGTTTCCGTTCCGGCAGATCGATATTGGTAACGTATTCACCTTCTATAGCTGGAATCCTTACGAAGAGTCAAGGGTAAAATTCGGATTCAGAACCAACGACAAGTTCAGCGACCAAGTGAAACTTAGCGGATATCTGGCCTATGGAATCGGTGACAATCGATTCAAGGGAGGTGGCGAGGCCGCGTTCGTGTTTCCAGGAAAACTGCGCAAGCGTTGGGTGCTAGGAACACGCTACCGAAACGACCTTTTTCAGCAAGGCCGCAGCCAGAATATGCTTCCGCTGGACCATGTTCTTACCTCTTTGGTCAGGATCAGCGGAGCAGAGAGGCGCACCATGCAGGAAAGCTATTCAGCTTACATGGAACGGCAATGGTTCACAGGACTGTCAACGCGCATTTCCGTGTTTCGCGATGCTTATTCTCCTCTTCAACAAGATTTTAGATTGAGGTCGGGATCGGATACCATTTCTGTTAAAAACTTCAGCACCGGAGGCGTAAAATTCAATCTCAGGTTCGGATTCGGAGAAGATGAATTGCCCGCAACATTCGATCAGGTAGACGGTCCCTTCTTCTTTCGCAAGTACCCAATGGTTTCGCTTGAAGTGGCCGTTGGCATCAAGGATTTTCTGAATTCCGAATTCAACTATCAGCATTACAAACTGAAGTTGGAATATCAGCTCCGAGCAAATAAGGCCGGTTATCTGAACATTTTGGCCGAAGGAGGCATCATCAATGGACACCTGCCCTACCAACTGCTGCACGTTCCTGATGGCAATCCTTTGGTCTTCAACGATGATCACGGATTCAACCTGATGAATTACATGGAATTTGTAAGTGATAAATACGTTTCATTGCAATTGGAGCACCATTTCAACGGCCTGCTGTTCAACCTGATTCCGGGGGTCAGAAAAGCCAAATTGCGATCACTACTCATCGGAAAACTCTATTACGGAACACTAACCAACGACAACCTGACCGGAAAATACGTTCTGGCAGACGGCATGCAACCAACACGCTATCCCTATGCTGAATTCGGTTTCGGAATAGAGAACATCCTCAAAATATCGCGTATCGATTTCACATGGCGCGTTACGCAACTCGGAAATTCCAACACTTTGGGCTTTATTGTGAAACCGAGCTTTTATTTCCGTTTCTGACAAATTGGAGTTCTGCTATCGCCTAGTTTTGGTGCATGAAAAATATTCTACTCTCCGTATCGGCTCTTTTAATTGTTTTGAATGTGGTTGCGCAAGTGGACTTCCCTACCGATAACGCGGTTTGGGTGAACACCCATTACACCTACACCTTCAACCCTCCAAACCCAATACCATTTGCAGAACTGACCCATGTGGATAATTACTGTGTTTCGGGAGAAGACACAACCATATCTGGAAACGATTATACCAAGGTTTTCTATTGCGCAGATGGTTATAAAGGTGCACTGCGAGAGATAAACAGCGCGGTTTTTTTCGTTCCGGCCGATTCAACAGACGAATATCTGCTGTATGATTTTGCCGCCCAGCAAGGACAAGCATTGAACAACGTATTTGTCGGCAATCATTTCGGTGAGGATTTCATGTTGCAGGATTTCACAGTGCAGCAGGTCGGCACAGAAGTGATCGGTGGTATAACCAGAAGGGTAGTTTGGGCAGATAGCTACCGTTGGATTGAAGGGATCGGGTGCCAAACTGGCCTTTTCATGGAACCTTGGCCCAACGTGTCGATGTACGAGGTTCGCTTGGAATGCTTTAGCCTAGACGGTCAGATGATCTTCCCAACTGAAGGAAATGACCCATGTCCATTCTTATTCGTTGGCGTGAACGATAAGGAAAGTCAAGTGGTCGTAAATGCCTATCCCAATCCAACCAACCATGCGATTACGATTGAATTTGGCACACCGCAGAAACTTGTGAATGTTTCGGTAGTGAATTGCCTTGGTCAAGAAGTTGAACAGCTTTCGACCACCAACACCAGCAACATTCAATTGAACTTAGAATCCCCTTCGGGTATCTATTTCGCCTTGGTCACTTTGGAAAACGGACAGCATTCAACCCT
>JBJOHR010000153.1:0-8357 GCA_046047575.1 Bacteroidota bacterium | reverse complement strand
TGAAGACCAAGCCTACGCAACACTCGGTGAAAACGCTATTGGAAAGCGGGCTTCAGCCAGATATTCTTGTTTGTCGTGCGGATAGGAAAATTCCATACGAACAACGAAGGAAGATCGCGTTGTTCTGTAATGTGACCACCAATGCTGTCATTGAATCGTTAGATGCGGAAACCATCTATGACGTGCCTTTGCTGATGTTGAAGGAGAAGTTGGATTCGGTGGTAATCAGCAAACTGAAACTTCCATCCAAATCTGAACCGGATCTTACCAACTGGAAACACTTCTTGGGCATACTCAAGAATCCAACATCTGAAGTTAAGATCGGTCTGATCGGGAAATACGTGGAGTTGAAGGATGCGTACAAGTCCATTGCCGAGGCATTGATCCATGCGGGTGTTGAGAACGAATGCAAAGTGGATGTGAAGTGGATCCATAGCGAAGACCTTGAGCAAGGGAATGTGGCTCAAAAACTCCGAGGGCTGAAAGGAATACTGGTTGCTCCGGGTTTTGGCGATCGCGGAATTGAAGGAAAGGTTCTGGCCGTACAACATGCACGGGAAAACAATATTCCATTCTTCGGCATCTGCCTGGGAATGCAATGTGCGGTCGTAGAATTCGGAAGGAATGTTCTCGGGCTGACGGGAGCGAACAGCACGGAGATGAATCCGAAGACGAAGTTCCCCGTGATCGATATCATGGAGGAGCAGAAAAAAGTGACCAAGAAAGGTGGCACCATGCGTTTAGGCGCATACCCGTGTAAATTGAAAAAGGGCACGAAAGGCCATGCGGCTTACGGCACATCCAACATCATGGAGCGCCACCGCCATCGCTTTGAATTCAATAACAAGTTCTTGAAAGATTACGAAGCTGCGGGAATGATCGCATCTGGGATCAACCCAGATTCCAACCTGGTAGAAATGGTTGAGCTACCTGATCACCCATGGTTCGTTGGTGTTCAGTTTCACCCGGAATATAAGAGTACAGTTGCGCAGCCGCATCCGCTTTTTGCCAAGTTTGTTGCTGCAGCATTAAAGGCGTAAAAAGCCGATTCCCGTAAGCGGGCAAGCTTTCTATCTTTGCGCCCCAATTAAAAAGTCGGAATGGACAAGAATTCAGCGATAGGACTAACGCTCATCCTACTCATTTTTATCGGATTCAACTACATGAACATGCCCTCTGAGGAGGAGCGTGCAGAAGCTAAACGGATCCAAGATTCTATTGCCACAGCGGAGCAATTACAGCAAGAACAACAGCAAGCCACATTGGCAGCGTCTGTAACAGAAGCGGTTACCACAGTTGACTCAACCCTTGCCAATGCGGAACAGAATGATTCTCTTGTTGCAGCAAAATTGCAAGACCAGTTTGGGGATTTCGGCTTAGCGGCCATGGGAGAAGACGGTGCGGTTATCATTGAAAACGACCTGCTTTCAATTGTGATTTCCAAGAAAGGCGGTCATCCTTTGTCGGTGATGCTGAAAGAGTATCAGACTTACGATTCGCTGCCGTTGCACCTGTTTGCTGGCAATGAGAACCGATTCTCACTTGACTTTTTTACCAAGAATAGACCCATTTCTACACAGGACCTGTACTTTGAACCATTGCAGCAGGGATTTACCGTGAGTGGTGACGAGCAGAAAAGCCTTACCATGCGCTTATCGGCCGGTGAGAATCAGTACATCGAATACGTATATACCATTTCGGGCAATTCTTACTTGGTTGATTTCGATGTGAATCTTGTTGGAATGGGAAATGTGATCGAGCGCAACGCCACGCGTATCGATCTGCATTGGAAAAATAACCTGCCGCATCAGGAAAAAAGCCTTCAGAATGAACGCGACAACTCTACGATTTACTATCGATTCAGCGACAATGAGGTAGACTATCTTTCAGAACGGTCGGACGAGACGGAGGAGATCAAGACCGATCTGCAATGGGTGGCCTTCAAGCAACAATTCTTCGCTTCGGTTCTCATAGCCAAAGATGGTTGGGAAGCACCTACTGACCTGCAGACGACCCACGATGAAGCGAATGACTCCATTGTGAAGACCTGCGAAGCCAAACTCTCCATTCCATACGGGCATTCGCAGATGGAGCAGGTTGGGCTGCAATTCTATTTCGGACCCACTCATTACAGCACTCTGAAAGAACTGGACCTTGGACTTGAAGCCATGATACCGCTGGGCTGGGGAATTTTCGGTTGGGTCAACAAGTTCATGGTGATTCCGGTCTTCAACCTGCTGAAGGATACTGGGCTTGGCTACGGCATCATTATCCTCATCCTTACCATCATTATCAAATTGGTGCTGATGCCGTTCACCTACAAGGCTTACATGAGCACTGCCAAGATGCGCGTTCTGAAACCTGAGATAGACGAACTGAATGCAAAATTCGAGGGGAAAGACGACCCAATGGCCAAACAGCAGGCTACCATGGCACTTTACAGTAAGGCTGGTGTAAACCCGCTGGGAGGTTGTCTGCCCATGCTTTTCCAAATGCCCATTCTGATCGCGCTTTTCAGGTTCTTCCCTGCTTCCATAGAATTGCGTCAGCAGAGTTTTCTATGGGCAGATGACCTAAGCAGTTACGACAGCGTGCTCGATCTACCATTTGAAATTCCGTTCTATGGAGACCACGTAAGTCTTTTCACCCTGTTGATGACCATTTCAACCATATTCTACACCCGTTTGAACATGAGCCTGCAAGCAGGTTCTCCACAGATGGAACAGATGAAATGGATGATGTATCTGATGCCGGTGATGATGCTCGGATGGTTCAATAACTACGCTTCCGGACTGAGCTATTATTACTTTCTGGCGAACGTTATCACGTTCGGACAGAACTATGCATTCAAATTTTTTGTGGATGAAGACGCTTTGCACAAGAAACTTCAGGAAAACAAAAAGAAACCGCAGAAAAAGTCGGGATTCCAAAAGCGTTTGGAAGACATGGCCAAGGAACGCGGATATCAGGCCCCAAAAAAGAAGAAGTAGTCTTCTTGGTCGGGTATTTGCAATGATGTCAAGCTAAAACATGATCATGATTCAGATAAGTCGCATTGCTTTGATGGCCTCCTTAAGCATTACCATGTTCGGATGCACCGGCAGCAAAGAAACGGTTACGGCCAAAACGGAAAATCCCACCTCGAGCATGACTTCATCTGAACCGCAGATGCTGGCAACCATTCAACGCACAGCCTGTTACGGTCAGTGCCCCATTTACAAGGCCACTTTTATGGACAATGGCGAAGTGATCTACGTTGGAAAAATGTTTGTGGAGAAGATCGGCACCTACAAGGGGCTGCTTTCGGCCCAAGACGTGGTTGAAATAACAAACAAGATCACCGAATACGAGTATTACGCGCTGGACAGCCTCTACCCGACCCCGATCACTGACTTTCCATCATGCATCACCGAAGTGAATTTGAACGGGGAATTGAAACGTGTGATCAACAGGAGAAACCCGCCAGACAATCTGAAGGCGTTCGAAAAGTTTTTGGATAGTCTTCTACTGAAACCCGAATTTGAAAAGATTTCGGACCAAACGGACTTTGACCGAAGCTCTTACTAAGGAAGTGGACTAGTTGGCGGGAGCACCGACCGTAATAAGTGGATACTTGCTCAGGTCGATCTTCATGATGTCGAACTTGCCATTGGCAGACGACTTGGTGCTGTAATAGGCCGTTTTGCCATCTGCAGTCAACGTAAAGTCAACTTCATCACCAGGCGTGTTTATCGGGTAACCAAGATTCTTTGGTTCACTCCAAACGCCATCACTTCCTTTCACAGACATGAATATATCGTAACCGCCCATGTTGCTGTGACCCTTGCTGCTAAAGAACAGTGTCTTACCATCTGCAGCTATGAAAACACTCTTTTCATCTTCAATGGTGTTGAGCTCCTGCAGATTGGATGCTGATTCCCACTTGGTTGTAGAAACAGCCTTGGAGGTCCAAATGTCACCGTTGCCCTTGCCTTTAGGACGTTCAGAAATGAAGTAGATCTGTTTGCCATCTGCAGAAACCGAAGCGTTACTGTCAAAATAACCGCTGTTCACATTAGCCCCTAATGAATATGCTTTTGACCAACGGTTAAGGCTGATGAGCCGTGCAGCATCGGCAGTGCCATCTGCAATGGCATCTGAGGCATTCTTGTTCATTCGTGTTTTAGAAACAAATATGTCTCCTGCGTTCTGGTTACGGAACGTGAATAGTTGTCTGCCATCAGGAGAGATACTCAGATTGGCATCGTGGCCCTCTGTGTTGATGGACCCCGGAATGGGAACAGCTGGCGCCCATCCTTTCAAGCTATCGCTCCAATAACTGATGTAAACGTCCTCATACCAATCATCATCACCTTCATAGCGCTTACCACCTTGTGTGTCAGACCTGCGCGATGTGAACACCATGATCTTACCATCCGCAGTAACAGATGGATGGTACTCGTGGTTTTCGTCTGTGTTAATGCCGTCTCCTGCGGAAGTTATTACCACGTCAACAGGCTGAGACATCATTTTGATGGTCGCTTCGCATTTGGCTTTGAGTCCTTCCGCCTTCTCTTTATCAGATTTTGCAAGGTTCTCCGTGGCCAAATAGGTTGTCAAATGCTTCACTGCATTTTCCTGATCGGCAATCAACCTATAGGCCAAGGCAGTATTGTACTCCAGTTCCTTGTCTATGGCGGCATCGGCTTCTCTGGCCTTTTGTAGGTAGGCCAAGGCGTCCTGACCTTGATTCAAAGCTAAATAGCATTCCGCCATGCGATAATTCAACATGCCATCCGCTCCATTGTCTGTGTAAAGAGCTCGGTAGATCCGTAATGCGCCATTGTAATCTTCCTCAGTCATACTGGCTTTGGCCTGCATCATCTTTATCTTATCAGGCCCTCCTAGCAACTGTGCTGAAGCCGAGAATTGAGTGCCCATGATCAGCATAATGAAGGCGGAAAGAAGAATTAGCTTTCTCATTTAAAGTGAGTTTGTGACTAAATTAATGTTTAGATCTGCTAAGGAGTCTTGACCATTGAAGATGATTTCAACAACCTAGCCTGACTTACTCATCCAATCGAGAAAAAGTTTCATCGCCCTAAGCTTTTTCTCATCTAGATCATAGCTGATCACCTCTTGTACATATCGTTCCAGGTCATGCTCAGAGTGCGTAGGTAATTCTTTCACGGCCGTCTTGCGATTATCGAGTCCGAATTGCAGTGCCTGGTTGAACATTGAAAGAAAGCTTTCTGGTAGATTCCGATTGCTGACCCAGCAGGCAAACACAAAGGGCAAAGCAGTATGCTTTTTCCACTCCTGAGAAAGGTCGATCACCGTTGGGAACTTTTTCTCCAACCCGAATGCACGGTCGCCAATAACCACACCGGCCGTATCGCCTTGTATCTGGTCTATGAAATGGATATCAGCTTGTTTCCATTCCGGTGAGATCTTCCATGCGTTCGAAGCCAGGTATCTGACCAATTGCACAGAGGTTCGAGATTGATAGTCCAACAGGATCGATCTTACCTCGGACAGTGGAACCTCGCTGAAAAGGCATACCGTTTCTACCGGACCATTGGCGCCAATGCAGAAATTGGACACGATCCGGGCATTGTTCAATTCTGGTATGACGGCAACTGGTACAAGACCCAGATCTACCTGACCTGTAAGGAGCTTGGAGGCGCAGTCTGCAGGATTGTCCAAGGTCAGGTCAATGTGATCGAATATGGGGTGATTGCGAAGCCCGTAAATGAACGGAACTGAGTTCGAATACGAAACGGCAGATATCTTAATACGTTCTTCCAAGCACAAAAAGTGGCGGATCAAAAATCGCTAAATTCGCGCCTTAAGCAACAAGCTATGGAACTGAATGTTCTTACGGCCGTTTCTCCAATAGATGGCCGCTACAGAAAACACACCGAGTCTCTTTCTGATTTTTTCTCCGAAGCGGCACTGATCAAGTATCGTGTACGGGTTGAAATCGAATATTTCATTGCGCTATGTGAGCTTCCGCTTGAGCAATTGAAAGGATTCGACCATTCTCTTTTCCCCACATTGAGAAACGTTTACTTGAACATTTCTGAGGCGGATACACAGCGCATCAAGGAAATTGAAAAGACCACGAACCATGATGTGAAAGCTGTTGAGTACCTCATCAAGGAAAAAATGGAGGCCCTTGGAATTGGCGAACAAAAGGAATTCGTCCACTTCGGACTTACCAGTCAGGACATAAACAATACTGCGACTCCTTTGATGATGAAGGAAGCGACTGAGCAGGTTTATGTTCCTCTTTTGGATGAATTGATGGCTAAATTGAACTCGCTGGCAACAGAATGGCAGAACATTCCCTTGTTGGCAAGAACCCACGGTCAGCCAGCTTCTCCGACCCGAATGGGAAAAGAGATCATGGTTTTCGTGGAACGATTGGAAGCTCAGAAAAAACAACTTCTGGCTGTTCCGTTTTCGGCCAAATTCGGTGGCGCAACAGGCAACTTCAACGCACACAAGGTTGCCTATCCTAACATAGACTGGGTTGCTTTCGGAAATACGTTCGTGAACGGAACGCTTGGCCTTAACCGGTCGCAGACCACCACACAGATAGAGCATTACGACAACATTGCGGCCTGGTGCGATGCGCTCAGACGGATCAACACCATCATTCTAGACCTTGACCGCGATATCTGGACCTACGTTTCGAACGACCTCTTCAAACAAAAGATAAAGGAAGGCGAGGTGGGCTCATCGGCCATGCCGCATAAAGTGAACCCCATTGATTTTGAAAATTCTGAAGGAAACATTGGACTGGCCAATGCACTTTTCGGCCATTTGGCAGAGAAACTTCCTGTTTCGAGGTTGCAACGCGATCTGACCGATAGCACCGTATTGCGCAACATCGGTGTTCCATTGGGTTATACCCTCATTGCGTTCCGGTCAACCCTTCGTGGGCTGGAAAAATTGCTCATCAATGAAGAGAACATCCGAACTGAACTGAGAAACAATTGGGTGGTGGTTGCCGAGGCCATTCAAACCATACTGAGACGTGAAGGCTACCCGAAGCCTTACGAGGCACTCAAAGCATTCAGCCGCACCAACGCCAAATTGGATGAAACGGCCATGCTTCAGTTCATTGAATCGTTGGATGTTTCAGACTCTGTGAAGATGGAAATGCGCCTCATCACGCCTTTCAATTACACTGGGGTTTAACATCCCCTCATCCCCATAGCTATCGGGCCAGGAGGGGAACCTAATAGTCTCTTCTGGTTCGCTTGCGTAGCCAAACTTTCTGACCAACAGAAGGCTCTTCTCCAGTATTCAACTCATTGTACTTATAGAGCTTCTTGAGTTTTACCCCGTACTCCTGCGATATCCAGCGCAGCGTTTCTCCTTCCACCACAAAATGGTAATCCTTCTGCGCACTTCTATTCCGTTTGGGCTGCAGGTAAATGATCTCTCCTGGTACCAAAGGCGAGCCTTTGGCCTTATCGTTGTAATTCAGGATCTGCCATTCACGGACCTGCAAAAGATACTCCAACGATCTGTAGGTATCACCTTCTTCTACACGTATGTACCTGATTTCATTTCTCAGATACATTTGACGTTGCTGACCAGTAATCATTGAATCGCTAGATTTTGATGACTGATCCTTGGCGTTTTTCTTATTCTGTGCGGAATCTCCGTGAACCGGCAACTTTCCCTCTGGGGGAGACTTCATGCGGTCGTACTTGGTAAGATCGTTCTCCTCGATGATCTTGATCAACAAAGCCGGATACTTCGGGTTGGTAGCATAACCCGCATCTTTCAGGCCATTGGCCCAGCCTTTATAGTCAGTGATCCGCAATTGAAAGAGCCCGGCATATCGCTCACGCGAACGAAGGAATTCGGAATGATCACGATAGCTGTCAAACACTGTTTCGTACACACGGAAACACTCGCCTTTGGCGTCATCGTCCATATGGTATTTCTTGCCTTCCCACATGCCGTGGCACTTTATTCCAAAGTGATTATTGGCTTCTCGGGCAAGGGTACTGTTTCCATCACCGCTTTCGAGAATCCCTTGCGACAAGGTGATGCTGGCCGGCACACCACTGATCAGCATTTCCTGCACGGCAAAAGGCGCATAAAGCTCAATGTAGTCCTGCCTCGACAGTTTTTCGCCTTGGCGATTGCTGCTTTGCGCAGCCGCAACCAGCTGAACCACAATAAGTAGATATGACAGAAATCCGCGCATTCACGTCAAAATTAGATGCCGTAATGTGGCTAACGTTCAACCTAAGGGTATGTTTTACACACGGGCGTGTTGATCAGACCAAGCCACGGTGCATCATTCCGTGCCAACCTTGCAGCCCACCGGTATGAATTGCCAAAATGGTTGCTCC
>JBJOHR010000152.1:0-12873 GCA_046047575.1 Bacteroidota bacterium | reverse complement strand
GGGAAACGAATTCAAAGATCCAACCAAAGACTACGGTCACCGCTCCAAACCCTGCAGATGCCCAAGCCAGATCGGCCCACGGACCTTCAATGCTGAATGGCCGAATCAGGAACAGAAACAGTCCAACGAACACGCCAACCCAAAAAATGGTAAGCAGGCTTTTTCCAAAGCTGTCTTTATCAGGAAATGGCTGGTTGAGTCTGCTGAGCATTAATACAGGTTAGTTGGAACTTGACGCGCATACGCATGGTGCTGCATGTCATGTTTAATACCTGACCAACTTTTTGACGCTCGTTCCCTTTTCTCCTTCAACTTTCAAAATGAAAACACCAACCGCGGAATCCGTCAAGTTCAGATCAGACCGACCTGAAAAGTAACCGGAGGCAATCACCTTTCCCTGAACATCATACACAGTATATTCAGCCCTTCCATCGCAGAAAACATTAAATATTCCGGTGGAATTCGGATTTGGCCCAACCGTAAACCATAAATCATCGTCCCGCTCTCCAACGCCCGTTGGAATCCAGTTCTCGGTTGTGTTGGTGATGATAGGTTCATTGTAATCAAAGTAGATGTAAGCAGTATTTCGAATTACATCACCCCATCCGAAGCTGGAAACCGGTTTGATCCTATAACTGAGATAACCGTGACTTTCAGGCTCGTTGCTTGTGCTGTCAGGCAGGTTGATATTGTCAAACCTGAATTCAATAATTCGATCGTTCAACATATTCACCACCCTGTCGTGACTTGCCGTAACGAACTGAAACGTACTCAGATCCAAAAACTCAGAAATGGTGTCAAGAACATAAACATCTATGGCCTCAGCATTACCAGTATTCTGAAAATGAACCGTAAAGTTCAAGTAGTTCTCACCATTTAAGAACGTCTCATCCAAGGGTCCTTCCGGGCTAACGGCCTTATAATTGGGGTCGTATGAATTCACCACCTGATTCTCAAGAAGAAAAGTGTTGTCCTGTGGAGTTTGATCATTGGAAACATCCGATACGGTGCCGACAAAATCAACCAGTTGCCCAACTATGAAGGTTATAGGTGTGTACAGTTCCAATGCCACCTGAAGTTCTTGGGCAATTCCTAAACCACTGAAATTCCAACTGACTGTATTGCCGTTCACTGTGTAATTTGGGTCCGATGCGCTTGTAACACTCATGCCTGTTTCGAAGGTGACCGAGAATTCACCGGATTCAATCTCGGCACCCAAGTTTCTGACGGTTACATACACAAACCTGTTTCTGCCTTGGCGCAGTGGTTCTGCAGCAAGTGAAATGGAAAGGTCGTGCATTCCCGCTATCGGTTGCAGAAGAAAATCGTTACCTGCATCAATACCACCCGAGCCACTGAACGAAACAGTATGTTGAGACGGAGTTGAGGTAAACGAACTCACCGATGCCAAACTCAAGGTATGCGTTCCAGAAGGCACATGCCCAGTGAAATTACCGCTGGATTGTGTAGTGGAATACGAAGTTACCGGCATCACTTGAACCTGTGCGTAAGGATATGGCACATCTCCTGCATCAATGGTCTGATTCTGATTCACGTCCACATAGGCCTGTCCGGAGTATTCATTCCCCTCGTTTATGTAAAATGCATTTTGCAGCGCAACCGGAGCATAAGGCGGTAGATCCCAAGTGAGCCCGTAATATCCAACTGGGGCATTCAACGGAATGGAAAGTATACCAGACCCGATATTTGATGCATTCAAATGTTCGTCATCGAGCTCTATCTGAAATGAATTCTGATCCAATCTAAGGTCTTGCACCACGCTGGTTCCTTGTACAAACGGTAAATTGACCCCAGAAACGGTGACAGCCAAACCACTCTGACCAGCATATCCTGTATTCGGAGTCATTTCAATAATATGGCTAACGCCTTGAACTGTAAAGTCTTCCGTCTGTGACCAACTTCCCCAAATTCCACTTAGATTTCTTGCCCGTACACGCCAATAAAACACACCATCCGGTAGATTTCTATTGTACTGACTTAGCGTGATCGTATTCGAGGCGAAAATGGTAGTGCTGAATCCGGCATCGGTGCTCAACCATAGTTCATACCTATCAGCGTTTGCAACATCGGCCCAATCGAATTGCACCTGAGAACTATTCAGCACAACGCTATTGATGGGTTCTATCAGCGTAACAGGACCACTGGGTGGCAATTCAGGCAATACAGTAAATGACTGCGGCAAACTGTACGTAGTGTTCGTTGGATCCGTGTAAACAAGATCATAAATTCCGGTCGGTATCGAAATCGGTATGTTAAGAGAACCCGTTCCGGTAAAATCCACATTCGGAGGATTGACCACCGTCTGCTCTTGAACCCAAACATTCATGGTATTCGGCCCCATTGTAAATTGAAATGCTGTAGGCGTTGAGGCAATGAATGAAACGTTGGTTCCACTGATGGTAACCGAAAGGGTTTGTCCTTGGTAACCTGAGTTTGGGACAACCGAATTCAGTGAGGTAGGCATTTGAACCGTGAATTGATTTGAACTAGACCAACCACCATAAAACCCTGCCTGATTCTTTGTGCGCACTCTCCAATAGTAGGTATTGTTGCCTAGCGCGGCAGAACTTGAGGTTGATGCCAACTCACCTTGCTGAGCAATACTTGAGAAGCCAGGGCTAATTGAAACTTGGTATTGATAACCGAAAGCATCTGGTACTGTATTCCATGAAAATTGAACCGGATTTGCATTTAAGACGCTGGCATTGGCTGGTTGGATCAAGGACGGTGCTGGTAAAAGAGGCAAAGCTGGCAATACCTCAAATCCATTAGGCAGGCTTGCACCGGAAGCTCCTGTTGACCCAACATGGACCGTATAAAGACCAGTAGGTGCCGAACCGGGTATTAATATGTTTGCAGTAACCTGATTGTTTTGCACAGAACTTGCGTCTGCATCATAAATATTGGAGTTCTGTTCTATCCAGACCACTGTGTTGGTTCCCTGAACAAAATTGAGGGAGGTTCCGGAAACGGTTAAACCAATGGTTTGTCCTTGCCAACCGGAAACCGGATTCACCGAACTTATCGTTTGCCCGGTGCAGAGAATACTCCAAAGCATCACAATTTTCAACACTACTGTAATTCTCAATTTCTGCATCTTCAAAAGTTTATTCAGTTGGAACCCTTTTTCGGATCAAGGTTTTTCAAGATCATCCTTTTCTTCTTCTTGAACTTTTTTCTCACCTGTCTAGTGCTACCATCAATAATCCTAATGGCTTCTTCCGGTAAATTTACGTGCAAATAAAGTTCTACAAGATTCGTGTGCGGGTCTAGGAATTCCGGGTATAATCTGATTGCAGTTGAATACAGTTCAATTGCTTGGTCGAACTTACCCATCAAAGCATAGCATGTTGCCAAATTATTTAGCACGTGTGCGTGATAGGGGTTGCAATTGTACGCACTTATAAAGTCCTTGAGTGCCTTTTCTGTATTTCCCAATTGAAAGTATGCCAAGCCTCGATACCATACCACGGGTGTTGCCGATGGCTCAAGTGGATAATATTCATGATCTACATTATCAATATGAGGAATAACGCCATTCCAATTCTGTTTAGACCGTTGCAACAACGCTTTTTTAGTTTCTGATTCTCCTTCATATCGCACCCTTCCAACATGAACACAGAACACGAGAGCACAGGCCATTACAGCCGTTAAGGCCATCCTCAGATGATATGAGGTGAATGAATTGGAGTCTTTATCAGCATAAGCCAAACAAAAGACCATTAAGGTGACATGTTCTATCCGATGAAGAGGAAAGTTGAAAAACGAGATCACCGAAAAGCTGACCAAGACAACCGCGACTGGCAAAGCAAACTGATCATTTTGCTTCAGGAACATTTTGGCCGCTGAAAAAATGGCCAGACCAAGGGTGAACAGGTAGGCAATGAGACCTGGCAACCCGATCTCGCACGCCATTGCGACATAATCGTTTAGAGGTTCAACGGTGAATTTATGGTCAGACAGATTCATGCCGAACTGCTGAAATTCCACTTTCCAGTCGCCAGCACCAATACCAAACCATGGTGATCCGGAAATCAATTGAAGTGACCGCTGCCATATACTCAATCTGAATCCGGCCGTTCCTTCGCTGGTCTGAAAGATTGAAGCAAATCGGTCAATCAATCCTCCATGTACAAAATGATCGAAGCCAATGATCAACCCAAATAATGCCAGAACCGAGATGAACAGAATGACAAGTTGCTTCTTGACAAGTAAGTTGTGAAGGTTTTCGCCTCGGAATTGAAATACGGTGAATATCGTTACCCCGATCCCGACCGAAACCCACGCTCCTCTTCCCATGATAAGCGCAACAAATACCAACGACAAGCCCAGTGCGAGTAATGTCAGCACTTTCCAAAAAAGATTCAGGTTGAGGGACGCCAGCAAAAGAAACGGTACAGTAAGCGCCAGATATTCTGCAAACAGATTCTTATTGGCAAACAAACTTTTGACAGCCATCATCTGGCGCAGCTCAAAGCCATCTGTGTCTGTAACTAACTGATATGCACCAATCAGGCACAACCCAATGGTGCTGAGTATGAGTAATTGCAAAAAAAGCTGCTTATCAAGATCAAATTGACGGATGATAAACTTGATTGCAAAGAACAGTCCGACATAGACCGTTATTCTGCCGACCGAAAATAGATACTCACCCCATATATCTGAATTGATACCCGATAGAAACGCTGCTCCCATCCAGAGCAACAGAGTAAGGTCTACAAGGGTTAAGCCTCCAATTTTTGCTTTGTTCCCTCGGGTATAGGCAACCGTTGCTCCCAATAGCAGCATCAAAGACGACAGTGCGATAAACAGAAACCTAGGTATAAGAGCTATATCCAAAAGCTGATCTGAATATATCCAGCAAACTCCTAGCACTACACCAGACAATGCTACTGTTGCAACCTTGGTTTTCACTGGATCATTCATTCTAAACATTTACAGTTTAAGGAATTCAACCACCTGATGGCTTTACCAAATGAAAATCTAACATAAGCTCAAATTTTCAGCCGTTTGAAGCTATCCCATGCCATATTCGCGCTCAACCTTGGCTATGCGAACCCGGTAGCCTTCATACCATTTCTCTTTTCCCAACTTCTTCGCATAGAGATGTTTCTGGTATTTGGCCCATTCCTGAATATCCTCCATACTCCTCCAATAAAGAACCGCAACACCAAAGCCTTCCGCATTGCGTAGGGTTTCGGCTCCGTAGTAGCCTTCCAGCTTCAACGCTTCCGCATATAATTCATCATTCAATTCAGAATAGCCATCATCCAACGCTGTACGTTGCGAAGTAAAAATGACCGTATAGTATGGGGTTTTCGGAGTCTTTGTAAACATGGCATTAAAGTAGGAATTTCGACCCTTCAGAAAAACGATCAATGAAACCAGACCCACGCACATATGACCCTTATTTCGGTCGATACATCGACCTTGTGAAAGAAACCGAGTTGGTGCATGCTTTTGACGACCTTACGGAACTGAGCCATTCCTTTTGGTTGGATATTACCGAAGAGCAAGGCAACTTTCGCTACGCAGAGGACAAATGGAGCATCAAGGAATTATTGCAGCACATTATTGACACGGAACGTATCTTCAGTTACCGCGCTTTGGCCATTGCTCGAGGCGATACTACTGCGCTTCCCGGATATGACGAAAATCTGTATGCCAACAATTCCGAATCTGATTCCAGATCAATGGAAGACCTTGTAGACGAACTCTTCACTGTTCGGAATGCGACAATAACACTCTTTGCTGGAATGACAGAAGATGCTTTGAATCGTGTAGGAACGGCTAACGGAGCTTCTCTTTCGGCACTGGCTGCTGGGTTCATTATTGTCGGTCACGAATTGCATCATATGAATGTGGTCAAAGAGCGGTATCTGAATAGGTAGCGTTATGCCGACTGCTACTCCTATTAAGAATCAAATTCAGGTTGTAAACAGCTTTCAAAACCTGGTCTCCACTCTTTTTTATGGGGAAATGAACGCCATTTGCTGGAAACGCCAACTCAAGGGCGATTTTTTGGAGATAGTCAATAAGGTAAAGTTGAATGGAAACATTGCTGTGCTGGAAGAACAGGAACTCCGAGATCTACCACTGACCGAACAGGGACAACTCGCACGAGAGATTCTTCTGAATGACCTGAAGATGCTGACAGCGCATGGTGCTGCTCCAACCCTTAATCTCATAAAGAATTACGAGCGGGACGATACCTTCGCCACCTTTCCCACAGACGTGTATTCGTTTCATGTAGACCGTTCGCCCATTCCCACCGAAACCTTCCTCTGCACCTACCATGGCGATGCGAGCGACATCCTCCCAAATTCACAGGCCGAGCAGAAAGTGCTGATTCCCGAAATACGGGCTGAACTCAAGAAACTCTATGGCGGAGCAGATGCAGGCTTTGAAGCTTTCCTGCAAGAATATTTCTTCGACCTACACTATAAGATGAAACCGAATGCCACGCCCGTCAACTTAGGTATCGGTAACCTGTGGAAATTGGCAGTGGACCATCCGCAAAGCAGAGCCCTACCCTGCATTCACCGCGCCCCAGAGGAAAGAAGTGGTCTAACCCGATTGCTGATGATCTGTTGACCGAAGGAACGCCAAGTGTACCGTTAGGCAATCCGCAATGGAGACACGAACAATGGCGCCTCTACTGCTCCGAATTCCTCACCATGGTAAGTATGGTGGCAATGGCGCAGGTCTCGTTGTCTTGGTCATAAACCTCCACAAGCCACTTAACGATTCCCTTGCGGATATCGTCTTCGTCCTTCTTCTCCTGTTGCACTTTCTCTTTGCAGGTAAGACGAACACCAATGGTCATTCCGGGATAGACAGGCTTGGTAAAACGTGCCTCATCAATACCATAGTTCAAAAGGACAGGGCATTTTCTGTTCTCCACGAACATTCCGGCCGCTTTGCTCAAAATCCAATAACCGTGGGCCACGCGTCCTTCGAAAAGCGTTCCGCCTAATGAAGTAACATCCGTGTGAGCATAGAAATGGTCGCCACTTACGTTCGCAAAGTTGATGATGTCGGTTTCCGTTACCGTGTGCTTATGGGTGATAAGTGTCTCGCCTATCTCCACTTCCTCAAAATGCTTCATGAACGGATTGAGCAGAACCTCTTTCTGTTTGGCTCCTTGCTGATATATGTTGGTAATAGCCGTGATCATGCTTGGCGAACCTTGAATGGCAGTACGCTGCATGTAGTGCATCACGCCACGTTTTCCGCCCATCTCTTCTCCTCCACCCGCTCTTCCGGGTCCACCGTGCACCAACAAGGGCATGGGCGAACCATGACCTGTACTTTCCTTGGCGCAATCACCATTGAGCACCAGCACACGGCCGTGGTAGGGAGCGGCACCCAACGCGAAGCTTCTGGCTGTCTTCTCATCATTGGTAACAATGGAACAGCACAACGAACCCAATCCGAGTTTGGTCAGTTCAATCGCCTCATCCAAGTTCTTGTAAGGAAGAATGGTGCTAACAGGTCCGAATGCCTCAATATTATGAACCGCTGAATTGTTGAATGGATCATCATTCCGCATCAGAATAGGCGACATGAACGCTCCCTTTGAACCATCGGCACCGATTGCCTGCACGGGGTCGAGATTACCGAATACGATCTGGCTTTCCTTCATCAGCAAGGCAACCTGATCCTTCACTTCGCGCATTTGGTCCTGTCCTGCCAACGCGCCCATCCGAACACCTTCCGTGGTCGGATTACCGATGGTGGTTTTCTCCAAACGTTGTCCCACGGCAATCTGTACGTCTTCTACTAAATTCTCAGGCACCATGATCCTTCGGATGGCTGTACATTTCTGTCCGCATTTCACCGTTATCTCCTTCACCACTTCTTTGATGAAAAGCTCGAATTCAGGCGTTCCTGGAACCGCGTCAGGGCCCAAGACCGAAGAATTCAAACTATCGGCCTCCATGTTGAATGGCACCGAGTTGTTGATTATGGATGCTTTGCCTTTCAGCATTCTACCCGTAGACGCAGAACCTGTGAAGGTCACCACATCCTGACTTTCCACATGGTCCAAAAGATCACCGGCAGAACCACAAATAAGCTGCAAAGCCCCTTCCGGAACGATTCCTGAGGCAATGATATCCTTTACCATCACTTCTGTAAGAAATGAGGTTACCGTGGCTGGTTTAACCACGGCAGGAACACCGGCAAGCCAATTCACCGCCACTTTCTCCAGCATGCCCCAAATCGGAAAATTGTAAGCGTTGATGTGAATGGCAACACCTTCTTTGGGTACCATGATATGGTGACCAATAAAGGTTCCGTTCTTACCAAGTGGGGCGTATTCGCCATCCACGTAATAGCTTTCATCACCAAACTGCCTGCGGAGGCTGGCATTGGCAAACAGGTTACCGATTCCCCCTTCAATATCGATCCAGCTATCGATGCGCGTTGCTCCCGTTTTGTAGCTCACTTCGTAATAGCGTTCTTTCCTTTCCAATAGATAAAGGGCCAAAGCCTTCAGCATCAGTCCGCGTTCCTGAAAAGTCATTTTCCGAAGTGCTTCCCCACTCCTTCGTCCATACTCAAGCGCCTGATTGAAATCGAGGCCTTTGGTCGTAGCAGTGGCTACAATTTCGCCAGTAACCGAATTGAACAGCGGACTTCCATCTCCGTCTCCCTCGATCCATTTTCCTGTTACGTAATTCTGAAGTTTCATCGAATCATTTGTTTAAGCGACCAAAGATAGCAGGGTACTTAAAACAGAAAAGGCGAACAGAATTCTGTTCGCCCTCTCCGCCCTGTTGCTTTGCTTTTAATAACTGAAAACCTGGCTGTTGGAGTTGTTACCAACATTCCAACTTACCTTGAATCCGTACGCACAGGTTCCAGTGGCTGGATTTCCGTTCTGATCTACCCCTAAGGTTAGCGTGTAGTCGTCTCCAGCAACCTCGTGTACCAATTCTCCAGAATTGAACCTCCACAGTCCGCAGTAAGTGTTGGAATGAATTGGCTGATTGTAGTAGGTAATGAACTCATCGCCAAAACGGTTGGTTCCCCAAGAATCAATGCCAGACGTACCATTGATGGTGGTGTCACCGGTTGCTTCGAACCCGATATGAGCATAAGGAATGCCGGGAACAGTGTTTGCCAAATGATAACTCCACGTGACGGTGCGGGCATGATTCCAGTCGGCAGTAGCACCATTATCGAAAGTTACGATCATGTCTGTGCTTCTGGATTCGTACGAGAAATCGGTCTGGCCAAGTAGGAATTGCCACCAATCGTGCCCATCAAGGTTTTTGAGCGTCTTCACTCCGTCAAATTCAATGGCACGGCCGCTGCTCAGGTGCGTTACTTTAAAGTCGGTAAAGGTCTGTTTGAGCACGGCTCCGGCTTCTGCCCACGTATTTCCAGCGATCAGCTCCACTTTTATCTGACCAGAACGGGTTCTTGACGGACTGAAACATGGAGTGGAACCATCAAAATTGAAATACAGGATTCCTTGACTCACATCCGTGCAATCAATGGTCACGCCACATAATGGGCTAGAGAAGATCTGATCGTGATAATCGGTCTTGCCAAAACCGTCAATATCCGCCAATGCATCATTGATATCGTTATCGGCCTGATCCAATTCAGCCTTATAGGTGTTGGAATCAGTGTTGAACTGTTCAACACGGGCATCCAACAATTTTTTAAGTGCGCCACAACCGGCCAACACTCCAGCACTGGCCATTGTGAGCAATGCTACTTTTAAAATTGATTTTTTCATAGGTTCATTATTTATGTGCCAACCCTGTTCGTTGGCAAAGTTACATTCAATCAACTCTCAAACATTAAACCAAAGTTAAGCCCTACTTATTGTACGAACTATGATGTTTGTCAAAAGGTGATACGGATCTTATAAATTCTGAGCGGAATGTCGTAATAGACGAGATCATTCACAGATGTAATCTTGTACCATGAGATTCATCCTGTTCATATTACTGGTCTGCCTTTCCCACTTCTGCTTGGCACACGAAGGACATCAGGCGTTTTATAAACTGACGGAGGAAAATGGCCAGACAATCCTGTTGGTTAAAATGGAATTGCCCGATATTCAGACCTGTCTACAGACCGAGCAACTCTGCAGCGGATCACAAGAACTGAATTGGTGCGCTGCGACTTGGGTGAACAATCTGGTAAGTATTCAAGTGGATGGGAATGTCATTGATGAAGAATACGAAAGTTCCTATACCGAGTCTGGACATTTAGTGCTCAGATTTTCTTTGGTTGGATTGCCAGAATCGTTCAAGAGTTTGGAGGTGATAAACCTTTGCTTTCTGGGAAGTTTCGAATCGTACGACAACATTTTTCAGGTTTCCCTCAAAGGCCACAATCAAGGCTATAAGATGAACGAAAAACGAACCAGCATAAAAATCGATTTCAGCAACAGATCATGAGAAAACTACTTCATCTATTTATGTACACTTCCGCGTTGGGAGCCTACGCTCAGTGCGACCAAAACGCCATTTGGAACAACACCACAACCAATGCCGTTTGTACGGAAGTAAATGGGGTGGTCCGTTACTGGTACAGCAACAGCATTCCTGATCACGCCACAGGAACATTTCCAAATCCCGGAAACCCGAACACCATTTCTGCGCAGCAGAATGAATTCACCATGTGCGCCTATCCGCAGGAAGCGGGATTTTTCACGGATCTGCATATCGGTTTCGGCACAATGGGAACCTGCGTGGCCTATGAGTTAGGTGTTGCCATGAACGGACTGGAGTGGGACCCCATTGCCAATGAGTTTTTCGAGAATCCGAACACAGGTGCATTGAATTACGATTGGAACAAACATGCGTTGAGCCCGAATGTGAACTTGGGAACCGATATGAACGATGCTCATGTTCAGCCAAATGGCAAATACCACTACCATGGCAACCCGACCAATTTCATCGCCACGCTGAATGTCACATCGTCAGATCATTCTCCAATAATCGGGTATGCGGCAGATGGTTTCCCGATCTACTACAAATACGTTTATTCAGACCCGAACGATGACAACAGTGCTATTGTTGAGGTCAATTCATGCTTCCAACTGAAATCCGGCAGCCGTCCTGGAAACGGAATAACTGCGCCAAACGGTGCCTATGATGGAACCTACATCGAAGACTATGAATACAATGGCTCGATCGGTGGCTGTCAGTTGGATCAATGCAATGGACGGTTTGGTGTAACGCCCGATTATCCGAACGGCACCTATTACTATGTTCTTACCTCCTACTTTCCGGTGGTTCCTCTTTGCTTGGCGGGAACTCCAGATGAGTCCTTCTCCATTGGGCCTCCATTTGCCGGTTGTGGAACATCCAACGCAGATGACATCTGTTCTGCCTTGGCTGTTGGAATTCCAGCATCTGAAGTAGCTGATAGACTGGTAATCTATCCTGTGCCAACGGACAACGAGATACTGAATGTTCAGATTGCAGGAGACCAAGAACTTCACCCGACCGAGGTTTGCATACTTGACAGCATGGGCCGGATGATAAGAACGGAGGCTTACAACCACAGGGTAAGCCTAAGTGGATTGGCTTCAGGTGTCTATTACATCAAGTTCTCTTTCGAGAACACGGAGGTCACCAAACGGTTTGTGAAGAATTGAAATATTACAAGTCTTAACCGATAAACTGTAACGAATTGCTCCGCAGACAGAAGTAAACTTGTATAGGTTAACAGAAGCAGTAAATGGGGTCTGCTTTCGTTTCGGGTCCGCTTGTTCTTCCATGGCAAGCGGACCTTTTTATTTGGTCTTTTTCCAAGTCTCAAACAGCGCTTTCTGCTTCCCATTGTAAGGGTCGGTTTGAGAAATGGCGGAATTCGAAAGAACTTCCTCCAAACCGAGTTCTTTCAATGTATCATGACTTTCCTTAGGGAGTGATTGATACAGCCTGGTCCCTTCTGTTTTCCATGCGATCATGTCATCCGAAACATCTTTGATGATCTTGGCAGGATTACCGACCACGATCTTTCTGGAAGGGATCTTCATCTCCGCAGGAACAAAACACAAGGCTCCGACAATGCTCTCCTCTCCCACTTCGGCATCGTCCATCACCACGGCATTCATCCCAATAAGACAATTGCGCAAAAGTGTTGCCCCATGAATGACGGCTCCGTGACCGACATGCGCACTTTCGTGCAACCAAACCGTTGTTCCCGGGAACATGTGAATGGTGCAGTTCTCCTGAACATTGCAACCGTCCTCGATCACAATCCTTCCCCAATCGCCACGGATGGCCGCACCTGGACCGATGTAAACATCCTTCCCAATTTGAACATTCCCTATAATGCTTGCCGTTCGGTGCACAAATGCCAATGGATGAATGCTCGGCCGCATACCGTTGAATTCGTAAATCATCTTTTAGCTTCAAGTATTAAGCAGCAAGCTACAAGTTTCGACTTACTTGCAGCTTGAAGCTTGAAGCTAGCGGCTTGTGGCTTGCGGCTCGGGTCAACAATCCTTGTATTTATCATGCAACCCTTTCTTCTCACGAAGCATGGTCATGCACTTTTCCAATCTTCGGAGTTGGGTCGCCTCCTGCTTGGCTTCAGCAATATGATTGGCGTATTCCTTTCTGTGTGAGGGTGCCATGGAATCATAGAATTCCTTCACTTTTGGTTCGGCATTCAGCGCATCCTGAAGCAGCTTCGGCACCACCACTTCTATCTTCTTCTTGGGCGTCTTTATGCCTTTCTCCATGTTCAGCGCAGCCTCGCGAACATATTCCTTCACCAGTTCCTCATCAACTTTATCCCCTTCGACAAAACGCCATTGGCGCAATGACTGCGTCTTTCCTTCCTGCGCATTCAGCAGAACTTTGGCCCTGTCTT
>JBJOHR010000151.1:0-6223 GCA_046047575.1 Bacteroidota bacterium | reverse complement strand
GGGAATGGAATTTTCCGAGTAGACTATTCACCCAACAAGGGAAAAGGCTACGCGCTACGGATGGGATTTCAGAAAGCGACCGAACTCGGATATAAGTTCGCCATTACGCTGGATAGCGATGGGCAGCATTTTCCGAGTGATATCCCCAAGTTTTTAGAGGTTCATAAATCGCACCCGAACCATGTGATCATGGGCGCACGGAATTTGGAAGCGGATGGTATGCCTGCCCAGAACAGTTTCGCCAATCGTTTTTCCAATTTCTGGTTCCGTTTACAGACGGGGATCTTCATGCCAGATACTCAGACAGGTTTCCGGCTGTATCCGCTGGAGAAGATCAGGAATATCAACTTCTTCACCAACCGTTTTGAGTTCGAAATAGAGGTGATCGTGAAGCTCGCTTGGCGCGATGTGCCGTTCGTGTCTGTTCCGATTCAAGTGAAATACGACCCTAACGAACGCGTTTCTCATTTCCGCCCTGGACCTGATTTTACGCGCATCAGTTTTCTGAATGCTTGGTTCACCATTCTGGCGGCAGCTTTTTACATACCAAGAAGATTGCTGTTCAGGGGTAAACTGATTCGACTTATTAAAGAAGAGGCCATCAAACCGGAGGAAACGAACATCCGAAAAGCGGCAAGTATCGGTTTCGGTTTCTTTGTTGGGATTTTGCCTATTTGGGGGTTTCAATTGCTTCTTGGAATTCCAACGGCCATTTTTCTGCGGATGAATAAGGTGCTGTTCATTGCGGCAGCCAACATCAGTCTGCCGCCACTTATTCCATTCATCATATTCTTCAGTTACCTCATGGGGCAACCGTTTTTTGACGGAGAGCAGATTCCATTCGACAAACTTTCTTCGCTAACGCTGGAAAACATTCACGACAGCTACATTCAGTATGTCATCGGTGCCATTATTCTTGCAACCTTGACCGGATTGATCGGATTTCTGTCCAGTTGGGCTGCGCTATCAATATTGCGTAAGAACCCCGACTTCACGAAGCCTCAAAGCCGCTTCACTTCTTCGTGACGGAAACAATCTGTGGTGTGGTCGTTCACCATGCCAGTTGCTTGCATGTGTGCGTAAACAACTGTTGCCCCCACAAACTTGAACCCGCGCTTTTTCAGGTCTTTGCTGATCGTTTCGGCCAATTCTGTTTTGGTGGGAATATCCTTCAGTGATTTGAGATCGGGTTGAAGTGGTTTCCCATCCACAAAATCCCAGATATACTTTCGGAACGAACCGAAATCCTTCTGAACTTGAATGAATGCCTGTGCGTTGGAAACGGCCGCACGGATCTTCGCGCCATTGCGGATGATTCCAACGTCCTCCATCAACGAACCGACTTTCGCTTCATCAAAGGCAGCCACTTTCTCCACATCAAATCCATCGAAGGCCTTCCGGAAATTCTCGCGCTTGCGCAGAACGGTTATCCAACTCAAGCCTGCTTGGAATGTTTCTAGAATCAGGAATTCGAATAACCTCTGTTCGTCATAGAGCGGAACGCCCCATTCCTCATCATGGTACATGATATATGTAGGGTCGTCAGAAACCCAGCCGCAACGGGTTTTGCTCATTTCAATAAAGTGCGTACTGATCTTTGCTACGACTTCTTCTTGACGACTTTCGGGTCGTTGATGAATTTGCCGTTCACCGATTCGCCAAGAATGACAACTTCTTTCGACTTTTCATAGTCTTTTACAGCCAACATCATCTCATCTTCAGTATCTCTTCTGATCTTGATGCCAGTAACTGCACCTGTGTTACGTACTTCAATGTAGTAACCGTCTTTAAGCTTCTTCGGTCTTGTAGGAGGTCTTCCCATATCGTGTTTTACTCTTTAACTACTCCAGAAAATCGACCATTCGTATTTGGCTTTCCTTTCTTCTCTCGGTGGGGAAATATAGGTATTAGAACCATACTGCGACAATATTTTCGAAATATGTGTTTACGATGAGCTGTTGATGGCAGAAGTTAGGTGTTTGGAACGCAGTCCAATTTGAATTTGCCTATGAACAAGCTGCGTTCGGTATCCTATTTTTGTGCTTCAGCATGAGTTCAAAATCGAAACGCATTCTCTTTTTGGTTCCTTATCCGTTGGGAATTGCGCCCAGCCAGCGTTTCCGGTTTGAGCAGTATTTCAATAAGCTGAAAGCGGCAGGTTTTGAGTTTGACGTGAAGCCGTTCTTGGACGAGCGCGCCATGATCTATCTCTACGAACCTGGCAACTTCTTCCGCAAGGTTTGGAAGGTGAAACTTGGATTGCTCAAGCGGTTCTTTCAGCTGTTTTCCCTTACGAAGTACGATTACGTGTTCATTCATCGCGAAGCGGCTGCCATCGGACCGCCTGTGTTTGAATGGCTGATAACGAAGGTTTTCAGGAAGAAGGTCATCTTCGATTATGATGACGCCATCTGGTTGAAGAACACCTCAAGCACCAATTCGGTCATCACGTTCTTTAAGCGGTATCGCAACGTGAATAATACCTGCAAATGGGCATGGAAGGTGAGTTGTGGGAATGATTACTTGGCCGATCATGCGCGGCAGTTCAACTCAAACGTTTTCGTGAATCCTACTACAATCGATACGGAACACCATCACAATAAGGTGAAGCAGTTTTCGGGCGAGAAGATCACCATCGGTTGGACGGGCACGCATTCGACCATCAAATACTTGGATGCACTCATTCCGATCTTGAAGAAGCTGGAAGGTGAGTTCGATTTCAACTTTGTGGTGATCGCTGACCGCAAGCCTGATTTCGATCTGAAAGGACTTCAATTCGTTCCTTGGAATAAGCAATCGGAGATTGATGACCTCCTGAAAATGGATGTGGGCGTAATGCCACTTGAGAATGACAAATGGGCGAAAGGGAAGTGCGGTTTCAAGGCCTTGCAGTACATGGCATTGGGCATTCCTGCCATTGTATCACCCGTGGGTGTGAACACGAAGATCGTTGACCATGAGGTGAACGGTTGGATATGCGACACACCTGATAAGTGGGAACAGACGCTTCGTTCCATCCTGGAGAAGAAGACGGACCTGAAGGATTTTTCGGCTGCTGCAAGAACCAAGATCGAAGGGCATTATTCGGTCAAGTCCAACACCCGCGATTTTCTACATTTGTTCGCGCTTCCTGAATAGGGGAAAAGATAAAACGAAAAAGGAAAAACGTTACTCAATCAGCTCAAACCTCATGGCTCAAACCTCAGACCTCTTAGAATTGAAAAGCACCGCGTTGACCGCGAAACATATTGAATTAGGGGCCAAGATGGTTCCGTTTGCTGGCTACAACATGCCATTGCAGTACGAAGGTCTGCTGGTGGAGCACGACACGGTGCGCAATGCGATGGGTGTGTTCGATGTGTCGCACATGGGTGAGTTCATCGTTCGTGGTGAAGGGGCTTTCGAGTTGGTACAGAAGGTGACCTCGAATGATGTTGCTGCGTTGGTGGACGGCAAGATCCAGTACTCGTGCCTTCCGAATGAGACGGGCGGCATTGTGGACGACCTGTTGGTGTATCGCATTGATGCCAAGACCTACATGTTGGTGGTGAATGCTTCCAATATCGACAAGGATTGGGCGCACATCAGCAAGTACAATACTGCTGGGGTGGAGATGATCAATATTTCGGACAAGACCACGCTTTTGGCGGTTCAAGGGCCGAAGGCTGCGGAAGCTTTGCAGAAGTTGACGGACATCAATCTTTCGGAGATGACCTACTACACGTTTAAGAAGGGCGTGTTCGCTGGTGTGGAGAATGTGCTGGTAAGTGCTACGGGCTACACCGGTGCAGGTGGTTTCGAGATCTACTTTGAGAACAAGGATGCCGATAAGATATGGAATGCGGTGTTTGAAGCAGGTGCATCCTATGGCATCAAACCGATAGGTTTGGGCGCGCGCGACACGCTGCGTTTGGAAATGGGTTTCTGCCTGTACGGAAATGATATTGACGATACGACCTCTCCGATCGAGGCGGGATTGGGTTGGATCACGAAGTTCAATGCAGAGTTCACCAATTCGGCTGCGTTGCTGAAGCAGAAGGAGGAAGGTGTTTCTAAGAAGCTTGTTGGATTTGAGATGATCGACCGTGGTATTCCTCGACATGACTATCCAATTGTGGATGCGGATGGTAATGAGATCGGCAAGGTGACCTCGGGTACGCAGTCGCCCAGTTTGAAGAAGGCCATTGGAATGGGATACGTGAAAACCGAGTTCTCGAAGGTGGGTTCGGAGATCTATATCAGCATCCGTGATAAAAAGATAAAGGCGCAGGTGGTCCGTCCACCGTTTTACAAGGCTTAGTGGTACTGCTTTTCAAGGTTGTGGACACATTCAGAGTAGAAGGGAAAGGCCTGCTGCTTTCTGGAAAAGGAAAAACAAACCTGAATGGCGTAGATTTTCAAAGCGAGTTGAAACTGAAACTTCCAAACGGATCGGAATTGCACACTTCGGTTGTGGGAATCAACTGGTCGAATGGCGATCTTATCGTTTCTGACGTGGAGCGATTGGAAGTTCCTATCGGCACGGAGGTTTGGCTGCAAGAACCCAAAGCAAAGGCATGAACTCGGTAGAAGTCTGTTTCTCGCCCCAACTGTTTGACCTTTTCGCGAAGAAGGGAAGCATTGTGGTGGTGGTCGATATTTTCCGCGCCACTTCGGCCATGGTGACGGCCTTCCATCATGGTGCCAAGTCGTTCATTCCGGTTTCTACCATTAAGGAGGCGAGGGAGCTGAAGGCGCAGGGTTTTTTGGCAGGAGGCGAACGGAACGGGGAAGTGGTGAAGGGTTTTGAGTTCGGGAACAGTCCGTTCTCGTATATGAGCGATAAGATCAAGGACCGCGAGATCGCCCTGACGACCACCAACGGAACACGCGCAATCAACATTGCCAAGAAAGGAGCCGATACGGTTCTCATTGGTTCGTTTCTGAACTTGCAGGCGTTGGCCGATCATATTCAAACACAAGGCAAGGATGTGGTCATCTTCTGTGCCGGTTGGAAGGACCGTTTCAATATGGAGGACAGCCTTTTTGCCGGTGCACTGACCAATCTGCTGCTTACGAGCGGCAAATTCTATTCTGATTGCGACAGCGCCAATGCCAGTAGCTTGGTTTACCGTACTGGACGGAGGAATCTGATGACCTTTTTGAAGAGTTGTTCCCATCGGAAGCGCTTGGCGCACCTTAAACTGGAGAAGGATGTGGAATACTGCCTGCAACGGGATGTAACGGATGTGATCCCTGTGCTTCGAGGTGATAGGTTGGTGCGGCTTTCCTGATGGCCGATCTGTGTGGCGTAGCTAAGTCAAGGTCTGTGGGGTTTGCTAGGAATCTGGCCTTGATCTTCAATGTTTCTGTGCTTGTTTTTTCTCTTTTCTCAGATGCCCGAGGGCAGGAGAAGGAACTCATCTATTCCAATACCTTGACCAGTGCGGATTCGGTGGCCGACTGGGTGATGGAAGGACCTGGCGATATGGAGTTGGACAGTTCTGGTTTGGTGATGTGTTCGCCTGGGGAAGAAGGGCATCATGTGTTGTGGTGTCCGCGGGAGTTTCCGGAGCGGTTTGTGGCCGAGTGGGAGGTGAGGAACCTTCATCCCGAAGCAGGTCTGTGCATCGTTTTCTTTGCTGCGAAGGGGCGCGGTGACGAATCTGTTTTGGCTGAGGAACTTGCTACGCAGACAGGCATTTTCAAACAGTACACCAAGGGCGATATTGACAATTACCACATCTCTTATTACGCCAACACGCCCACTCAGCAGGACCGTCCGCATAGTCATTTGCGGAAGAATAGGGGATTTAGGAAGGTGCAGGAAGGGGAGATCGGAATTGCGGCCGATTCGGAGGCGGTGCATCATGTCCGACTGGTGAAGGATAGGGGGCACATCAGGATGGAGGTGGATGGACGCATGATCCTTGATTGGACGGATGATGGTGAGAGGTATGGGAAGGTGCTTGGTTCTGGTTGGATCGGTTTCCGGCAGATGAAGTGGACCAAAATGATGTATCGGAACTTCCGAGTGTGGGAGTTGAAGTGATCCTGTAATGCTGTTTCTGGCTTTGGAGAAGGGCTGCTGTCGGACCTAGAGCAGTTGGACCAGGAAAGGGCTAAATTGGGTCAGGGCAGAGATGGATCGGGGTGACAGCAGAGATAGATCGGGGCTCGACCGAGAATGATCGGGACTCTTTGGAGATGGATCGGGATTGCTGGTTTTCAGTTAGTTATGTTT
>JBJOHR010000150.1:0-13663 GCA_046047575.1 Bacteroidota bacterium | reverse complement strand
GATGAGAATTGGAGCGAGACCGACCGTCAGGTGCAGTTCTTCTACAAGATCAAGTTCAAGAATACGTCCTACTTGGAGGTGAATTACAACGAGTGGTTCACGCGGCTGTTCTACGATACAGACGTGACCTTTACAGACCAAGCCGCGATCAATAAAGGCACATACGATTATCGCACGGGGCGCATTTTCTATAAGACAGACGTTCGGAAGCGACTGAATGCTTCGGGTTCGGTGGAGTATGGTTCGTATTTCTCGGGAGAAAAGCTGACATCGCAACTGATAGTGAATTACCGCGCTCAGCCGTGGGGCATTTTCGCCATTCAGTACGATCAGAACGAGATCTGGCTTCCGAACGGGCGGAAGGCAAGTCTGCACCTCATCGGGCCCAAGTTCGAATTCTCGTTCACCAAGAGCGTTTTCCTCACCACCTTCTTCCAGTACAACACACAACAGGACAACTTCAACATCAATGCGCGCTTTCAGTGGCGCTTCAAACCGATGTCTGACCTCTACTTGGTTTATACCGATAATTACGACCAAACGCTTTCGGTTAAGAATCGCGCTGTGGTGCTGAAACTGATCTGGTGGATCACGTTGTGATCAGATATTCCTCACCTTCCTAATGTGCTTCGCCAGGGTTGATTTGAGCTGAAGTTTCAATATCTCGCCCATATTCTCGCATTCAAGAAAAGCTTCGTTGGAATGGTGCTTGGCGAGGTCTTCGCGTAATTGCTTCACTTTTTCGGGAGTGGAAATATCATCTTCCTCCATGCAATCGATAAGGTCTTTCACGCGGTAGCGCGAGGCGATCAATCTTCTGGCAATGAGCGAGCGTTCCTCTGCTTGGTATTGCTTCACGGTCTTCTCGTTGATGAGTTGCATTCCCAATTCCACCAACGGGAAATTCTCTTTGAAGAACTGTGGCAGATAGAGGTTCTTGCGGCCTTCGTAGCATTGCTGATCGAAATCGATGGCGCGGATGCGGTACTGCATATCATCAAAATCAGGCGTGATGTCGAGAACGTAATTATAACTACGCATATCGCCCAAAAGCCGCACAAAACACCGCTCGTTGAACTTGACAAACTCCTTGGCCAAACGCACCTTATTGGTCTGCTTGCTGCCCATCATATTCTTGATGAACATATCGCCAGGAATGCCTGCAATGTGTTCCTCAATGAGCGTGTTGTCATCCACGAAGTAGCTGATGCGGTTAGGGGAGAGGAGGTGTTCCAACTCAAGTCCGTAAACCCGCGAGGCATCGGCCGTTTTGATGTAGAAGTAATCGTAGTTATCGTTGAACTTGTTGATGATTCGGATGCGGAAAGGATTCGAATTCCCGAATGAGCAGTAATCGATTCGCTCAACGTCCAAATGTTCCTGAGAGCTGAAATCGCCCTCATTTTTCAGCATTACATATATATAGGTCAGCGATTGGTAGAGTTTCTTGGTCCGTGCGGGTTCGTAGAAAACCGTTTCCCAAAGCGTGTCCTGACCTTTCTTGTCGAGCAATGGAGTTGCTAACTGATGCTCCAGAAGGTCATCATAAACCAGCCCGAATTTCATTTCGCGCCCTTCCGATCTAAGGTATTTCCTCAGCGAAGGAATAATGGGAATGAAATGCTTCTTCTTGGAGATGTGATTGCTCAAAACCTGTAGCTCAACTGAATTCGCGGAAGAAAGTAATAATTGAGTTGATTCTCACTGCCAAAAGCAGCTTCTTGAATTGGTCCAGTGACCATTAGCGTCTGACCGATTGCAAAGTTAGCGTCAATGCTTAGCAATAAATGTTTGCCCAGATCGGTCTCAGAGCCCACGCCAATACTGTACAACATGCCGTGTTTGCGTACCTGCTTGTAAAGTGTGTAAGTGTAATGTGCTCCTATTGGTGCGTAGTAACGCACTTTGCTCAAATTCTTGAATGGATAGACTCGGTAATTGACTCCTAAACCTATATCCTGTTGTTGGGCCAAGGCATCTAGCCTGCCGTAGAATGGTGCGGCCGCTATGTAGTGCCGTTTGTAGTGAAAGGCATAATATCCAGAAACGAAATACGTAAAGTTGCTGCTGAAGGAGGTAATGGCAAAGCCAACACCTACCTGATGGTCTTGCCTTTGATTGAATAATGAGCCTTCAGTCATTGCAGATGTTTCCTGTGCCTTGCACAGACTTAACATTTGTAAGTGCAATACGAGAAACACGCAGACATGACGAATTTTCATGATGCCAAGGTAGGATTTGGACTTTAATCCAGCTCGTGAGGCAGGTTGGTGGAAGCTTACAGTCAATTGAACGTGAAAATTTTTGTCTTGGTCGAGTCAATTCCGTTCTTGAGGCTTAAATATTTCTTTAGCTGTATGTTGCATTACCAATATATTTATGTTACTTCGTTTCCCTGTTTTGCGTGAAATACGCAATAAGAACTAGGACTTATACGAATCGAATTAGAATTAAATCCACGCACATGAAATCAATGTTTACAAAATTTAAAGCGGTGTTTGTGGCCGCTGTGGCCGTGCTGACGATTGTAAGTTGGCAAGTTGGGGTTGCGCAGGTTGCCACCTTATACACGTTCAGTCAAACTGCGGGTACTTACACGCCAATTACTGGTGGAACGGTTTATCTGTCCGGGTCATTTGATGATGGTCTTTCTGCCGCTATTACAATTCCATCTTTCAATTATGATGGGACTGCATACACCAGTCTCAAGATCAATGCGAATGGACACATTGCTTTTGGCACTTACACTTCGACAACAAACTATACTCCGTTGAGCTCTAGTACCAACGCAACCGGTGGAATTGTTTCAGCATTTGGTGCCGATTTGAATAATGCTGCAGCAGGTACACCCGAGATTCGTTATGAGCAAGTGGGAAACGAATTCGTTGTTCAGTACCAAGATGTGAGAAGATACAATGTTACGAGTGAACGAATTTCTTTTCAGATACGGCTTAATACCGTTACAAATGTCATAAACGTGGTTTATGGCGGAACGATAACTCCAGGAAACAGCACAAGCTATCCACAAGTGGGTCTGAAGGGGCCAAACAACACGTTTGCAACCAACATCAACAATAGAAGAATTGCAGCAGCAGGCGGTAGTTGGATTAATAGTGTTGCTGGAACCAACAACAGTCACATCATGTATTTTAGATCTACGAACGCGGGTACTGTTCCTGCTTCAGGATTGACCTTTACATGGACCCCGGCTTCATGTTTCGCACCAACCGGGCTTACGGCTACCTCGGTTACTGCCACTTCGGCAACTGTTTCATGGACAGCGGCCTCTCCAGCGCCATCCAACGGGTATGAGTGGGAAGTCCGCACATCAGGTGCCGGTGGTAGTGGAGCCACTGGATTGACTACGTCCGGAACAGTGGGTGCCGGTGTGGTAACTGCTCCTACCGGTGCTACTCTTACGGCTCAAACAGCCTACAATTTATACGTGCGATCGTACTGCGGTGGTAGCGATTATTCCGGTTGGGCTGGGCCTTATGCGTTCACCACGCCATGTGCAGCCATTACCACCTTGCCACATACAGAACCCTTTGCCACATATCTGCCTAGTACCTGTTGGAGCGAAGGCGATGCTGGAACCCTCTTGGCAGGGCCTACCACTGTTTCGGCCACCGCAGCCAGTTGGGGTGTTGATGGCTTTGCCAATAGCAGCGGTACGGGAGCGGCCAAGTATAACATTTACACCACAGGAGCCAATGATTGGCTTATCTCGCCTCAGTTCACTATTCCAGCGTCACCTGCCCACCATGTTAAATACGATGTGGCAGCTACACAGTTTGCTGGTACGGGTGCGCCAACTTCAGCTTGGGAGGCGGATGATTATGTGGAGGTGTTGATCTCTACCAGCGGTATGACCAACTGGACGGCTCTGACAACTTACAATAGTGGCAATGTGCCAAGTAATGCAGGCATCACAGAGGCGTGGAATCTAAACGCATACGCGGGTCAAACGGTGCGGTTCGCCTTCAGAGTGGTCGAAGGGGCATCTAACGGCTCTGCCGATATCGACTTTTTTGTGGACAATTTTATCGTAGAGGCAATTCCTGCCTGTACGCCTGCTTCTGCCTTGGCCCTTAGCCCACAGAGCCCTACAACCGCTGATCTTTCTTGGACCGGTGCTGGCAACTACATTGTGGAATACGGTGCAGTAGGATTTGCACCAGGCACTGGCGCTTCTGCTGGTGCTGGAACTATTGCCACTTCATCGGCCACCACACCTTATACCATCACATTCCCTACGTCTACAACTATATATGATGTATACATCAGACAAGTTTGCCCGGGGCCGCTGTACAGTTCAAATGTAGGCCCAGTGAAATTCGTGCCCGGAGATGTTTGCGCCAACGCTATCGACCTTGGTTCACTTACAAGCCCACTAAGTTCTACTACGGCAGGTGCAGGTTCTGACTACTCGCTTTCATGCGGCACGAACACTGCCTCAGATCTGGTGTATTCCATTGATGTGCCGATCGGTGCTCAATTGACCATCGGGCAGACGGTGAACGGCTACGATTCTCGAAATGCCATGTTCTATGGTGGTGCGTGTCCCGGTTCAACGCAGATCGCTTGCTACGATGACCCTGATGACCAGACCAATACATGGACCAATACTACTGGAACACCTCAGACCGTTTACTGGGTTCAGGACGGATATGCCTCAGGTTCGGGCACTTTTACGCTAGCATGGAGCTTGAACCTGTGCGGTGGTACGCCATCTGCCTTGGGCACGGCTTCGTTGGGCGAGACCACAGCCACCATTTCGTGGACAGGTGCCACCCCAACTCCAGGCAACGGTTATCAGTGGGAGGTTAGAACCAGCGGTACAGGCGGTAGCGGTGCAACCGGACTGGTGGATAATGGAACAACAACATCTGCAGTTACCAGTGCCAACATTACCGGTCTAACCGGAAATACTACCTATTTCATATGGGTTAGAGGCGATTGCGGCAGTGGCAACTATGGAGTTTGGGCTGGACCTACCAGCTTCACCACAACTTGTGCAGCAGCCTCCGTGCCTTTCTTCGATGGTTTTGAATCTGGACAGACCAGCAATGCCACTGTAGTCAACTGCTGGTTGCAGGAAAGCCTTGTAGATGCTGCCAGTGTATGGACCGCAAACACAGCTAATACAACTTATAACCGTACGCCAAGAACCGGAAGCTGGAATGCAACTTTGGAGTATGGCAATGAGGATTGGTTGTTCTATCCATTGCAATTCACCGGTGGAACTTCATACACCATTGACTTTTATGCCCGTCAAGACGGTAGCAATACAGCCGATGCAACCGTTTCCATAGCATACGGTACTGTACCAGCAGCGGCTGCAATGACGCTCAATGTCGTAGTTAACCAGCAAGGTCTTACCAATGGTAATTATCAGTTGGTGCAAGGTGCCTTTACACCTCCGGTAACTGGAGTATACTTCATAGGTATACGTTCAACCATTAATGCAAACCCTTGGTATGTTTCTATTGATGATGTGAACGTGTATGAAACCCCTGCATGTGTTGAACCGACCGTTGCAGCAGCAACCAACGTAACTGGTACATCTGCTTCGCTCAACTGGGCGGCTTCGCCTAGCGCACCTGCAAACGGTTATGAATGGGAGGTGCGTACAAGTGGTGTTGGAGGATCGGGAGCAACGGGTCTTGTTGCCAACGGAAGCGTGGCTGCCGGGGTCTTGACGGCTACAACTGGTTCTGGTCTTACTAACGGTACCACTTATCAGGTTTATGTACGGGCCTTCTGTGGAACCGCGAATTACAGTGCTTGGAACGGCCCTGTTGCTTTCACTACGGCCTACGCCAATCCTTACTGCAGTAACGGAGGCGTTGCAATTCCAGACGCTGGAGCGCCTTCAAGTTGTGCGGAAGTGTCAGTGGCCATTTCCGGTCTGAGCGGAAACAACCTAGGAACAAACGTCTTCCTTGAACAGGCGCGCATTCAGATACAGCATACGTATGATGCGGATGTGGATGCCTATCTGGTGTCTCCAACGGGTACACAGATAGAACTGAGCACTGACAATGGAGGTGGCGGAGATAATTACGGTACCTTCCCGATCAGCTGTCCGATCTCATCAGGTTACACGGCATTCCAAACAGGAGCTCCAGCTATTACAGGCGGTGCAGCACCTTATGTGGGAACCTACGCACCAGAGGGGCTCTTCTCAGCATTTAATGGTCAAGATCCGAATGGCACATGGAAACTCAAGGTCTGTGACGACCTAGGGGGTGATATTGGCACGGTGCATTATTTCGGTCTTTCGTTTGCCACATGCATGCCTCCGACCATCACTGCTCCAACAGCACTCACTTCTACCTCTGCTACGCTTACTTGGACTGCTGCATCGCCAGCACCAGGTTCTGGTTATGAGTGGGAAGTGCGCACAAGTGGTGCAGGCGGTAGCGGTGCAACAGGTTTAGAGGCCTTCGGCAATGTTGGCGCAGGAGTTCTCACTGCGGGAACGGGTTCTACCTTGTCGCAGGCCACGACTTACTATGTTTATGTACGCTCTAACTGCGGCAGTGGCGATTACAGCGCTTGGGCCGGCCCATATACGCTCATTACTCCATGTGATCCTGCAACCGTGCCATTCTTTGATGGATTTGAAGCAGATCAAACCAATGCAACTGCAGTGGCTGGCTGTTGGACTCAGAGTTCTGTGACCGGTGCAGAAGTATGGACGGCAAATAACAGTTTGACCTCATACAATCGTACACCACGTACAGGCAGCTACAATGCCTATTTGGCTTACAGCAATGAAGATTGGATGTTCTATCCTATTACATTGACTGGTGGACAAAGTTATACTGCCGAAGTATTTGCACGCCAGGATGGCGCTACATCTACTAATGCCAGTGTAACGCTGAAATTCGGTACTGCGCCCATTGCAGCTGGTATGACCCTTAATGTTGCAGGGGCCAACGCAGTAGGAATTGTCAACGGAGGTTATCAGCTTGTTCAAGGCACGTTTACACCAGGAACGACCCAAACATATTATCTGGGTGTTAAAGGAACCATTAACGGAACCCCGTGGTATATTTCTATTGATGATGTTTCGGTTTATGAGACACCAAGTTGTCTACCTCCTACAAGTATTTCTGCTACCAATATTGTGGGTACTACGGCTGATCTCACTTGGGCGGCTTCTGTAAGTTTGCCGGCTGATGGTTATGAGTGGGAGCTGCGTACCAGTGGGGCAGGTGGTAGTGGTGCTACCGGTCTTGTAGCTAGTGGTTCTGTGGGTGCTGGCGTTCTTACCGCCTCTACTGGCCCTGTGCTCAGCGCAAACACTGTTTATTCTGTCTACGTACGGTCTGTTTGTGCCGCGGCCACTACATTCAGTACATGGGGTTCAGGAACATTCTCCTCTGTGCCGAATGACCTTTGTGCCAATGCAACTGACTTACCTTGCGGAACGACCGGTCTGGCTGGCTCAACGGTCAATACCGTTAACGAACCAGTAGTAGTGGGTTGCGGCATGAGTGGTTACGGGGTTTGGTACAAGTTCGCTGGCGATGGTCAAATTGCCACGGTTTCTGCAACAACAGCAGGATTCGATGTTGAAATGGCTATTGCAAGTGGAAGCTGTGGTTCAGGTAACCTTACCAATATTGCGTGCCGTGATGTTGCCGGTGCTACAGGTACAGAGACTTACACCTTCACAACTGCGATCGGAACCGACTACTACGTTTACATCGGATCTTATGTAAGCGGTGGTGCTGGAACTGGAAGCTTCACAATCAGCAGAACATGCGCTCCTGCTCCTGTGCCGCCAGCAAATGATGCATGTGCCAATGCAGTGAATTTGAACTGTTTGAACACTGTGAACGGAACAACTGTCAATGCCGTGTCTGAGTCAACAGTTGGATTTGGTTGCACAACCAGTTCATATGGGGTTTGGTATAAGTTTACTGGTGATGGTAACCAAACAACCATTTCTTGCGATGCTGGTGCTGGTTTTGACCATGAGTTAACTATTGTGAGCGGAAGCTGTGGAACTTTCACAAATATTGCCTGTGTAGATGATGGCCTCAGTGGCGATGTCGAAACGTATGCATTCAATACAACGAATGGAACCGATTACTACGTATATGTAAGTCATTATTCTTCTTTTGGTGACGATACGGATGTTGGTACCTTCTCTATCAGCCGAACATGCGCCCCACCTCCGCCAGTACCAGTAAACGACCTATGTTCAGGTGCGTTGAATCTAGACTGCGGGACTACGTTATCTGGAACTACGGTCGGTTCAGTTTCAGAAACTGGGTTAAGTTGTGGAATGAGCATTTATAATGTTTGGTACTCGTTCGAAGGCAATGGTTTCCCAGTTACCATATCATGTACTGCAGAAGCAGGTTTCGACCATGAGATCGGAATTGCTAGCGGAGTATGTGGTAGCCTTACCAATATTGCATGTAGAGACATTGCTTTTTCAGGAGGCACTGAAACTTACACGCTGGCTACAACAACAGTTGGCACAACGTACTATGTATATGTTGGTGATTGGGAGACAGGTTCAACCGTTACGGGCAGCTTCACTATCACTAGAACTTGTCCGGGACTGTCAGTTTGGACAGGGGTTACTAGCGGAGACTGGGCTACGGCTTCGAACTGGGAACCAGCATCAGTTCCATTGGCTACTGGGAATGCTTATATACCTGGCGATCCGATTGGAGGTTATTGGCCAGTAATTGATGAGGCAGCAGCAATAGCTAATATTACGGTTGAATCCGGTGCTTTATTCGAAGTGTTGTCTGGTTTCTCACTTTCTGTTACCGGTGCACTGGTCAATCACGGAACGTTTGATGTCCGATCAGGTGGAAGCCTGTACCAGGCCACTGGTTCTACGGTAGCTGGTTCTGGTGTCTTCAATATCAAACGAGATGGAAGCGAGATGTATGATTTCTGGAGTTCTCCGGTTACCACAACTCCTGCTTCTGCACTGCCAGGGGCTTACCAATACAATCCTGCAACAGGAACAGCTGACCCATCTGATGATGAGTTTGATCCAGGTTGGGTAACAGCAACAGGCAACTTGACGGTAGCCCGTGGTTACGCTGCTCACGGAGTGTTGCAGAAGACCTTCTCAGGGATGGTTAACAATGGAAACCTGACAGTTGGAGTTACTTCGCATGCACTACCAAACGTTTCTTGGAATCTTATTGGTAATCCATATCCAAGTGGAGTTACTGTGAGTCAATTCCTTAGTACCAATAGCGCTATTCTGAACGTTGGAGCCGTGTATCTGTGGGATGATCCAGGAACAGGACAATACGGTACTGGTGATTATGCTGTTCGAAATTCTGCCGGAGGAACGGCAGGTGGAGGCGGTAACACCCCTACTGGTGTGTTAGGTTCAGCTCAAGGATTCAAAGTTCAGGTGAATGGTAATGGAAACATTTCATTCAATAATGCGATGAGGACGGCTGGTAACACATCCATGTTGTTCCGACAAGCAGAGTCTAAGAGATTGTGGCTTCAGGCTACCGGACCCGAAGGACTCTATAACCAAACCTTGGTCGGATTCTTCGAAGATGGTTCTGATGGATTGGATTGGGCCTATGATGCTCCTAAGTTGAATTGGATGTCTGCATTGAGCCTGTACAGTTTGATTGATGGAGAGCCGTATGCGATTCAAGGATACGGGCCGTTCTATGAGGAAAGAGTCGTACCACTCGGAATGCACATTGCTGATCCAGTTGCGGTAACCATCTCGTTGGAGGACCTCGATGGCATGGAGGATGATAATATCTATCTGGAAGATGCCTACCTTGGAATATTCCATGACCTTCAAGCTGGTGGGTATGACTTTGTGGGTACTCCAGGATTGTATCAGGATAGATTCTACTTGCACTTCCTGCCAATGTCAGTTACTGGCATTGATGATGTAACATCTTCCATAACTTTTGGAGCATTCATTCATGGCGAAATCTTGAATGTCTACTCAAAGGATGATCTGCAAGGCACACTAGAGGTGCTTGACCTTAGCGGTAGAATCGTTTATTCGGAACAAAAAGTTCAATTGAACCAAACCGGAGTAAAAGTTGACGTGTCGACAATCAGTAATGGAGTTTATATCGTTAGGTTTGTAGGCTCGGATTCAACCTTGTCTAAGAAGGTGTTGAAGTAGAATTGAATAGAAAATAGAAATGATGATCAGAAGAAATTTTTCAATAGCAATATTGGTTGGTGCAATGTGTTTTGTTTCAAACATTGCCTTTGGGCAGGCTCCACCACCTTCTAGTAATCCACCTGGAGCACCTATAGATGGAATAGTTGCAGTTCTGTTAGCGGCTGGCGTTGGGTATGGCGTATATCGATCAAAGAGAGACGTTCAACTCTAGTTCATATTCTACCGGATAAAAAAAAGGCCCACCAGATTTTCTGGTGGGCCTTTTTTTTATCCGAACTTCGTAGGATAGTGATGATTAAAGTAGTGATTCATTCACCAGGTTAGGCAAAGTCACCTTCAAGTTTGGTTCCGCTTCCATGGCACGCTTGATGGCGAAAACCGCACCTTCATTGCGAGCCCAACTCCTGCGCGAAATGCCGTTGTTCACATCCCAGTGGAGCATCATTTTCAATCTTCGGTCGGCATCTTCTGAGCCATCGAGTAGCATTCCGAAACCACCGTTGATGACCTCGCCCCAACCGACACCACCACCGTTGTGGAGACTGATCCAGGTGGCGCCACGGAAGGCATCGCCCACAAAATTCTGAACGGCCATGTCGGCTGTAAACTGCGAACCATCATAAATATTGGACGTTTCACGATACGGGCTATCTGTTCCTGAAACATCATGATGGTCCCGGCCCAGAACCACAGGACCGATCTTTCCTTCTTTGATGGCCTTGTTGAAAGCTGCCGCGATCTTTATCCTTCCTTCGGCATCTGCATAAAGAATACGTGCCTGAGAACCAACAACCAGTTTGTTCTGCTGCGCTTCGCGAACCCAAAGCAGATTGTCTTGCAGTTGGCCGCGGATTTCTGAAGGAGCACTCAATAGCATTTCTTCAATCACCTGCGCTGCAATGGTATCCGTGGTTTCCAGGTCTTCAGGTTTTCCGGAGGTACATACCCAACGGAACGGCCCAAAGCCAAAATCGAAACACATGGGACCCATAATGTCTTGTACATAACTTGGATAGGCGAACGAGCCATCTTCTTTCGTGATTGCTGCACCTGCACGGCTGCTTTCCAACAGGAATGCATTTCCATAATCGAAGAAATACATGCCAGCTTTCGCGAGTCTATTTATAGCCGCAACATGCCTTTTGAGTGTTTCTTGAACGCGGGTTTTGAATTCATCAGGTTGCGAAGCCATCAGATCATTGCTTTCCTCATAGCTTAGACCTACCGGGTAGTAACCACCCGCCCAGGGGTTGTGCAAGGAGGTCTGGTCAGAACCGAGATCAACCTTTATGTTTCTTTCAGCCAATCGTTCCCACAGATCAACCACATTTCCGACAAACGCGATGCTTCGTGGTCTTCTTTCAGCTTGAAAAGCAAGAGCGGTTTCGATGCAACGGTCAATGTCATGAATCAGTTCATCAACCCAACCTTGCGAATGCCGTTTTTCAGCGGCTGCAGGGTTTATTTCCGCACAGATTGTCACAGCACCAGCAATGTTTCCTGCCTTTGGCTGGGCACCGCTCATTCCACCAAGACCACTTGTAACAAACAGTGGAATGCGATTCTCAGCACCGATTTTTCGCTTCGCGTTGAGAACTGTTATCGTTGTTCCATGCACAATTCCCTGTGGACCAATGTACATGTACGAACCTGCGGTCATCTGTCCGTATTGCGTTACGCCCAACGCATTGAATTTCTCCCAGTCGTCTGGCTTGCTGTAATTCGGGATCATCATGCCGTTGGTGACCACCACGCGCGGTGCGTCTTTGTGGCTTGGGAACAAACCCATCGGATGACCGCTGTACATGACCAATGTTTGCGCCTCGGTCATTTCCGAGAGATACTTCATGGTCAGGCGGTATTGAGCCCAATTTTGGAAAACTGCACCATTTCCACCGTAGGTGATCAATTCCTGCGGGTGTTGAGCCACAGCCAGATCCAAATTGTTCTGGATCATGAGCATGATGGCCGCGGCCTGTTGGCATTTGGCAGGATATTCAGCAATAGGCCGCGCGTACATTTCGTACTCCGGCATGAATCGGTACATGTAAATGCGGCCGTATGTATTCAGTTCTTCTCGGAATTCCTCCACTAATTCGGCATGCCACTCCTGCGGGAAATAGCGCAGCGCGTTTCTAAGGGCGAGTTTTTTCTCCTCATCGGATAAAATATCTTTTCGTTTTGGAGCGTGGCTTAAACTCGGGTTTAGCTCCTTTTTTGGAGGTAGTTGATTCGGAATTCCCTCAGAAACAGTGGTCTTAAAATCCATCGGTTAATTAGCTAATCATCAAATAATCAAATCGGATTATTTTTTCTCGATCCTTCCAGTTTTCTTGTTGAATCCATAAGGACAATGCTTGCAGCTATTCTTGCAGCAATACCCGCGTTTGAGCAGATACTTTTCCGTGAAGACAATAAAGCCCTCTTTGGAGTAGTAAAAGTCGTCCGGGTCAAGCTTCGGTCTCCCGAAATAATCGTCCATTTCGTTCACGTTTGCAAAGTAAACAAGACGAATGGGTTTAGGTTGCAGATTCACGTTCTTTGAGCCAATGGAGTTTGGCAACCAAATTGGCTCACCAGTTCAAAAAGTCATTGATCCTGAATTGAATGATTCGGGCATACGACTGCTTATGAAGCGCGATGACCTGATCCATGAACACATAAGTGGCAACAAGTGGCGTAAGCTGAAATACAATCTTTGCCAAGCAGCCGAGCAGAACCATCACACGCTTCTCACATTTGGTGGCGCATACAGTAACCATATTGCTGCCACGGCTTTTGCAGCACAGAAAGCAGGTCTTTCGAGCATTGGGGTAATTCGCGGTGAGAACGATTTGACCAATCCAACCTTAACGTTTGCGCGAGAGTCTGGAATGGAATTGCATTTTGTTTCACGCGAAGAGTATCGAAGGAAGACTGACGATGATTTCATTGATGCATTGGAGCAAAAGTTCGGACGCTTTTTTCTCGTGCCAGAAGGCGGTGCCAACGGTCTGGGCGTTCGTGGTTGTGCGGAGATTCTTCCCGAAATAGAAGAGGATTTTGACGTGGTCTGTTGCGCTGCTGGAACAGGGACAACCTTGGCCGGTCTGGCTCTCACATTGAAAGAAAACCAAAAACTGCTTGGCTTTCCAGCGATGAAAGGGGGTGATTTTCTAAAGGGTGAAGTTGAGCGGTTGGTTCACGAATCGAACCTTGAACATGGAAGGTTGAACCTTGAAATCATGACCGACTACCACTTTGGTGGATATGCCAAAATGACGCCAGAGTTGTTGGGGTTCATCACGGGTTTTCAAGAAAGAACAGGCATTCCGCTCGACCCGATCTACACCGGTAAAATGATGTTCGGAATCTATGATCTGATCCGACAAGGGCACTTTGAAACTGGAGCAACCATTTTGGCAATTCATACCGGTGGGCTGCAAGGTTGGCACGGAATGATGCACCGTGGCTTGGTCTGATCAACACGCCCGTGTGTAAAACATACCCTTAGGTTGAACGTTAGCC
>JBJOHR010000149.1:0-4141 GCA_046047575.1 Bacteroidota bacterium | reverse complement strand
TCTGACGGAAAGTTTCGCGTGATCCAGTACCGAAATGAACTGCAAAATTTTATCGCTGACCGAAAATCAAACCGACAATTGGCTTCTGGCTATTTGGGTGTAGAAGGCGGTCATTGCTTGGAAGGAAAGCTTGAAAACGTGGACGGCCTGTGGAATGCGGGCGTTCGGATGATGGGCCCGACCCACTTCTTCGACAACGAGTTGGGCGGTTCAGCTCATGGTGTTTCGGGAGAGGGTTTGACCGAATTCGGAAAGCAAGTAATAAAGCGCATGAACGAATTGGGAATGATCATCGATGTGGCGCATTCGTCTGAAGCCATTATTGATGATGTATTGGCCATGACCACCAAACCGATCTTGACTTCACACACAGGTGTTAAAGGCATGATGAACTCTCAACGAAATCTTTCTGACGAGCACATACGCGGCATTGCCCAAACAGGCGGACTTATTGGCATTGCCTTCTTTCCTGAAGCCATTGGCGACCCTTCGGCCGAGAATATTGTGAAAACGATGAAGTATGTGAAAGACCTTGTGGGATATCAATACGTTGCACTTGGTTCTGATTACGATGGTTCGGTGACCACACAATTCGATTGCACTGGATTTCCGCTGTTGGTGGAAGAAATGCTGAAGCTGGGATTTACCGAAGAAGAAATAAGAGGAATCATGGGTGAGAATCTGAAGCGGTTTTTACTGGAGAATCTACCGTGAGTTATTCCACAGTGGTGCTTTGAGTTTCGGAGAATCACAGAGAAATTAAATCTGTGGCAATTGAGAAAGACTCCGTACAACTCCAGTTCTCCATTCTTCTCCGTGTAATACCTTCGTTGCGTGGCAAGCAAAAAGTCAGAACCATACAGTAGAGATACCCGCTCGCCACAGCCGCTGAACGAAACGGTGAGCAGATACATGCGTTCGAACAAAAGCAAGAACACCAAACCCGAGGTTCTTTTCAGAAGAGCACTTTGGCATGCTGGCGTTCGTGGTTACCGCTTGCATTGGAAGAAAGCTCCAGGCAAACCCGATATTGCCTTTCCGGGAAAGAAAATAGCGATCTTTATCAACGGTTGTTTCTGGCACCGATGCCCAAAATGTCAGCTTGGATTGCCAAAACATAACTCTGAATTCTGGGAAACGAAGTTTTTACGGAACATGGAACGCGACAAAGAGAAAGTTGAGACTCTCATGAACGAAAACTGGCAAGTTCTTGTTGTTTGGGAATGCGAGATGAATGCTGACATGAACGGACAGATAGAATATGTACAGCAATTACTAATTCATCATTCCTAATTACTCATTGAATGCACTATCCGGCCAAAATATTGGTTGCTTGGGCCGAGGCCATCGGTGGTAACAAGAAGTTGCGAGATTGGTTGTTGGCCAGCGAACACAAAGAACTTGGGCTTTTTGTTTTTGCACTTTACCATAATGAAGATGCGCGCAATTGGCTCCTGAAAAACGGATTTCCTCATTTGATGGCTACTATAACCGGAGCCGAAGGAGATAAGAAAGCCGTTGCGTGGCTTGAAGCAAATGGATTCACTCCGTTGGCCAAAGTGGCCTTGGTGGGAGATGGTGACGAAGCGGCATTTGCTTGGCTGAAGCAGAATGGGCATTCTGAACTGGCTTTGATCGCCAAACGCATCGAATCGGTCAAAGACCAGATAGAGCGCGATAATGAGGATCACCATTCCATCAACAAGTACAGTTGATGTGGAATTTCTACTGAGTGACCAAAGTCACATAACTGCACTGCTCTATATAGACCTTTCGGCAAGTTGAGCACATGGATTTTCTTCTAGGAGCGTGGCCGTGGTATGTAGCTGGACCGCTGATCGGACTTTTTGTTCCCGTCATGGTCTGGTTGGGTTCTGCCTTCGGTGTTTCTGGTAATCTAGAAAGTATTTGCAGTCTTGCAGGTGCTCATCGCATCTCAGATTATTTCGACAACAATATCTCCAAAAGACTACCTGGGCTTCTGTTTGTCTTTGGTGCTGGAATCGGAGGTTATGTGGCAACCCATCATTTAGGTACTGCCGATTATTCGGTCGATCTTTCTGATAGCGCTCGTTCGAGCATTTCACAGCTTGGCATTACCGATCTACATGGACTTCAGCCTCAACAACTGTTCAATTGGGAGTTTCTTCTGTCGTGGCAAGGTTTCATCATGCTTGGCCTTGGTGGCTTCCTGATCGGCTTCGGCACACGGTATGCGGGCGGGTGTACGTCCGGTCATTCCATCTCTGGCATGAGTGCATTGCAACCGAATTCGCTGGTAGCTACCATCGGATTCTTTATTGGTGGCCTCCTCTCTACGCACTTCCTGATCCCATTATTACTGACGCCATGAAGAACCTGTTCTACATCGTTGCTGGTGCGGCATTCGGAATCATCATGGTCAAATCTGAAGCGGTTTCGTGGTTCAGAATACAGGAAATGTTCCGTTTCCAGTCGTTTCATATGTATGGTATCATTGGCGCTGCGTTAGCGGTTGGAGCAATGAGTGTAATGCTCGTCAAGAAGTTCCACATCAGAAATCTGGAGGGTACCGTCATGGAATTTGTGCCTAAACCCAACTACTACAGAAGCGGACTTATCGGTGGGGTGATTTTCGGATTGGGCTGGGCCATGACCGGTGCTTGTCCAGGGCCACTTTTCGTGAATATGGGAGCGGGCTATCCGGTAATGGGTGTGGTGATCGGTTTTGCGGTTCTGGGGGCATTCGTTCATGGCCTTATTGCGCACAAACTACCTCGCTGACCACTAACGGATCAACTTACAATTACTTGGCAGCTTGGATCGGATTGCGTCCAGATCGGATGCAGATAGTCCCGTATCCTTCAGATGCAATTCTTTGAGCTTGGGCAAAAGGAATACTTCCTCAGCAATCGATTTCAAGTATTTGTTTCCAGATAGACCAAGGACTTCCAGATTCTCCAATTTGGAAATCTGAGGGTTGATGGAAGCGATCTGATTGAAGCCTAGTTCGAGGTACTTGAGATTGACGAAAAGAAAAACGCCAGCGGGTATGCTTGTAAGCTTGGGCGATTGAAGACTCAGGTCCAAATAGAGAACGCTGTCAGCATTCTCCGCTGCGTCTGCTACATTATCGTAGAATCCTTCATCTGCGAAGAACACATCGATTCCTTCCATGGCTCCGTCTTGAGCAAAGGCGCTGCTAGAGGCAACAACAAACAGAAGCAGTATTCTAAGCATCAGGAAACGATCTGTTCCATGAAAGTAACAAATACATCAATGGAAATCGCGTAGCTGTTCCAACCTCGTTTTGAATTCGAACTGAAGGTCTTCGTGCAGATCCTGGTAGATGTTGTTGATCTTCACTAACTGTCTATCGTAAAGATTGAGTAGGACTTTGCTTCTCCTAAAGTCAATGCTCAAGGATCTCAGCTCTTCGCAAAAGTGGAGCAGCACATCCAATTCGGTTTCGGGCTTCTCTGAATACTTTACGTACTTGTTGGCTATGCGCAAGGCTCTTCGGATGCTCTTCTTTGCCAAGTAATAACCTCTGGTGTTGGTAGCGCTGAAAGCTTCAGAAACCTCTAGCTTGATCTGCCGAGCATAGCCATCTTCGTCTAACGAATCGAACAGGATGTAGTTGAGGAATTCCTTGTTGTCCCGTTTGTATTTGATGAGTTTTTCGCACAGGTCGATCACCTCTTCGCGCGAGAGGGTTTTCAGTTCCTTACGTATCTGTGCCAGTGATGCCGACTTCATCAATCCTGCTCGGGAAGGTACTCATCTTCCGTAAGCTCTCCGATGATCTCAAACTCCGTTCTACGGTTCAGCGCCCGTCCGTCTGGGTTGTCCGTACCATCTTCAAAGGTATTTGGGGCAATGGGTTTTGTTTCGCCATAGCCCTTCGCTACCAATCGTTTGGCCATAATTCCTTTGCTGATCATGTAGTCGACCACGCTTTTGGCCCGCTCATCAGATAATTTCAGGTTGTATGCATCTGAACCTTTGGAATCGGTGTGGGATGAGAGTTCGATGATGATCTGTGGATTCTCCGTCATGATCGGATACAGTCCCGTGTCTAAACTTACTTTGGCCGAAGCGGTAAGATTGGCGCTATCGAAATCATACAGAATGCCCTCCAGCACAATGGGTTTCTTTGGGA
>JBJOHR010000148.1:0-15856 GCA_046047575.1 Bacteroidota bacterium | reverse complement strand
GTGATGCTGATGTTGGTGAGGTTGAGCGAAACCTGCGCAATGCCGTATTCCTCAATGTACCAACCGATGCCTTTCACCGCTTTCAGCGCACCCGGTTCGCGCTTCGGTTCGCCCTTTTCATCGAGAATGATCTCACCGCTGATCGGGTCACCCTTTCGTAGTACACGACCATTTTCCCGCAGGTCGAACGCTATGGAATTAGCTCTGCGGACAGAGGTTGTATTCAGGTTGATGTTGTATGCCACGAGGAAATCACGCGCTGAAATGGCGGTAACGCCAGAACTTTTGATACGGTCGTTGAATTCTGCCGGACCGAAATCGGGTTTCCAAGCCGGATCCACCAGTTTTTTTGGCAAACCTTCGTACTCACCCGCACGGCAGGCAGCCAAATTCTTGCGCTTTGGCTCAGAGGCCGCGTATTCGTAATAGTAACCCGCTACGCCCAACTCTTCGCCTACACGCTTTCCGAGTTTGTGCGCGTAAGGCACCACTTCATCCATCGTAATGTTGGCAATCGGAATCAACGGACAAACATCCGTTGCTCCAAAGCGCGGATGCTCTCCCGAATGCTTACTCATATCGATGAGTTCAGACGCTTTCTTGATGAGCAGAAAAGCTGCTTCAATCACAGGTTCGGGTTCGCCCACAAACGTGATGACCGTTCGGTTGGTGGCCGCACCTGGATCCACGTTTAAAAGTTTGACGCCTTCCACGGTTTCTACAACGCTGGCAATGGCGTTAATCTTGGCTTTATCGCGTCCTTCAGAGATGTTCGGGACGCATTCTATGAGTTGTTTCATTTTCGAATTATGAGGTTTGTGCATAGCCGTCAATAATGACGGTATCAATCAGATTACTCCCAAAACTATATGGGAGATTATTGATGGAATTGATGGGTTTGGTGATGATGAGATTGGCTTTTTTGCCTTTGGTGATGGAACCGAGTTCATGCTGCAATTCCATGGCGAAAGCGCCATTAATAGTAACTGCGTTGATGGCCTCTTCAGGTAATAATTTCATTCGTAGACAAGCCAATGACAATACGAATGGAATGTTGCCGCTGGGTGTGCTTCCTGGGTTGTAATCCGTTGCCAAACAGAGTGGAAGGTTGGCTTCGATCAATTCTCTCCCTGGCGCGTAAGGAATACCCAAGAAGAACGAGCAGGAGGGAAGCACCGTTGGGATGACATTGCTTTGAGCAAGGTCTTTCTTGTCCTGTTCGGTCATCACTTCCAAGTGATCCACAGAGATGGCATTGTTCTCAATTCCAATCTGAATACCGCCAATGGATGTGAACTGATTGACGTGGATCTTTGGTTTCAGTCCGTGTTTCTTGCCCGCTGCCAGAATGCGTGAAGTTTCTTCGGGCGTGTAGTAATTGGTTTCGCAGAACACATCGATGTAATCGGCCAAACCTTCCTCTTCAATCATGGGAAGCATTTCCTCAATGATCAGGCGGATGTATTCTTCGCGATTCTGTTTGTATTCGGTAGGAATCGCATGCGCACCGAGGAAAGTAGCCTTGATAGTGAGCGGATGGTTTTCCTTCAAATGCTTGATGACGCGCAGCATTTTCAACTCACCTTCCACTGAAAGCCCGTAACCGCTTTTGATTTCCACAGCACCCGTTCCGAGATGCATGATCTCGTTCAAGCGTTCGGTGGCAGAGGCGATCAGTTCTTTTTCCGATTTATCCGCCAGTTTCTTGGCTGAATTCAAAATGCCACCACCAGCCGCAGCGATCTGCTCGTAGGTCAAACCCTTGATGCGGCCAACAAATTCTTCTTCACGCGTATCCGCAAAAACCAAATGCGTGTGGCTGTCGCACCAAGCGGGCAATACCAGTTTTCCTGTGGCATCAATCACTGCTTTCGGATCTTTAGGACACGAATCCATCGACCCGTAGTCTTCAATGATTCCGTGTTTAATTAGAATCCATGCATAATTGATGCTTCGAAGTTCAGCCATTTCCTTTCCACGAACGGGTCCGCTGGTTTCTTCCTGTACCTGAACAAGCTGCTTGATATTCTTTATCAGAAGTGCTGACATGGCCGCAAATTATGAAAAGGAAAACTTCGTCAGCAGTTTCCCAAATCAACGTCAGTAGTTCCTTAATTTCGAAGCCAATCTCTGCCTATGAAAAACCTCGCCTTACATTGGAAGATCATCATTGGACTGGTGCTCGGTGTCATATTCGCGCTTGTTTCCAGCTCGCTTGGTTGGAGTAAGTTCACCATCGATTGGATCGATCCTTGGGGCAAGATCTTCATCAATCTGTTGAAGCTCATCGCGGTTCCTTTGGTTCTGTTCTCCATCATCAAGGGAATTGCCGGTCTTCACGATACTTCCAAATTGGGGCGATTGGGCGCCAAAACCTTGGGATTTTACTTGGTGACCACAGTTTTTGCCGTAGGACTTGGACTATTGCTTGTCAACATCATTGAACCTGGCAAACTGATCGATCCTGCTCAACGATTGGATAACCGCCTTTCATTCGAACTATGGGCGCAGGAGAACGGTCACGAAATGAAAGACGGCAATTGTTTTATGTGTGATGAGACCAATGCCGATCGTCTTGCCGTGGTGCGAGAAAAGATGAATTCCCAGGTGCCAGATGAACAATTGCAATCGAAAATGAAGGCCGCCAGCAGTACAAAAGGTGCCGGACCTTTACAGTTTGTGGTCGATATGGTTCCGAGCAACATCTTTCTCTCGCTCAACGATAACGGCCTGATGCTTCAGGTCATCTTCTTCGCCATTTTCTTCGGTGTAACGCTTATCCTCATTCCAGCAGAAACGGCCAAACCGGTCATTTCCTTGGTGGACGGAATGAACGAGGTCTTCCTGAAAATGGTGGATATCGTAATGCAAGCCGCGCCATTCTTCGTATTTGCTCTTTTGGCGGGTGTCATTTCCAAAATGGCAGGCGATGACCCTGCGGCCGTCATCGAAATTTTCAAAGGATTGGGTTGGTACAGCCTTACCGTTGTGGCCGGTCTGGCGCTGATGATTTTTGTGGTTTATCCACTTTTGGTCAGACTTTTCGTGAAAGACCTTGGCTACCAACGGTATTTCAAAGGCATTTCACCAGCACAGTTCCTCGCTTTCTCCACAAGTTCAAGTGCGGCCACACTGCCTGTTACCATGGATTGTGTTCAGGATAATCTGGGTGTGAGTAAGGAAACAACAAGTTTTGTGCTACCGATAGGGGCAACCGTTAATATGGACGGAACCAGTCTTTATCAGGCAGTTGCCGTGGTGTTTTTGGCGCAGTTCCATTGGGCCGGATTGGACCTTGGTCAGCAGTTGACCATTGTTCTCACCGCCACGCTGGCTTCCATTGGCTCGGCTGCTGTACCAAGCGCTGGACTGATCATGTTGATCCTGGTACTTGAAAGTGTAGGTTTGAATCCTGCTTGGATCGCCATTATTTTCCCCGTAGATAGAATTTTGGATATGTGTCGCACCGTGGTGAACGTTACAGGCGATTGCACTGTTGCTACCATAGTGGCCAATAGCGAAGGCCAATTGAACAAGGAGGTTTGGAGCAAATTGGATTGATCATTTAGAATAAAAACATCGATCGTTCGTTAGACGACCGTCATCAGAAAACATGAAAAAACTACTCATAGCATTCGGAATTATACTGCTACTGTTGGTGGCGGCCATCATCATTGTGCCGCTCGTTGTAATGGAACCCATCACCAAAGCCGTGAAGGAAGAAGCCAACAAAAACCTCAACGCCACCATCGATTTCAAGGACGTGGACGTGTCGTTGCTTTGGTCGTTCCCAGATATTTATGTCGGCATCAACGAACTTTCCATTACAGGGAAGGGAGATTTTGAAGGACGAACGCTGCTGTATCTGAAAACCTTGGCGTTGGATGTCAATCTGATGAGCGCCTTTACTGGCTCACCGGTCATCAACCAGATAACCTTGGCAGAAGGGTTGGCCAATGTGATCATATTGGAAGATGGAAAGGCCAACTACGACATCGTTCCCGAAAGTGAGGAAACTGCCGAAGAGGAACCAGCCAAAGAGGAGGGAACAAGTGCCTTGGTCATCAAACTGAAGGAGTTCAAGATCCAAGATCTGGAGATACTCTACACGGACAAGCAGGGCGGAATGAATTTCAGCACCACTGGGTTGGATCTGAGCCTCAGTGGCGATTTTGAGGCGGATCATACCACCTTCGAAACCAACATTTTCACCGAGAATACAAAGCTGGCCACAGGCGGGGTTTCTTATCTGAATGGGGTGGAATTGGCCTTGGAAGCGGCCGTTGATGCCGATCTGGCGAATAAGAGCTATTCCCTGAAAGACAACGAATTCCGCATCAATGGCTTGCATCTTTCGTGGAATGGAAATATCAGCATGCCTAATGATGATGATATTCAGATCGATCTGATCTATGCTGCGTCAAAAACAGAATTCAAGGAGATCCTATCGCTTGTGCCGGCCATTTACACCAAGGATTTTGCTGATGTGCTGGCAAGTGGTTCTCTGGAATTGAATGGAATGGTGAAGGGAATCTACAACGAGAAGAATATTCCTGGATTCACATTGAATGCCAAGGTCGGTAACGGACAGTTCAAATATCCCGACCTTCCGAAAAGCGTGGATGGCATTTCCATTGATCTGAGCGTGGTCAATCCAGGTGGCGATGTTGACAATACCGTACTCGACCTCAAACAGTTCAAATTTGAATTGGCCGGCAATCCTTTCGAGGTGAAGGCCTTGGTCAAAACGCCTGTTTCTGACCCGAACATCGATGCTTCTTTCAAGGGCAAAATTGACCTTACCAGTTTAGCAGATGCCATACCGATGGAAGAAGGCGAGAAGTTGGCCGGAACCATCATTGCCGATGCTGAATTGAAAGGCAAGCAGTCGGACATGGACAAAGGCCGCTACGACAAGTTCAACGCCAAAGGAGAGTTCATTCTGATGGATATCGTGTATTCAACGACATCGGTCAAAGTTCCAGTGGAAGTGAAATATGCGCAATTCAAGTTTGCACCGCAATTCTTAGAGTTGGCTTCGTTTGATGCCAAAGCCGGAAAGTCAGATTTCAAAGCCAAAGGCAAGATCACCAACTACCTTGGTTATGCATTGAGCGATGGAACTTTGGAGGGGAATTTCAGCCTTAGCAGTACACTCATTGACGGCAACGAGTTGGCTGGACTAAGCCCTAGCGAAGAGGGTGGGGAACCAGCCCCTGCGGAAGGCGGTACGGAAGGTGGAGAAGCTCCTGCCTCTGAGCCTTTTCTCATTCCAAAGAACCTTGACCTGTCACTTTCTACAGACGTGAAGAAGATCGTTTACGACAACATCAACCTGCTGAACACGAACGGAACCGTGGTGATCAGAAACGGTAAGGCGAACCTGAAGGGATTGTCGTTCAATACACTCGGTGGTTCTGTGGCAATGAACGGTTATTACGATAGCAGCAATGAAACGAATCCTAAGTTGAATTACGACCTCGATGTACAGAATATTGTGCTGAAAGAGGCCTATGCATCATTCGGAACGGTTAGAAAACTGGCGCCAATTGCCGAGAAGACAGAAGGCCGTGTGTCCGTTAAATTCAACGTGATAGGGGCAATGAAGAATGGAACCGATGTTGATTACAATTCGCTGAACGGTGGCGGAAGGCTGACCTCAGAGAGTTTGAAGATCACTGGCACCGAAGCCTTGGACAAGATTGCGCAAGTGGTCAAGATCAACGCCTTCAAAAATCCAGAGGTGAAGAATGTGAATCTGAGTTTTGCCTTCGTCAATGGTCGTGTTTCCGTTCAACCTTTCGATGTGAAGATCGGACCAGTGTCGGCCAACATATTCGGAAGCCATGGTTTTGATGAAACAATGGATTATGTAATAGGAACTACTGTGCCAACCAGTGCACTCGGAAGTCAGGCCAATGCCGTTATCGGAGGATTGGTTTCTCAGGCAAATGCGCTTGGTGCCAACTTCTCTGCCGGTAGCGAGATCAAGGTCGATATCCTTGTCAAAGGAACCTTTAAGGATCCGAAGATCACGCCTTCCTTCGGTGGTGCTGGCGGTAGTGCCAGTCCAACAGAAAACCTGAAAGCAGCAGCTGAAGCTGAATTCAATAAGGCGAAAGACGAGCTGGAGAAAAAAGCGCGCGAAGAGGCGGCCAAACTCCAAAAAGAAGCCGAAGACCGAGCACGCGCAGAAGCCGAAAAACTCAAAAAGGAAGCAGAAGAACGTGCCAAGAAAGAAGCAGAGAAAGCCTTGAAAGATAAAGGCGGTGATGCGCTGAAAGGATTGTTCGGCAAACCGAAAAAATAGATTTCAGATGTCAGACCCAAGAAGTCAGATGTATTTGCGTGGGGTACTATTTCTATTCGCTCTTCATTTTTCGCTCTTCACGTTAGCGCAGAATCCCAATGCATGCGACATGCCGGGAAACAAAAAGGTGCAGAGCTTGTGGAATGAGGCACAGAACGAACGGAAACCATCAGTAAGAAGGGAACTCTACAATCAGATCCTAGAATTGGAGCCTGAACATTTCGGAGCCGTTTTCGCCAAAGCCTACGAGCAATTGAGCAAGGCAGAGAAGGATCCGATGAGCCGTGGAATAGCGTTCGGTTACAAACCCATGAAAGAAGTGGCAGACCTTTGTCCTGAATACCACATGTATCCGTATTATTACATGGGCATCATTTCCATGCAGAACAAGGAGTTCAAAGAGGCAGAGCAACATTTCAAGAAATTCTTGGAAATGGAGTTTGATGATCCACGCTGGTATCCGAAAGATTATGACCAGAAATACCTCGAAGTTGAAGGCCTGCTGCCCTCATGTGGCTACTATGATTCGCTCTATTCCAATCCAGTTCCGTTTGAACCGACAGTTGTCAAGGGAATCTCTTCGCGCGACAATGAATATCTCGGAATCATTTCGCCCGATAACGAAGTGGCGCTTTACATACGAAGGCACATGGTAAAAGGAAAGAATGAACTCACGCCAAGAGAAGTGGAAGAGTTTACGCGTAGCAAACGCCTACCTACTGGAGAGTTTGACGAAGGAAAACCGATGCCACCTCCATTCAATGCGTCTGAGAATGTGGGCAGCGCCACCTTGACCATAGATAACAAACGCATGTTCCTAACCATTTGCGAAGACAATGCGGATGGCTACAAGAACTGCGACATCTTCTATTCCGATTGGCATTATCACGGTTGGGATCAACCGATCAACGTGGGCCCCGGAGTCAATGGAAAGAATTCGTTTGAAGGTCAACCAACCGTTACTCCAGATGGAAAAACCCTCTACTTCGTTTCCATCCGAGAAGATGAGATCGGTTCGATCGACAATATGGACCTGTATGTTTCAGAACTTCAGGCAGACGGAACATGGGGCCAGGCAAAGAACCTTGGTACTACCATCAACACGAAAGGCAATGAGAAATCGCCATTCATTCACGAGGACAGCCACACGCTGTACTTCAGTTCAGATGGTCATCGTGGCATTGGAAACTTCGACATCTACTACGTAAGGCAAGACTCACTTGGGCAGTGGACCAAACCGAAAAACATTGGTTTTCCTATCAATACCGAGGAAGCTGATGTTGGCTTTTTTGTAGCGGTGGATGGCAAAACGGCCTACATAAGCAGCAACGAACGTGAAGATGGTATTGGTGGTTGGGACATGTTCAGTTTTCCGCTTTACAAAGAAGCTAGACCAGAAAAGGTTCTTTTCCTGAAAGGCCAACTGAAGGACGAGAACAACAAACGGATAACCGATGCCACCCTCAAGTTCAAGAACATGGAAACCAAAGAGGTTCATGAAGTGGAGGTGGATTCGCTAACGGGCGATTATGTGGCCGTTATGAACTTCAGTCAGGATATTGTGATGACTGTGGAGAAAAAGGGAGCAGCATTCACATCAAGGTATCTTTCTACTGATGACAGTACGCTCAATGATGTGAAGAAAGTGGATGTTGAAGTACGGAAAGTGGTTGTGGGCGGAGCCTATAAGTTGCACGACATCAAGTACGATTCCGACCGATTCAATCTTGATAAGGAGTCAGTGAATCTCATGGGCGAATTTGCCCTCTACCTTAAGGACAACCCGAAAATGAAAGTTGCCATTCATGGGCATACCGACAATATCGGTTCGCCTGCAGATAATCTGAAACTGTCAGAGAACAGGGCCAAAGCAGTTTATGATATTCTGATCAAGGCCGGTATTAACGCAACCAGACTTTCCTTCAAGGGATTTGGAGAAACGAAACCCGTGAAACCGAACGATTCGGAAGCAGGAAGAGCCGAGAACAGGCGAACCGAGTTTGTGATTACAGCCAACTAATCGGTCTTTCTTAGAAACAGATAAACCTGAAAAGGTTGGTCGCCCAACGTGTTGAAAGGAACTTCAGGTTCAAACACTTTCAACACTTCAAAATGCTCGTTTGACGTAAGATTCATCAGTGGCATGGCACCTTCGTTGGGCGAGAAATGCGCATCCCAGATAACCAGGCTTCCGGGTTTCACTTCCTCATGTGGGTTGGCTCTATTGTGTACTACCTGCTGACATTGTTCCGGACGGTGAGGGTCCAACCCGAGTGTCATTTCACTGTAAAGCGCGTAGTAATGGATCTTATGATCGGTAAGATCATTCTGCTGAATGTATTCGGCAACCTCTTTCAGAACCTTTTCTTCGTCCCCAAGCGGAACTGGTAGTTCCACGTAGCCATAGGTTTTCATGACAATGGCATAACTCAGAAGCCAGCAAAAGACGGCAATGAGCCGACTGGTGATCATGCTGTTCAGTCGGTCGAACCCGTATATGATCAAGATGGCCATCAACGGAACGATCACGGCCAGCATTCTGGGCAGGCCAAGAGAAACTCTACCTACATACCACATAATAGAGTGAAACCCGAGGTAGATGATGAGAGGAACTACCACATAACTAATGATCCATCGCTCCTCTTTGGAAGGATCCCAAGATCGAATGGCCAGAACGGCAAGTCCGAATGAAGTAGCGAGCATTGTGGCGCGGCCGATCTTCTCTGGCATGATCAGGAAATAATGGAACAAGCTGCCACTTCCATAAATATGGTCACCGCCAGCATACGGCATCTCATTCAACAGCCAAAGGACATCTCCTTTGACCACCAATCCGATCAAACTATAGACAACTGTTCCAATTAGCAGAAGTGCAACCTGGATCGATCGCCTTTCCAACAGATCCAGCAAGCCGAACCACGCGATCAATAACAAGGCCTCGGTTCTTACAAATGGTAGAATTGACATCACCAGCAAGGAAAGTACGAAGTGCCTTTTCAATCTCAACCAAATCGACAATAGCAACAACATGGCAAAGCTTGCTTCTGTGAGACCGGAGAAGAACTCCTGAAAGAAAATGGGAGTGAAAAGCACAATAGGAACCGCCAGCCAATAGTATAACAGCTTCAACTCCTTCGCAATTCCTGCCACAAGAAGTGCTGATACTATCCCACACATAAGATTGAAAAACTGAATTCCCTTGAACCCGAAAAAGGTGAACGGAACGGCCAAAAGCGTAAAAAAAGGTTTTCCCCAATGGTCGAGAAGATAAATCGGGTGGTCCCAGGAGAATTTTGCCAACCTGAAGTGAGCTAAAGAATCGCCACCTCCAAAAAAACCATCTGAAACTATGATGAAGTAGTAGATCACCAGAGTTGAAACCGTGAGGAGACTGAGCAGGATCTTTTTGTCCAGATTTTTCACAATGGTCGAAGCTAATGCATTTATCTCCACCGTAGTTGAACTTCACGGAATTCCGTGTGTTGAAGATGCTGTTGAAAGCTGGACATTGGCTCATGGCAATTCCAATTATTTCTAAGTTAATTTGCAGCCCAATAAGTAACCGACCCTACAACAGATATGGAAGCAGCCGAATTGAAAGCCAAACTGAAAGCACAGATCATTGAGTATTTGAACCTGCTGGATTTTACAGTAGAGGATATTGCCGATGATGATCAGCTCTTCGGTCCGAAATTCGGATTGGATTCTATCGATGCCTTGGAATTGAGCGTATTGCTCGAAAGAGAATACGGTATCAAAATGACCGACCCGGCAGAAGGACGTAAGGTTTTGGTGACTGTTGATACCATGGCCGAATACATCTTGGCCAAGAAAGCCGAAGCGTAAGCAAATGGGCCGTGTGGTGGTCACCGGCATTGGGGTTATTTCCGCGCTTGGGAATAACGCGGCAGAAAATCTGGCAGGACTTAGAAGTTGCCAAACAGGAATTGGGAAAGCCAAATTCCTTGATTCGCGTTACGCGGATGAATTGCTGTTCGGGGAAGTGAAACTGAGCAATGACCAGCTTCGTTCGGAATTCGCTTATCTGAATCAAACTGGCCACACTCGTACAGAACTCTTGGCTTTTATGGCTTTCCGAGAAGCAGTGGCAAACGCTGGACTTTCGCAGGAAGACCTTCGGTCATTCGATACCGCTTTGCTTTCAGGAACAACCGTTGGTGGCATGGTGGAAATGGAGGCCATTTTCGCGGATGCGAACACGAATGAGAAGCCATCGCCATATGTCAATTCGTATCGAAGTGGGGCGCACACCCTTCAATTGGTCAAAGCGTTCGGGCTTCGCGGTTACACTGATACCATGAACACGGCCTGTTCGTCATCGGCCAATTCCATCATGCTTGGTGCGCGGATGATAAAGGCAGGAAAGGCTAAAAGAGCAATCGTTGGTGGAGTTGACAGCTTGGCGAAATACACCGTCAACGGCTTCAATTCCTTGCAGATATTCTCCGATGAGATTACCCGTCCGTTCGATGCCAACCGCAAGGGTTTGAACTTGGGCGAAGGTGCGGCTTACCTTGTTCTCGAAAGGGAAGAAGATGCCGCAGGAAAAGAGATATGGGGCGAGGTTCGCGGCTACGGAAATACCAACGATGCGTATCATCCAAGTTCCATGTCGCCTGAAGCTGTTGGTGTTCGCGGAGCCATCAATGGTGCATTGCAAACCGCTGGTCTACAGCCTTCCGACATTGACCACGTGAACGCCCACGGAACAGGAACCGAGAATAATGACTATACCGAAGTCCACGGAATGCAGCAGATCTTCGGAGAAATTCCGCCATACGTTTCCACCAAATCTTACACGGGACACACGTTGGCGGCTGCTGGTGCTATTGAGGCTGTTTTCAGCCTATTCAGCATCAAGCATCAAGAAATCTATCCGAGTTTGAACTGGCAAACCCCAATGCCTGAGTTCAATTCCAAGCCGCAAACGGAGTTCACAAAAGCCAGGATCGACCACGTGCTTTCCAACTCCTTTGGTTTTGGTGGAAATTGCAGTTCACTTATTCTCTCAAAGGTCTGATCATGTACATCAAGGACCTGACCTGCATATCGCCCCAACGTACATTTGACGGAGACTTCTTCGGAACTGAACCTGTCATTTACACAGGTTCGCAGTTGCAGGCCGTGGAGCCAAGTTATGAGGAAATACCCCGCGGACAGCTTCGCAGAATGGGAAAGTCGAACCGAATGGCTACGGGGGCGGGAATGCCGTTGCTTCAGAAATGGAAAACCGATGGCATCATCATCGGAACCACCGATGGAGGCATGGAGGATTGCCACCGTTTTCTCAATCAGATTATTCAGTACGAGGAAGGTACGCTCACACCCACGGGCTTTGTACAAGGTGCGCCCAGTTCCCCAGCAGGCGGATTGGCGCTGATGGCCGCCAACATCGGCTACAATAACACGCACAGCAACAAGGGACTTTCATTCGAAAACTGTTTGATGGATGCCGATCTTCTCTTCAATGAAGGAAGAGCCCGAAGCCTGATGGTCGGTTGCGTGGAAGAGATTTCGCAAGCGCAATACCGTATTGAAACGCTGGCGGGTTTCATTAAAAAAGAGGAGATTTCGACCGATAAACTCATCGGTTGCGGAACGCCTGGTGCGGTAAATGGCGAAGGCGCGGCCATGTTCATTCTCGAACCGAGTGCCGAAAATGCCATCGCTGAGATTGTTGATGCCGACATGATCTCGTATCCAAATTTGGATGATCTCACAACCAAAGCTTCGCGACTATTAGAACGCAACGGCCTGAGCGCTTCTGACATTGATGCGCTGTTGCTCGGGTATTCGGGCGATGCCAATTCCGATCATTGGTATGGCGACTTCGCCAAGCGGCTTTTCCCTGAAACAGGAATTCTCTCGTTCAAAAATCTCTTCGGTGAAAACCCTTCGGCAAGTGCATTTGCCACGTGGTTTGGTGCACAGTTGGTCAGTGGAAAGGCTGCAGCGAAACTGGCAGTTCAGAAACCAATTTCAGGGGAACTGAAGAACATTCTCATTTACAATCATTACCAAGGAAACCAGCATGGGCTGATCTTGGTTCGAAATAAGTGATCGGTCAGGCCTCTTTCCTCGCGATGTAGAATCCGTAGCTGTAAAATTCCTTGAACTTGATATAGAGTTCCATTTCCCGCTGATTCTCTTTCACAATTTCCTTTGCCGTTTCAGAGTTGTTGTTTCTGTTCAAGAACGAATTGAAGCCATCAGCCAACGGTTTGTGGTAGTTTTCGATCCAACTTGTCTGATCTAAAATGAAGTATCCCGCCAGCGAATAACCGTTCTCTTCCAGCTGTTGTATCTTCTTGGAAGCTGTTCCGATTTCAGGATACTCAGACATCCAGAAGTTCTCGATTTCCGCTGGTCTTGACTGCGTGATCCAAGTGATCTCACTCACGGCCAAGTAGCCTCCAGGTTTTAGAAACTGGTTCCAGTATTTCACTCCTTTTTCAAATCCCATGTTGTAAATGGCGCCCTCCGACCAAATAACGTCAAACGATTCTTTCTCGAACGGAAGATCCTCCATCGATGCTTCGAGGGTTCGGATATGATCATTGAGTTCAGCTCGTTTAGCTCTTTCTTCAAGTTCACGCAGGAACGCTGGAAACAGGTCGACCGCGGTTATCTCACAGCCCAGGTTTTTAGCCAAGGTAAAGGTTTGACTCCCGGTTCCGCATCCGATATCAGCAACTCTGAGTTCGTTTGTCCGGGGTAAATTCACCAGGTCCAAAGCACGAAGCGTCTCTTTTTCGCTTCCGGGACCTTGCCGTTCATTGAACCGATGAAGATCAATGATCAAATCAAGCTCATTCATATCGATCAGTTTCTTTCGACTTTATCATACTTTCCTCAGCCGTTTCCATGCCTTTCTCGAAGTTTGTTTTGAACTCGCCAGCCGCAGATTTCAATTCCGTGATCAATTCATCCGAACAACCACCAACATAGGTTGAAGCCACACCAATGCCTTGCCAAAGGTTCGGTCTTCGATCTTCCGAAAAATGGTTGATAATGCTCACCACTTTATCCACTTCCCCTTTGGTGATGTACCAAATGGCACGGCCAACGCCTTGGTCAAAGCCTGATTGAAATTCGGGAGTGATGTTCTCAGGAATTTGCTGCGTTCGAATGGTGGCGCGTCTTTGAAACAGCCCGTTCCAGTAGCCATAACCATCCAAGACCTTTACCCGCTTTTCTGGTTTAATTTCCGAAAGGGTGGAAGCGAGGTTCATTTGGCATTCGGCTATTGCCCAGCCCAAACCAATATGAACTTGCGTAGAGTGATTTGCTGTTTTCTCAGCGTAAACCTTCCACTTTTCGATGGAATTTGTCAAGGCAACGCCCATTGAAGCACCTTCAAAAGCAACTGAACGGTAACGCGGTTCGAACTTGTTCAGTTCGGCAATGAGTTCGTCTAAGCTAAGCTCCTGTTCGCTGAGCGCACGCCCTTTTTGGAACGTGGCAACAATAGTTTCTATGTTCTCAGCGATCAGGGAATTCACGCGAACTAAACTTCAGCCATCTCAGGATACGGATACAGCCACATGCGCCTCATCTGTCCCGCAATGTGCTCATGTCGTGGGAGCACCACACTGTTCACGCTTTCCAGTTTGCGGTCACCGTTCAGGCTCATGGTGTACGGATCCACCTCAATGTCCATTGATGTTCCGTGTGCCAGGTTGCTGAACAGTCGGAACGTTTCGGCCGCCACGTGTTCCAGCACCCCGATGTTCGAATAAAGCTTGTCGAGCATTTCTTGCGTGGTGTATTCCTTCTCCACAATATCCTGCTGGAATTTGCGAAGGAAGTCGAGGTCGAACGGATCGGTGTAGCGTTCGGTGATGTCGGCCGTGTCGTACGGCATCATGTCTTTGAACAGCATCTGCATCTGGCGGCTAAGTTCGCCATAGCGTTGCAGCAGCGATTTTGGCCCAGCGGTCATCTTTCGCATCAGATCAAGGTTGGTGAGGCCGTTATTGATGAAAAGCAGCGTGTTGATGCTCCAATACGCGCCCCAATCCCAGAAGATCTTGGCCACCATCACCTGCGTGCTGCCCCACATCGGGTATTGGCCCGTGTAGATCGGCATCCAGTTGTCGAACAGCGCGCGCAGCACTTCCGAGTAGAATTTGGTGCGGAAGAAGATGTCTTCGCCTTTCAGGTCGCGCTGAATGAGGTCGGCCGTCCACGTGTTGGCCATCGAAATGAAGTCGGAACCGGGCGAATAGAACGGATCGGCAAAGAGGCCAGCTTCCCCTACAACCGTCCAACGGTCGGTGTGGAACAACTCGCCTGATCCGTGGGCAAAATGCTTCATCTGAAGGAAATCCAGGATTTTGCCGCCTTCGTTCGTCTTTGCTTTCAGTTCTTTCGAAAGCTGCGGCTCCCACTGCTCGATCCACGCCAACGCCTTATCGAGTTTGTTGTACGTTTCCAACGGATGGATGGCGGGATCGGCCACAATGCCGACACTCGTTTTGCCGCCCACCAGCGGAATGATCCACACCCAATATCCTTTATCCATCAAGTGAACCGTGCTCAGATAGCGCAGCCCAGGCTCCACGTACGAATGCCATTTCGGGTCATCGCTCCATGTGTCGATGTCAATTTTCCAATCCACTCGGAACCAGGCCGAATTCACATCGTGCGGATGCGCTTGCGCGAAACCGAATTTCCGCTTCAGAATGCTGGCGCGACCAGAGGCATCCACCACCCAACGGGCATCGGTGGTCACTTGCTCACCGTTCACGCTGTAGGTCACCGAATGCTTTTCTGCGCCCATGTCAACGCTATCCACTTTGGCACCAAGAATTACTTCATTTCCAGCTTCGCGACTGAACGTCACAAGGTCGTTCTCCAGCACGCCACGGTCCAGCTGATGGCTTGGAACTGGCAGAAGCACTTTCGGTCCCAATTCCACGCGCTTGTGAATGGTTTCCTTATGCTTGGGCGAGAAGAAGAAGCGCAGCCCGTGCTTCGGCAGCTGCTCGCGGTCGAGGTAATCCTTCAGTCCGAGCACCTCGCGCAGGTAATGCGTGGCCAACTCCACGGTGCTTTCGCCCACTTTATGGGCCGCATCGGGAGCCGCATCATCGCGCTTTTCCAGCACCAGCACGCGGATGTCAGGGTTCTGTTTCTTCAGTTGAAGCGAAAGGGTGAGGCCCGCAAGGCCACCACCGAGTATTACAACATCATATTTTCCTTTCATGGAATGAGCATATTTTCTGTGTCAAAATTAGGAAGCGTTCAGCTTTGTCGGTTGCGTTCAAGCAAGAGCGACCCTGCGAAGCAAACAATCCCGAAAGCCCAAAGTTTGAACGAACCTGAAATAATTTCTGCACCCGTTTCACCCCGCAGGAAAACGCCATTGAAGGCTTCCATGGCCCAATTCATGGGCGAGAGGTGCCCCACGAAGATCATGGTATCTGACATGATGTAAAGCGGAACCCAAATGCCGCCCAAAGCGGCCATGATTACCACCGAGACAATCCCGAAAATGGCTGCCTGATGGAGCGTTTTGAAGAT
>JBJOHR010000147.1:0-12503 GCA_046047575.1 Bacteroidota bacterium | reverse complement strand
ACCTCGGCATCGTTATTGAGTACCTTTGACGACAAGGTTTTCTGAGGTAGATGATTTTCAAAAGTATCAAAAAAGCATTCGCGTGGGTTTCTGTGCTCAGCATGCTTTTGATACTCATTATCGGAGGCGGTTATGTAGCATTAAGAAGTTCTCGTGTTCAGACGCGAATAACCCAGTATATTGCCCAATACCTTTCTGATGAGTTGAAGACAACCGTTTCGGTTGAAGGAGTGGATATTGGATTCTTCAACCGCGTGATACTGGAAGGTCTTTACGTTCAGGATCTACAGGGCGACACGCTTGCCTACCTCAACGATCTGCATCTAGGCCTTCGCTACGTAAGTATAGATAAGCAGCAGTTGCTTTTGGATAAGGTTTGGATCGATGACCTCAAGTTTTACCTGCACAAGTATGAAGGTGAGGGTAAGTTGAACATCCAATTCCTGATAGATTACTTCTCAGCACCTAAGGACACTACAAGCATTTCCAAGCCGTGGGATATACGTTCTGATGCCCTTGAACTGCGAAATGCATCCTTTCAACTCATCAACTACAATGCGGAACGCAAAGCTATTGGGATTGATTACAAGTATCTGGAGATAAGTCGCATCAATCTGCTGATCAACGATATTCGACTCGATGCCGATACGATCTACGGTAACGTTCGAAAACTGAATTGCTTTGAGCGAAGAGGTTTTTTACTCAAGAATTTTCAGGGAAAAGCCAAGGTGAGCCCCACGGAATTGAAGGTTGATGAGCTCTGCATCAGCACGCTGGAAAGTTCGCTGGATCTGGATCTGCATTACACCTACAACCGATGGGGCGACTACATCAATTTCGTTGACAGCGTTAGAATGGAATATGAATTCCGTGAATCTGTGGTCAACCTGAAAGATGTGGCCTTTTTTGCACCTGCCATGGACGGTCTGAACGAAACCTTGAAACTGAAAGGAAGGATCTATGGCCCGGTTTCGAGTCTCAACGCCAGAGATCTGGTTCTTGGCTATGGAGATGCAACCCGACTGGAAGGAAACATAGACCTGGATGGTCTGCCAAACATCCGTGAAACCTTTCTGCATTTGGACCTGAAACGGCTCATTACCAATTATTCAGACCTGAATAAAATTCCTTTACCGCCTTTCAACGAATCAAAAACCTTGTCCGTACCTAAGAATCTCTCGAATTTGGGCCAGATCCGCTTTCAGGGGAATTTTACGGGGTTCATCAATGATTTTGTGGCTTTCGGAAAGCTGAACACCTCTATTGGTTCCTTGCAGACCGACATTTCGCTGAAGCAAAATGAAACAACCGGTCTGCTTGCATACAGTGGTTCACTAAGCTCCAATTCATTCGATATAGGTCGGTTCTTGGGCGAGGAACGGGTTGGAAAAGTGACCCTTAGTGCAGAAGTGCAGGGTAGCGGACTCAGCAAAGAAGAGATCAACGCCCGATTAGTTGGGGAAGTTCAGGCTGTGGAACTGTTGGGTTATCAGTATCAGAACATCGATGTGAATGGCGAATTCGCGAGAAGCATGTTCAGTGGAGAAATATCGGTTAACGATACCAACTTGAACTTGAACTTCCGCGGAGGTTTCGACCTGTCTCAAACCTTGCCTCAGTTCAACTTCCATGCAGACCTGGTTCATGCCAATCTCTATGAAATGAAACTGGTCAAAAAGCGCGAGAACGCCACAGTAAGTGGTGTGGTTGACGTGGATTTCATTGGAGATGATATCGACAACTTGGTTGGCCTGATTGAGATAACGGATGCCACATATCAGCAGGAAGGAGACGAAAAGTATCAGGTAAAACGGTTTTCGTTGGATGTGAACGAAGGAGAGACCATCAAGACCTTGAAGCTTCGTTCGGGAATTCTGGATGCCGATTTCAACGGGAACTTCAGTTTTAGAAACATTCCGAAGGCTGCAAACAATCTCTTGAGAAAACATCTGCCCAGCTATGCCGGTGATTTCAAAACCCTTGACACGGACAGGCCACTTGAGTTCGACTTCAGTATCGACCTTAAGAATACCGAAGTGGTCAGTTACTTCCTTGCTCCAGAACTTTCCATTAGCGACAGTTCCAATTTTCAGGGAAGATATTCGTCTGTCTCTGATCAGATCTACCTGCGCGGTAGGCTTCCGGAGATGACCTACAAGAACATTCGTATGAAAGGGGTTCAGGTTGAGGCCGAAAATCCGGGAAAGGACTTTCAGATCGGCATTTTTGCTGATAAGGTCAACTTGGCAGATAGCATTTACCTGGCGCGTTTCGAGGTCAATTCCTTTACCTTCAACGATAGCCTTGGTTTGGTGGTAAAGTGGGATAATAGGACCAAGATCGCCAACAAGGCCTTTATTCAAGGAGTGGCCTCATTTCCTAAGAATGAAGAGGTCAGTTTTCATTTGGAACAGTCGAACATCACGGTTGCAGGACTTGATTGGACCGTGGAAGAGAACAACATGCTCCGAATTGATACTAACGCATTCGAATTCACTGATTTCAAGTTCATTAACGATAAGCAGTCGATAGGCGTCAATGGGAAAATATCGAAGGATCCGAATGCGAAGTTGGACGTTCGTCTACGCAATTTCGACCTTGCCAATTTCAACCTCATCACCCAACCCAAAGGATTGAAGTTGGATGGAAGGGTTTCTGGTCAGGCGCAGCTTTCGGGTATTTACGACAAATTCTTCATGACCAATCAATTAGAGGTCGATTCGTTGGTGGTCAATAGCGTTTCCATTGGATCGGGAGAGATCAATAATACTTGGATACCGGCTACCAGAAGCGTTCAGGTGTTCGGGCTGCTTTCGCGTAATGACAATACGAGTTTGAGTGTGGTTGGAGAATTTCTGCCGGGCGAAGACAGACGTGAGAATTTCAATTTGAAAGCCACGATAGACCAACTGCCCCTCAGCGTTTTCCATCCCTACATTGACAAGGTGATAAGCGATGTGCATGGCACGGCCAAAGCAGATGTTACCCTCAAGGGAACGATCAAAGAACCGAAACTTACCGGATTGGCCGTTCTCAAAGATGCCGACCTGATGTTCACCTACCTGAACACCCGATTCAGATTGGCTGATACAGTGATCATAAAAAAGGATGGTTTCTATTTTGAAAACCTCGAAGTATTGGACGAACGGGACAAGGTGGCCAACGTGAATGGATGGGTAAAGCATGAGAGCTTCAAGAATTTCATTTTTGATGCTAGGCTGGATGCAGTCGATTTCATGGCCTTGAACACAAATTCGGCCATGAATACGCTTTATTACGGCAAAGGCTTTGGGACCGGAAACGTGCGGTTTTATGGCGAACCGAAGAATATGCATTTGGATGTTGCCATGAAAACTGAACGGGGAACGCGATTTTTTATTCCGCTGTTCGGGGCTAAGAATGTGAATGAGACCGACTTCGTCACATTTGTGAAACCGAAAGGAACGGAAGATGAGAAGCTAGACCTGAAGGATGAATTCAAGGTTTCATTCCAGAACCTTACCCTCGAAATGGACATTGAGGTGACATCAGATGCCGAGATCCAACTCATTTTTGACCCCAAAGTGGGCGATATTATCAAGGGCCGAGGCGATGGAGACATTACCATGACGCTCGACCGCTCGGGCAATTTTAAAATGTTCGGAGACTACTACATTAAGAAGGGAGAATACTTATTCACGCTTCAGAACATCATCAATAAGAAGTTCCTGATACAGCAGGGGGGAACCATCAACTGGAGCGGAAGCCCGTATGATGCGCTCATTGACATAACAGGAAATTATGGGGTGCGTACATCGCTTTACGAACTCATGTACCCTGACACGAGCAACGACAACTACAAGCGCAGGATTCAGGTGGATTGCATCTTGCACATGACCGGTAACCTGCTCAACCCGAACATTGCCTTTGATGTTGATCTGCCTAACTCTGATGAGCAGACAAAAACCGAGGTGAGGAACAGGATCGGGGTTGGAAACGACCAGGAAATGAACCGTCAGGTTTTTGGCCTGCTGGTATTGAACCGATTCTTCCCAACTGAAACACAGAATCAAGCGTTGCAGCAGGCAGGTGGGTTCTTTTCTTCCAGTTCGGCAGAAATGATATCCAACCAATTGAGCAACTGGTTGTCCAAGATCAGCAACGATTTTGATATAGGAATAAATTACCGACCAGGCGATGACATTACCAGCGATGAACTGCAGGCTTCGCTTTCAACGCAGTTGTTCAACAACCGGATCATTGTGGATGGTAACGTGGGTGTGGCCAATACGCAATCGAGTTCGAGTAATATTGTGGGAGACGTGAACATTGAATACAAGATCACATCTGACGGTCGTTTCCGTGTGCGAGCATTCAACAAGAGTAACGACATTAACACGCTGACCAATAACGCACCTTTCACTCAGGGAATAGGTCTTTCTTACCAGAAGGAATTCAACAAGATCAGCGACCTTTTCAAACGGAAGAAGAAAGCAGCCAACTAAGGCTTTTGGGGCATCAGAAAACGTGCTTGAAGGGCAAGCACTTCACTGTCATCATGCCGGCCATTACGGCAGGATCGGCCTGAGCAAACAGTTCCGCCATGGTGTCGTTCTCTGCTTCAAATACCACCAGTCCGAAGTTGTTCTCGCTGGAAATGGGAAGGTCCGTACGGCCAACGTATTTTACTGTTCCGCGTTTGGATTGACGCTCTAACCGAGAGGCATGATCTTCCAAGGTCTTATTTTCCTTATCGCCCCAAGAAGCTTGGTCGCGGTATTTCGGTGTCAGGTTCAGAATGTAGATGTAGTCTCTCACGTTATTCAATTATGAATGAAAAATTAGGGATTATGAACGAGTTGCCAGTCACAAGCTTCATGTTCAGCCACTAATTAAGTGGTCAACCGATTCACCTATCACTCTAAGATCGGGCATCTCTCAAATTTCTTTTCCCGATCGAACAGATAACGATACGTGGCGTGCGTTCGCCAGATCTCTGCGCCCAGTTGTTCGCACACTTTCATCATTTTCGGGTTGAAGTCCCCGATCCAATTCATCTCTATGGTCTTGTAGGGCAATCCTTTGTTCCAAGCAATGTCCGAGTAGGATACAACCATGGCACTTTCCACACCATGACCATGAAATTCGGGGATTACACCGAATACAAGGCCCAGCATTTTCTTGCAATGCCCCATTTTCATATGGTAGGCAAATTTCAACTTGCCCAACAGATCCATTTTCCCGTTCACATACTTGAAAAGCTGATTCAACTCTGGTATGGAAAGAAAGAATGAGATGGGCCGCTCCTTGTGAAATCCAAAGTAGATCAAACGTTCATCTGCAATTGGTTTCAGCTTTCCGAACATCTTCTGCGCTTGTTCCAACGTCATGGGCTTAACGCCCGAATGCCCACCCCAAGCTTGCGTGTACACTTCATGGAAGTACACTGCTGCCTTATCGAAATCCTTCTTCCGGATGTAACGGAAGGTTATGTCCGGATTGTTAAGCGCCTGCTGAGCACGTTCGTAGAAACGCGGTTCAAAATCTTTGGTCTTCTGCACATCTCGCCCGAACGTGTATTGCTTGAAATAGAGTCCGAAACCATAGTTCTCATATAGTTTCTGGTAGTAAGGAGCGTTGTAGAACATGCCGTAATTCTGTTCGGCAAAACCATCTATCAATACCCCCCAATTCTTATCCCTTTCTCCGAAGTTGACGGGGCCGTCCATTGCTTCCATGCCGCGTTCTTTGAGCCAATCATGGGCAGAATCAAAAAGCATGTTGGCCGCCTGCTGATCATCAACACAATCAAAGAATCCACAGCCGCCCGTGGGCTGATCTTCGGTATTGTAAGTCTTGCCATTTATGAAAGCTGCTATTCTTCCAATGGACTTTCCGTCTTTCTGCAGCAACCAGCGTATGGCTTCGCTTTTTTCGAAACTGAAAAAGCGGTTGGTTTTTGGGTCGAAAACATCCTTGATCTCCTGATCGATCGGGCGGATATATAGCGGGTCGTTGCTGTACAATCGGGTGGGGAAGAGTACCCATTCCTTTTCCTGCTGTGCGTTCTTGACCTCAATGAGTTCCATGCGAATTGAATTTTAGCGAACATAAGAAGAAGTAATTAGCAATGAGGAATTAGCAATTAGGAATTCGGAATGGTAGCCGGTCGATCAGTGATCGGGCCTGCAGATTGCGGTCGATTCATAATTCCTCATTATTCATTCATAATTACCGAGTTTTGCCCCATGTCATTCATCAAAGATAAAGTGGTGCTGATCACGGGCGGAAGTTCGGGAATTGGCAAGGCATGTGCCGAACGTTTCGGCAGGGAAGGTGGTCGAATTTGTATTACTGGCCGAAATGCTGAGAATCTTGAAGCTGCTGCCACAGAACTACGGGCCAAGAACATTGAAGTGTTGACCGTGCAGGGCGATGTTGCCAACGAGAACGATTGCGTGAGGATGATAAACCAAACGCTGAACACTTACGGTCGCATTGACGTGCTGATCAACAATGCAGGCATTAGCATGCGTGCCTTGTTCAAGCATGTGGATCTGAGCGTTATCCGTCAGTTAATGGAGATCAACTTTTTCGGAACGGTGTATTGCACCAAGTATGCGCTGAAGCAGTTGCTCAAATACAAAGGTTCGGTGGTAGGTATATCTTCTGTGGCCGGTTACCAAGGCTTACCGGGAAGAACGGGTTATTCCGCTTCTAAGTTTGCCATGGAGGGCTTCTTGAAGGCTCTGGCCTTGGAGAACCACAACAACGGTCTGCATGTAATGGTCGTATGTCCCGGTTATACAGAAAGCAACATAAGAAAAACGGCCTTGGTGGCCGATGGAAGCAGTCAAGGGGAATCGCCACGCAATGAGGGCCAGATGATGAGCTCTGAAGAGGTGGCCGACCATATTTACAACGGTGTGAAGAAGCGGAAGAAGCGAGTGGTGCTTACCATGCAAGGAAAGCTATCTTACTATCTGAGCAAATTGTTGCCAACGTTTGTAGACAAAATGGTGATCAAGGCCATTGAAAAGGAAGGAGACCTTCCCACTGGGAGTTAAGAATTAGAAATGATTAATTACCAATTGAGCAACTTGTGGCTTGTAACTTGAAGCTTAAATGAGAGTATTTCTGATAGGATATATGGCAAGTGGAAAATCCACCGCTGCTAAAAAGTTAGCTTCTAAACTCGGTCTGCAGGCCGTTGACCTTGATGCTGAGATAGAGAAGTCGGCAGGCATGTCTATCCCAGATATTTTTAAAGTAGAAGGAGAAAAGGCCTTCCGAAAGCGCGAACAGGCTGAACTGCGAAAGTGGTTGGAACAGGATGGTTACGTGATGGCCACTGGTGGTGGAACGCCCTGCTTTTTCGAATCGATGGATGAGATGAATGCAGCCGGAGTAACCATCTACCTGCAAATGACACCCAAAGCCGTGGTAGACCGAGTTCTATCTAGCAAGGAAGAGCGACCTATTCTGAAAGGATTGCCAGAAGATAAGATGCTGAAAAAGGTCGAATTCCAGATCGGAAAGCGTAACGCATTCTATACCCGCGCCCAACGGACGGTAAATGGCGTGAATCTGGATATTGATGAGTTGGCCCGGTTAATTAGTCCAAAATGAGTTAACCATAAAGACGCAAAGAAGCCGCTAAAAACGCGGAGATGTTATTACCTATTGTTTTCGTTAGAAATGAGGAATAAGGAGCGATTCTTAATAAAGTAACCTTACGCTCTCCGCGAAACCTTTGCGCCTTTGCGGTTAAACCGAATCATCGATCCTTCACTCCAAATAAACCCCCATTTCTCCTTCAAGCACCACGCGCACATGTTCCTGTAGTGTAGTGCTCAGATGCAAGCCAACGTAATCTGCCTTTACAGGAAAACGCTTGTGGTCGCGGTCTACCAAGGCAACGGTTCTCAGTGCTTTCAACCTCACTTGTAAAAAGTGTTTGATGCCGTAAATAAAGGTCTTGCCACTGTTCAATACGTCATCTACCAGTATCACCACTTTGCCTTCGGCATCGGCCTTTTCCAATTCAACCGATGCTTTCTGGGCCAATGGGTCCTGCTTGTTGACGAATACCGAGACCAAGGTTACGCGGATATCAGCAATATGGGTGAGCCGTTCAGTAAGCAATTGCGCCAAGGTGTAGCCATTGCCTTCAATGCCCGCAATAATTATCTCCTTCTCTGTGTAGTGGTTCTCGTAGATTTCAAATGCCAAACGGTCTATCTTCTGGTTTACCTGTGTTTGGTTAAGGACCATGGTCTGAACTGCGCTCATTCTTTGGAATTTGCCTGCAAGTTACTTAATCAGTGGGTCAATGTGCTGCGGAAATATTTGAAGATCAAGGCTGACCCCGTTTCTATTACGTGACCGATTCTTAGCAGAATGAAATACGATTTTGCGTAAGCATCATCGCTTTGGATAACCTAAACTTACTGCAGTAACAGACTCTTTCCAGTACTGAATGCACCATTGCTGAAACGCACGTGGTAGGTGCCTGAGTTCAGTCCGCTGAGGTCGATGGTGAAATGAGTGGCCTTGTTAAAGATGGATTCAACCTGAATGGTTCTGACCACCTGTCCTGTACCATTATACAATTCAACAAGCCCGTGGGTCAGGTACTTACTGTGGAGGCATGCCGTGGCTGAATCATCGGCAGGATTGGGGAATACCTGTAGATCGAACACATCGTCTCCGGTCACGCTATGGGCATCAATGGCTGTAAAGGCGTTCGGTTCAATGTACACTTTGAAAAGACGGTTACTGGCCCAACTCTGTGTACCATCATTGATGAAGAATATATTTTCTGCAGAGCTTTCAATGCCTCCATATATGTAACCAACCAAGGTGGGCTGTCCGTTGCTGAGCAAATTCAGATTCAGTATGTGTTGATTGGCGTAGCTGATTCCAGCTGCTGGAATGAATTCGGCCCCAGAACCAAGGAACGATGGCATCTGTAAGCTCAGGTTCTGTTCAGTCATGGTTCCGTTGGCATCGCGGCTCACTACGCTCATGGTCTTCACAAAGGGCACATTATCATCGTCTACCAAGGTTCCGTTCTGATCATAATAGTAGCGTGCCATGCCTCCGAAGAAAATGGTGTGCATTTCGTTGTTGGACTGGTCATAAATGGGCAGATTGGCTGAATGATACTGACTAAGCAATTGATCGAAGCTGTTGTTCACGGTATATCCGGTCTCGGTAATGTCTACCGAATTGTACCACGGTAGGTCGACATCTGGCCTGAACACACCACTGAACACAGTAAATCCGTTATCTCCGTTAGGAAAGATCTGCGGAACCATGTTGTAATCCCGTCTATGCAGGTTGGCAGCATCGGTGGTTTCAGTATAATCGGCAATGGACAGAGTGGTGCCATCATCGATGATCTGGAAGGTACGGATGGCCTCAGTGTATTCCTGTATGAACCCCGGTCCGTGATTAGGCCCCATTGGGTTGTAACGACCTTCGAAATACTGTCCACATACTAGGTAGAACGTGCCGTTCAGCAGGTGCATGTAACCGCCAGTAACGGCCATAGCCTCATTACTGATGTATCTGAAATGGGTATTTAGGTTCGTACCGTTCATAACCGCATGGATCACAGATGGAACGTTCACGGCCGTGAGATAGGGATAAGTTATATGGTCGGCAGCTGTGGCGCTATAGCCATAGCCTCCGGCAATGTATAGTACGGTATCGCGCTGTGCGAATTCCATGTTGGTGCTTTGAAGTTGCTCATGGAGGTTGGTAGGCAAGGAGGAAAGGGACGCAGACCATACTTGGAGTTCTACTGGGTCTACCACGTAAGCCATTGTATTGTTATCTGCTGCTAGAAAAGATGCAAAAGGCTGGCGCTGGTGCAAACCATCGGTCCGACCGCCTATGAGAAGCCATTTCCCTTCATGCTGTCCCACTACAAAGGACTGAAGACCAGGACCTTCTGGTAGGGTCAACTCCTCAATGGATAAGTTGAAGGTGGGCTGCGCAAAGCTTGCAGAAGCAACGAATAGAAGAAGGATTGGGAAGATGTTTCGCATGATCGGTTGTTTGCCGCGAATCTAGTTGCTCAATCTTGCCCAGATGGTGACCGTGGTCACTTCACTGTGCTGTTATTATAACGGAATTGGTGAATGATGGCCAGTTAGATGCAGATATGTTGCATTCTTATGGTGAAGGTCGTTCACAAGCGCTTTGCCGCATACTAATTGGCAGACTCATGCAGTTAAAGCTACATCAACCAAAAACGACCGAACCATGAATGCCAGAATCCTCCTTCTTGTTGCATGCGTATCGAGTGCAACCAGTGCAATGGCCCAAGAACGTGTTGGGCTTGCCAATAGTAACTATGCAGGAACCACAGGAATGCCGCTCAATCCATCGAGTATGGTTGATAGCAAAGCCTGGTTGGATATCAACCTCGTAGGTGCTGATGTTTTCGCTTGGAACAACTTCGCCTACCTGAGCAAAAGCGACTACTACGTGTGGGACGATGTGTTCAGTGGCAATATTCCTACCTCCTTGTATCATATCAATGGTAAGGAAAGACATGCTGCTGGGAATGTACGTATAGACGGTCCGAGCTTTACGTTATCACAAGGAAAGAACGCGTTCGGTTTCCATACCGCTGGACGTGTTTTTGTTTCTGCCGAAGATCTGAGCGAACCTACCGCACTCTTCATTCGCGAAGGACTGGATTATTCTCCGCAACGCGATATCCGCTATAACCAAGGGAAAATGGGTGCTTACGGTACTGCTTGGGCTGAGATCGGCCTGAGTTATGGAAGAATCCTGTATGAGCGTGGGCGAGACATGATCAATGCGGGCATTACAGCCAAGTATCTGATGGGTATAGGACACATGTCGGTGCATCTAGACCAGATAGACCATACTGTAGTGAGCGAAGAAGATTGGGATGTAATGGATGTGAGCGGACAGTATGCCTTGACACAACCCGGTTTTGCCAACGGACATGGTTTTGGCGTTGACCTTGGTGTTACTTACAAGCGCATGTTGGAAGAAGTGGATGATTACAAGCCTCATACCTCACAGAGTGATTGTGGAACCATCGATTACCGATACAGGATAGGTGTTTCGCTGCTTGATATGGGCGGCATCAGTTTCAATCGGAACTCACTCATCAGAACCTTTGATCATTCAAGTACTACTTGGAACAATTACCCTGATGCTGAGTTCAATGGCATTGGAGATATCGACAATCTGATCGCATCGCAATTTGTCTCAGATGCCGGAAGTATGCGAACGGGAACGCGCTATGGCACAACTATTCCCAGTGCAGTTTCTGTGCAGTTCGATTACAATCTGGGCAAGAACTTCTATGCCAACGCTACCTGGGTTCAAGGATTCAAACTGTCTAATAGAACCGCTGGGATTAGAAGAAGTCTGTTGGCTTTAACTCCGCGCTATGAGACCAAATGGTTTGAGGCTTCGTTGCCGATTTCGTTGTACGATTACCGTTCTCCGCAAGTAGGATTGGCATTCCGATTCTACAGCATTACCATTGGGTCGGATAATCTGCTGCCTTTCATTATTCCGATGGATATTTACTCGGCCAATATTTACGCAAGCGTGAAGATCACCTTGTTCAAGAATCCGCTTTGCGGGAAAGGAAGAGCAGGGAAAAAGGCGAAGAAAAATGGCAAATTGAAACCAGGCAGCGCAGTTGATTGCCCAGCCTTTATGTGAAATCGAAAATGACCTTGCCCAGTGTAATGATCCCCGTAAGGAGAATGAGAATCAGCACGGTTGATTTGAACTGTTCTTGAGATACACGGTCAAGAATCTTCTTTCCTATCCAAGTTCCAAGAATGCTTACCACCAAAAGGACAGGAATAAGGTACAGGTCGTGGGTGTGAACATAGCCGTTCAGTGTGTAAACTACACTTCGGCTTGCGTCTATTCCAAGGTCAATAATGGCAGAAGTGGCAATGAAAACCTCGGTCTTCATATTGAATGCAGCCAAGGTGATTCCGCGGATGGCGCCACCTGTTCCGAGTACACCTGCAATAAGACCGGAAAGCACACCGCCACCAATGGAATTGGCAAGCGTAGGTTTTACTTCTAACTGTTTGAATATTAGGAATGTAAGGCTTGTTAATATAAGAAAGATGGCAAGTGCTATTTCCAGAATTTCTGAAGCAATGTATCTGCTTATGAAAGCTCCAATTATCACAAACAGCACGGCAGGAATTCCGAGCGACAACACCACCTTTTTGTCAAACCCTTTTCGGAAGAACGCGATCTTGGTAATGTTACTTGAAACGTGAAAAATGGCCGTGATTCCCAACACCGAATGGAAATCGAGAAAATAACTGGCAATAGGAACGAAGAACAAGGACGACCCGAAACCACCTACAGTGCCAAGTATCTCGGCCAGTAGCGCCAGAAGTATGAATAAGGGAAGGTATTCTATATAGTCCAAGACACGTTATGCAGAACAGCTTCTAAAGTAGGAATCCATTCTGCGGCTCAAGTGGCTTAGGAATATC
>JBJOHR010000146.1:0-7041 GCA_046047575.1 Bacteroidota bacterium | reverse complement strand
CGCTTGAACAGCGGTCGGTGACTGGTGCAATGCAGCATGAGAATGTATGGCGGTGTGAAGAACGCCCAGTTGATGGCCAGATAACCGACCGCCACCCACCAATTAAAGCGGCCAGGCAGGTACAGATAAGCAGCGATCGGAACGATGACCAGAAGAATCTTCAGGATTAGATGAATGAACACGATGTCGCGCTCATCGCGGATGAATTTCATCATGAACCGCGTGAATGATGAGCTTTCCTTCGGAACGAAAACGGGGTCGGAGAAGGGAATTTCGGCTACGTGTCTCATATCGGGATGGCGAAATTAAGGAAACAAGGATGGAACGCCTGTGAAAAGCATGAAGCACGAAAAGAGAAAATCCGAAACGTTTCGCCTTTGATGATTTAGAGCTTCGTGCTTCCCTGATTGTATCGGCTACGTGATTTTCTTAGCTTCGCAGCCCGTTAAAAACAAGCAATCTGCTGATTTTCAGCCGTAACCATGTGGCAGACCGTTGCTCGCATCATTCTTAGAAACCGAGTTGCCATTCTGGTGGTGATCGGTCTGATCACGGTGGTGATGGGATTCATGGCCACGCGTGTCAAGATCCGCTACGATTTTGCCGCGTTGCTGCCTCGGACAGACAGCACGCTCATCAACTACAGAGCATTCAAAGAGCAGTTCGGTGAGGATGGCGATGTGCTGGTGATCGGCATTGAACAGGAACATCTTTTTCGAAAAGACATCTACGATGCCTGGTACGATCTGGGTGAAGAGATCCGCCAACTGAGCGGGGTTGAGCAGGTCATTTCTGCCGCCCGATGTTATCATTTGGTTAGGAATGACAGTCTGAAACGTTTTGATTTCAAACTACTGAGCAAGGGAAAACCCGCCACACGAGGCGAACTGGATTCCATCAAGGCCGAGATCATCAAACTGAAATTCTACGACAGGCTTATGTGGGATGAGGAAGCACACGTTTCGGTGATGGCCGTTACCATGAATGCCAAGGTGCTGGACAGCAAGAAGCGCGTGGATCTGACCGACCGCATCACGAAAGCGGGCCGCAAGTATGAAGACCGATTACAGACCAAACTGCGCTATTCGGGCATGCCGTACATCCGCAGCATTCTGGCCAAAGTGGTGAAAGAGGAAATGTTCCTTTCCATACTGTACGCTCTGCTTGTCACCGCGCTCATCATGTACATTTTCTTCCGTTCATTCAAGGTGGTGATGGTGGCCATGCTGGTGGTCGGGGTGGCTTCGGTCTGGTCCATCGGCCTGGTGGCCTTGATGGGGTTTCAGCTTTCGGTACTGACAGGTCTGGTGCCTCCGCTCATCATCGTGATCGGGGTGGCCAACTGCATTTTCCTGCTCAATAAGTACCACACGGAATACCGAGCGCACGGAAACAAGATCAAAGGCCTCCAGCGTGTGGTGCGCAAGGTTGGCAAGGCCACACTTTTGACCAATGCCACCACCGCAGCCGGTTTCGCCACATTCACGGTGGTAGAAAGTTCGGTTATGAAGGAATTCGGGATCGTAGCTGCCGTTTCCATCATGTGCATTTTCCTGCTTTCGCTGCTGCTGGTTCCTATCATTTTCAGCTTTCTGAATGAACCGAAGGCACGCCACGTGAAGCACCTCGACCGCAAGTACTCGCAGACCTTCATTTCGAAGATCGTGGAGATCGTTCTTTCCTACCGGACACGGGTTTACTGGTTCTTCGCCCTGTTGGTCGTGGTCGGTATCTATGGCATCACGCTGATTACTTCCAACGGGAATATTGTGGATGATTTCCCGAAGGACAGCCCCGTGCTGGCCGATCTTGCCTTCTTCGAAAAACAGTTCAATGGGGTTGTGCCCTTTGAGATACAGATCGATGCTTTGAAACCCGACAAAGCACTTTCTCCCGCCACCCTCAAACGGATCGATGAGTTACAGGATGCCATTTCGGCCTATCCAGAATTTTCGCGTGCGGTGAGCATGGCCGAAGTGGTGAAATCCTTGAAACAGGCCTACTACGGTGGAATGCCAAGCAAATACAGCCTGCCGAACGGAAGCGAGCGAGGTTTCATCCTTTCATATGCGGACAATAACGGTGCATCTAGCAATGGGAACGACCTTCTCAACAGCTTCATCGACAGCACCAAGCAGATCACGCGGGTAAGTTTTCAGATGAAAGATGTAGGCACGGACGAAATGGACCGACTGTTGGCCGAGATCAAGCCGAAGATCGATAGCATTTTTGATTCCGATAAGTACAAAACCCTCATTACCGGAACATCCATCGTTTACCTGAGCGGTACAAAGTACCTGGTAAAAAATCTGTTTGTGAGTTTGGGCATTGCTGTGGTGCTGATCGCATTGCTGATGGCCTATATGTTCCAATCGTGGCGCATGGTGGCTGTTTCGCTTATTCCGAACATCATTCCGTTGGTGGTCACAGGCGCGCTGATGGGTTTTTTGGAGATCACCATCAAGCCGTCCACCATCTTGGTTTTCAGCATTGCATTCGGTATTTCGGTGGATGATACGATCCATTTTCTGGCCAAATACCGACAGGAATTGGAGGCCAACGAGTGGAAGATAAAACGTAGCGTGATTCTTGCCCTTCATGAGGTCGGAATCAGTATGGCCTACACGTCCATTGTGTTGTTTTTCGGGTTCTCCATTTTCAATCTCAGCACCTTCGGAGGCACCAAGGCCTTGGGAATGCTGGTATCCATCACCTTGTTGGTGGCCATGTTCTCCAACCTGATATTGCTACCATCGCTATTGCTAACTTTGGAGCGCTCTTTAACCACCAAACAATTCAAAGCAACAGACCTCGATTCTGACCACAATAACCAACCAGATGAGGTTGAACTGAGCGATCAAAACCAAACCATATGAAAGGAATCATACTTGCAGGAGGTTCTGGAACCCGTTTGCACCCGCTTACACTTGCTGTTAGCAAGCAGCTGATGCCCGTTTACAACAAACCGATGATCTATTATCCGCTCAGCGTGCTCATGTTGGCAGGAATAAGAGAGATCCTCATCATTTCCACACCGCAGGATCTGCCCCATTTTGAACGGCTGCTGGGTAGCGGAGAGCAGATAGGCTGCAAATTCTCTTACAAGGTGCAGGAAGTTCCTAATGGACTGGCTCAAGCATTTGTGATCGGAGAAGAATTCATTGGTAACGATAAGGTGGCATTGGTTCTGGGCGACAATATTTTCTATGGCCACGGAATGGAACAATTGCTCAAGTCGAACAATGACCCGGTTGGAGGCGTGGTGTATGCCTATCACGTAAGCGACCCCGAACGTTATGGCGTGGTTGAATTTGATGCCGAAATGAACGCCATTTCCATTGAGGAGAAGCCCAAGGTGCCAAAGTCGAATTATGCCGTTCCCGGTCTTTATTTCTATGATAATTCCGTGGTTGAAGTGGCCAAGAACTTAAAACCAAGTGCCCGTGGCGAGTACGAGATAACGGACGTTAACAAACACTATCTGGCCGAAGGCAAACTCAAAGTGGGACTTCTTGGCCGAGGTACCGCTTGGCTTGACACCGGCACCTTTGTTTCGCTGATGCAGGCAAGCCAATACGTGCAGACCATTGAGGAACGACAGGGTTTGGCCATTGGCTGCATTGAGGAGGTGGCTTACCGCCAGAAGTTCATCACAGCAGAGCAACTACGGAAAATTGCCGAACCGCTTCAGAAAAGTGGGTACGGAGATTACCTTATGAAACTTGTGAAATAGCATGAGATATCCTGCGGAAATAAAGAACAAGATCCTAGTAACCGGTGGGGCCGGATTCATTGGTAGTGCCGTAGCCGAAAAGTTGGCTCAGAACCCGGAGAATTATGTGGTTATAGTGGACAACCTGCTTACCGGCTCGCTTAAGAAGGTTCCAGAATCAGAACACAACAACCTACGCTTCATTAAGTGCGATGCCAACGATTACAAGGATATTTCGAGCGTGTTCTATGCCTACACCTTCGATTTTGTCTTTCACTACGCGGCTGTTGTAGGTGTAAAACGAACACTCCAGAACCCGGTAATGGTGCTGAAGGATATTGAGGGATTGAACAATGTCCTTTCCCTTAGCAAGAACACGGGCGTTAAGCGTGTGTACTACTCGAGTTCATCAGAAGTGTATGGCGAACCAGTGGAATTTCCTCAGAACGAGGAAACCACACCGCTCAACTCACGCCTTCCGTATGCAATTGTTAAGAACGTTGGAGAAGCCTACCTTAAATCCTACCAGCGCGAATTCGGATTGGAATACACCATTTTCCGTTTTTTCAACACCTACGGCCCTAAGCAGAGTAAAGAATTCGTCATCTCCAGATTTCTTGCCTTAGCGCTTCAGAATCAGGACATCACCATTTATGGCGATGGTTCTCAAACACGCACATTCTGCTACATCAACGATAATGTGGACGCTTGCGTATCTGCATTTTACATGGACATGTATGTGAACGATGTGGTCAATATTGGTGGAAACATTGAAGTGCCGATCATCGAACTGGCCTCAACCATTATCAAGGTAACAGGCTCCAAGTCCAAGCTCATTCATCTTCCTGCTTTGGAAGAAGGCGACATGACCCGCAGATTGCCAGATACCAGCAAGATGCAGGCTTTGCTTGACCGCCCCGTTACCACATTGGAAGACGGTCTGCGCGAGGTCATTCAGCGCGGACAGTTCATTTCGTTGGTCTGAATGGACGGTATACGGGGTCTCTTACTGGAATTTGAAACTGTCCTGAGGGGATTTCAGCTACCCGAACAGCCGGCTCAGTTGTACAGACCCATGTCGTATACCATGGAAAATGGGGGCAAGCGCATGCGGCCTCTTCTGGTTCTCCTTGGTTGCAAACTCTTCACGGAAAATGTCAGTCAGGCGCTACACCCCGCATTGGGAATGGAGCTTTTCCACAATTTCAGCCTGATTCATGACGACATCATGGACCAGGCACCCGTAAGACGTGGCCGACCAGCCGTTTACAGGAAATGGAACACAAACGTGGCCATTCTTTCTGGCGATGCCATGATCATCAAGGCTTACGAGGAGTTGTTGAAAACCGATTCTTCCGTGGCATTGCAGGTAATTCAATTGTTCAACAAAACGGCCATTGAGGTGTGCGAAGGGCAGCAGTTCGACATGGATTTTGAGCTGCGCGATGATGTGACCATTGACGAATACCTGAACATGATCCGCCTGAAGACCGCTGTGCTGCTGGCGGCCTGCTTGAAAATCGGGGCCATTATTGGCGGGGCATCAGAAAATCAGGCACAATTGCTTTACGATTTCGGCATCAATTCGGGAATTGCGTTCCAACTACAGGATGATATTCTTGATGCCTATGGCGAAAGTGCCAAAGTTGGCAAGCAGCAAGGTGGCGATATCATTGCCAACAAAAAGACCTTTCTGCTGCTGAAAGCGCAGGAACTTGCTTCCGAAAACGAGCACACGGAATTGACCAACTGGTTAACTGGTACGCACAAGAATCTTGACAAAGTGAATGGGGTTTTGGAACTCTTCCGTAAGCTGAATGTGAAGGAATTGGCCGAACGGGAAATGTGGCAATTCTTCAACAACGGCCTGGCCAGTTTGGATAAAGTGGAAGGCAACGAAGAATGGAAACAGGTGTTGAAGCAATTCAGCACGCAACTGATGCACCGCGAACATTGATGTCTGATCTTCCGCTTTCCAGATCGGATATGGAACGCTACGAACGCAGTGTGTCGTTGCTTCAGGAGGTTGTAGCACAGGTCAACAAGGATTTTCACTTACAGGGCTTCGAAGTCCAGTTCAGCGGTGCAGGCGAAACCGCCTATAAAGAGCTGAGCGAACAGCTTGCCCCCGTTATCGAATACATGTTGGAGCATCAGATGGACCGTTTTTGGAATCTCATTTACGGAATTGACCTGAATGAGTCCAAGGTGAAGCAGATACTTTTCGGTGAGGATGGAGAAACCAATGCCATTGGTGCCCTCACCGACCTGATCCTTAAACGAGAACTTCAGAAGGTGGTCATCCGTCATTTTTATTCCGGAAAACAACTGCCCTGACAATGCTGTTAACATGTACATATTCTGTGCTTAACGCCAACTGATAATCCTATCTTTGCCCAAACCAAAAAGAACAGACAGCGTCCGCCACTAATGGATAAGTTCTCTTACCTCTCAAACATGGATGTTTCCGCAGTGGAGCATCTCTATCAATCCTACAAGTCCGACCCCGAATCTGTAAGTGAAGACTGGCAGCAGTTCTTTGCCGGTTTCGACTTTGCCGAACAACTTTATGATCAGGATGATGCCTCTTTCGGCATTCCAGCCAACGTGAAGAAGGAATTCGATGTGGTAAACCTGATAGAGGGATACCGTAAGAACGGCCATCTTTTCACCAGAACAAATCCAGTGCGTGAAAGGAGAAAATACACTCCTACGTTGGCCAAAGAGAACTTTGAATTAAGCGATGAGGATCTGGATTCCACCTTTCGCGCTGGAACCATGATCGGTATCGGTCCGGCAACACTGCGACAGATCATAGAGCATTTAGAGAAAACCTACTGCGAAAGCATTGGCGTAGAGTACATGTACATGCGCAGACCAGAGGTTGTGGGTTGGATGCAAAACCTGCTGGAAAGCAACAAGAATCAACCTAATTTCTCGCTCGAAGAAAAGAAGCAGGTGCTCAAGAAATTGAGTCAGGCTGTACTTTTTGAAGAGTTCCTCGGTAAGAAATTCACTGGCCAAAAGCGATTCTCACTGGAAGGAGCAGAATCACTGATCCCTGCTTTGGACATGGTGGTGGAAGAAGGCGCTGTGCTCGGAATTGAGGAGTTCGTGATCGGCATGGCACACCGCGGCCGATTGAACGTTCTGGCCAACATTCTGAACAAGACCTACAAAGAGATCTTCTCGGAATTTGAAGGCAAAGACTACGAGGACGCTGACATTGAAGGCGATGTGAAATACCACATGGGTTACACATCTTACATGACCTGCGACAATGGCAAGGATGTGAAGATGAACCTTTGCCCGAACCCATCGCACTTGGA
>JBJOHR010000145.1:0-5424 GCA_046047575.1 Bacteroidota bacterium | reverse complement strand
CGGGATATCTCTCCATTTCAACGGAGGTTGGCGCGGGTGTGTGTCAAGCGGCACTCAATGAGATCTACTTTGAAATAGAGCGATTGAGGAAGGATCTGATTCCTCATTCCGAACTGGAGTTGGTGCGCAACTATATGCTTGGATCGGTGCTGAAAAGCATTGACGGGCCATTTGAGATCGCAGGTAAATGGAAGTCTTACCTCAAGTACGGATTGGGAATGGATACGCATCATGAACTGATCCACCGCATCAAAACCATCACTCCGGAAAGGCTGCGGGAATTGGCCCAAACATATTTGCAGCGCGAGGATCTGAAACAGGTAACTGCAGGACAAGCATTACAATAAGCAACTTAAGGTCTTGTTGTGCGTTCTCCAAGCACGGAATCGCCCAATATAGAGGGCAATAAATGGTAACTTAGCGCTCCAGCTTTCTGGCAACCCGAATGAGTCTCAACAGCATCTTTCTGAAACTGCTTCTTGCACCGTTGCTGGTATTGCTTTTTTGGGCACAGGAAGCCCGTTCGGAACACGTTATCGGAGGAGATATCTATTGGGAATGTCTCCCTTCCGGTGAGTTCGTCTTCTACCTGAAATTGTACCGCGACTGTTCTGTCCAGAACACCATCATCACAACGGCCGATCAGGTGTTGAAGATCGAAAACCATCCTGATTTCGTAGGTGTTGACATCCCTCTGAACATCATTTCAGAAACAGACATTACAACAGGCGATTGCGGTGTACCGTGCGGTTCGGCCGGTCCGACCGACCTTTCTATTCGAGAATATCTTTTTGCCACCGATCCGATACAGTTGAACGGTGTGCCACCCGCGGCCGGCTACGTGGTTAAATACAACCGATGCTGTAGGAACAATGTGGACAATTTGGTTTCGGCCGTTAACTCTGAGATCTACTACACGGCCACCATGTATCCATACAATGGACAGAACATGTTTCCATGTTATGATTCAAGTCCTCAGTTTGCTGAAAAACCCACTTCTGTTCTCTGTTCCGGTTACCAATTGCGCTACAACAGCGATGCCGTAGACCCGAACCTCGATTCGCTTAGTTTCGGATTGGCCCCTGCCTTGGGCGATAATGGTGTTCCGATCGCCTATGCGGCCGGATATAGTTCCACATCCCCACTTCCTGGCCCAGGAGTAAATTCAGCATATGATCTAGTTCAATTGGATCCCGTTTCGGGCCAGTTGGAATACGATGCTCCAAGCAACATACAAGGTAAATGGAATCTAGTGGCAGCAGTTTATGGTTGGCGCTGCGGACAGCTCATTTCCCGAACGATCAGAGAAATGAGTGTTCAGATACTTCCTTGTGCCAATCCGAATCTGATACCTCAAGTATCCGGACCGAATTGGATCCTTCCTGCAACGGGATCAGGTTTTGAGGTTACGGTGAATGCTGGAGACGTAGTAAGCTTTCAGATATCAGGAACAGACAATGATATTTCGGGAGGGAATCCGCAAATGTTGGAGTTCACAGCATCAGGCAGTCAGTTCGGGTCCAATTATACCAATGCGAACGGTGGTTGTGTGAATACACCCTGCGCCACGCTTTCAGCCACAACCCCTCCGTTTACGGGTACTGGAACCATTGGCACAACCTTCAATTGGCAAACCGACTGCAACCACGTGGCTGTCACCAATGCATGCGCCACCATTTCGAGCACGTACAACTTTGTTTTCAAATACAAGGATGATTATTGTCCTGCACCTGGCGTGCATTTAGTGAATGTGGCCGTCACAGTTGTTGGAGAACCGATCGTTGACAGCCCGCAACCACATTGCGCCAGCACAGATGCCACGGGAAACATCACGCTCTATTGGGAAACGGTTACAGACAATGCCGTGCCTCCTTCGTTTGTTGAATATGCCGTTTTTCACAGCACGTCACTAAATGGACCATACCAGGAAATAGGAGCAGTGGCCAATATCAATACAGGAACTTACCTGCATGCTGCTGGAAATCCGGTTGCTTCACCAACTACATCCGGCCCGAACTACTACTACATCAGAACGCGGTCTGGCTGTAACGATGCCGTGCTTGACGCTGCCGTGGACACCATATCATCGATCTACCTTACGCTGACAAACACTGGTGCCACGGCCGAATTGAACTGGACGCCTGTGGCTGACCCGCCTCTGGCTTCCTCTAATGGAAATGGTCAGGGATTCTATCAAGTGTACCAGGAATATCCGGCAGGAACATGGACACAGATCGCTGGAACCACTGACCTTTCTTATTCCGTTCCGGTCATTTGGTGTAACGAACAGGTGAATTTCAGGGTGGATCTGAGCGACAACCTTACATGCATTTCCCAATCGAATGTGGTTGGTGATATTCTGAACAATCCTAACGAACCGGACCCGCAACAGATCGATTCAGTAACGGTTGAGAATGAGTTGGCCCGTATAAGCTGGTCACCGAATCCTCAGACAAATGTTACTGAATACACCGTAGAACAGAACAACAATGGTATTTGGACACCATTGACAACAGTGCTGGGTTACAACAACACAGATTGGGTAAATCCTGCTTCTAACGCTTCAACAGTAAGTGAGCTATATCGATTAAAGGCAAGTAATGACTGCCTGATATCAGGCGAACCGGGTCTTTTTCACAGAACCATATTGGCAGCAGTAACAGGCGATGGTTGCGAACGGTCCACCACCGTGACCTGGTCGCCCTATATCAATTGGCCAGAGGGCGTCAGAGAATATGAGATACATGCAAGTTTGAACGGAGCCACAGAGACCAAAGTAGGAACTGTGGCAGATACCATTTTCGAATTCATACATGAGAATCTAATGGGCGAAGCCACCTACTGCTACCGCATTGTAGCCGTAAGAGACGTGCCAAATAGAATTACGTCCACCTCTAACGATACCTGTGTAGAACTATACATCCCTAAGCGTCCTGATTACAGCTACAACTACAACACCACCGTGCAGCCTGGCAACACCGGAATAGAAGAGTATTTCTTTACAGATAGTACGGCAGGCTATATAGGTTTTGAGATTCAGCGCGGCCTATCAGAAGATGCTACCAATTTCGTCTGGTTCTTACCATACGACCCCAACACACGGTACTACGATTATGTTGACGCTGGTGCAAGACCCCGCTTCAACAGCTATTACTACCGTATTATTGGGGTTGATAGCTGCGAGCAGTTTGCTGATACTCTTAACGTATCCCGAACCATTCTGTTAGAAGCAGAAGCGAACGCCAACCGGACCAATTCCCTTCAGTGGAATGCGTATGAAGGTTGGCGAGGTGGTGTGGCCGCGTATAACATCTACCGAAGTGTTGACGGACCCTTCGAATACCTTAAAACGGTTCCTCCAAACCAGCTAACCGCTACGGATTCCATACAAGAGATCATCATTGGCGAGGGTAATTTCTGCTATTACATTGAAGCGGTGGAAGGAATTGGCGCCCCTGTAGGACCGATGGTGTCACCTCCCGACCCAGTTCAATTCATGGAATTGAGCCGGTCTAACGAGGCATGTGCCCGCCAGCACCCGAACGTTTTCATGCCCAACGCCTTTATGCCAGAAGGAGTTAACAATATTTTCAAACCCGTAACGGTTTACGTGCAAGCAGACAGCTACCTTTTTCAGATCTATAACCGTTGGGGACAGCGAATATTCGAAACCACAGACCCGAATCAAGGTTGGAACGGAAGCCACAATGGCAAGGAAGATCCGCAGGGAGCCTACGTTTATTTCGTGAGCTTTGTGTCGTCCAATGGCGAAACGTATTCTAAAAGCGGATCTGTAACGCTGATCCGCTAAGCTAGGTGGCGTGATTAATTAGATTTGCCTCCATAACCGAATTGAATGAAATACCGATCACTCATTATCATTGCCACTTTTCTGCTTAGCTGGCAGCACGCCTTTACTCAGGATCAGCATTGCGCCACCTCAGAAAAAATGCAGGCTCAGTTGGCCGCAGACCCTGGTCTGGAATTGAGGCGTGCTGAGATTGAAGCCTTTACACAACGTTATCTGGCCGAACATCAAAGTGAAACTCCAGATCGAGAAATTCTGACCATTCCAGTTGTGGTGCATGTGGTTTACAGTTCGTCCAGCATGAACTTGTCCGATGATCAGATCATATCACAGATCAATATTCTCAACGAGGATTACCGAGGGCAGAACGTGGATATTTCTGGTGTACCGACCATTTGGAGCAACCGCGTGGCCGATTGCGAAATTGAATTTGCCCTAGCCACATGCGACCCCAATGGTTATTGGACAAGCGGCATTACTCGCACAGAAACCTCGGTTACCAATTGGAATGGATCGGATGATGTGAAAGTGACCTCTGCCGGTGGTCACGACCCTTGGCCAGCTTCCGATTACCTCAACATCTGGGTGTGTAACATCGGTTCCTCGCTGCTCGGTTATGCGTATCAACCAGGCATAAACCCGCTGTTGGATGGCGTGGTCATTGGCTACCGATATTTTGGTTTGGACAGTCAGGCTGGTAACTACGACCTAGGCCGAACCGCAACACACGAAATTGGGCATTACCTGAACCTCGATCACCTTTGGGGACCTTTTGGAGACAATCTTAACTGCACAGCTGACGATGCCGTTTCTGACACTCCAAAGCAAATGGAACCCAATTTTGGATGCTCAGCCACCTATCCGCACGAATCCTGCGGTGGTGGATCGAACAGCGACATGTTCAACAACTACATGGATTACGGCAATGACGAATGCCTGTTCTTTTTCACTAACGGACAGAAAGACCGAATGCGTGCAGCACTGAACGGACCTCGTCAATCACTGCAAACTTCAGATGCGTTGAACCAATGCCCCGTTGGAATTGAGGAACAGCTGCCGGAAGCATCCATCATCGTTTACCCGAATCCAACGAACGGAACTACATCAATTCAATGCGACCGTTGGGACAACCTCCAGTGCGAAATCCGCATAATCGACCTCTCTGGTAGGGTTGTGTTCATCCAGACGGATTTGTTGCTTGGCCACGCAGCCGTGCAGTTGGATCTGAACGAACTTTCCAAAGGAACCTATGTTCTGGAGGTGAGTACGGAAAGAGGAACTACCAGTAAGAAGATCAACATCATCGACTAAATGAATACAAACGGACTAGAACACATTCTTTCGAGCACACTCGATACGAAGTTCAAAACCATTGCCCGAAAGGTGTTGGATGGCGAGCGCATCAGTTTTGATGAGGGTGTTTTCCTATACGAGAAAGGTGAACTTGCCTACCTAGGCTCATTGGCCAATTACATTAAAGAGATGCTTTATGGCAATAAGGTGTTTTTCAATCGCAATTTCCATGTAGAACCCACCAATATCTGCGTGTTCGATTGCAAATTCTGCTCCTACTCTCGCCTGCTCAAACAGAAAAGCGAGGGCTGGGAACTCTCAGA